>NZ_LHVN01000037.1:2500-104286 GCF_001269815.1 Pseudomonas sp. P1.31 | reverse complement strand
GTAACGGATCAGGCTAAGGTAAAATTTGTGAGTTCTCTTAAATGAGAAATTCGAATTTTCGGCGAATGTCGTCTTCACAGTATAACCAGATTGCTTGGGGTTATATGGTCAAGTGAAGAAGCGCATACGGTGGATGCCTTGGCAGTCAGAGGCGATGAAAGACGTGGTAGCCTGCGAAAAGCTTCGGGGAGTCGGCAAACAGACTTTGATCCGGAGATGTCTGAATGGGGGAACCCAGCCATCATAAGATGGTTATCTTGTACTGAATACATAGGTGCAAGAGGCGAACCAGGGGAACTGAAACATCTAAGTACCCTGAGGAAAAGAAATCAACCGAGATTCCCTTAGTAGTGGCGAGCGAACGGGGACTAGCCCTTAAGTGGCTTTGAGATTAGCGGAACGCTCTGGAAAGTGCGGCCATAGTGGGTGATAGCCCTGTACGCGAAAATCTCTTAGTCATGAAATCGAGTAGGACGGAGCACGAGAAACTTTGTCTGAATATGGGGGGACCATCCTCCAAGGCTAAATACTACTGACTGACCGATAGTGAACTAGTACCGTGAGGGAAAGGCGAAAAGAACCCCGGAGAGGGGAGTGAAATAGATCCTGAAACCGTATGCGTACAAGCAGTGGGAGCAGACTTTGTTCTGTGACTGCGTACCTTTTGTATAATGGGTCAGCGACTTATTTTCAGTGGCGAGCTTAACCGAATAGGGGAGGCGTAGCGAAAGCGAGTCTTAATAGGGCGTCTAGTCGCTGGGAATAGACCCGAAACCGGGCGATCTATCCATGGGCAGGTTGAAGGTTGGGTAACACTAACTGGAGGACCGAACCGACTACCGTTGAAAAGTTAGCGGATGACCTGTGGATCGGAGTGAAAGGCTAATCAAGCTCGGAGATAGCTGGTTCTCCTCGAAAGCTATTTAGGTAGCGCCTCATGTATCACTGTAGGGGGTAGAGCACTGTTTCGGCTAGGGGGTCATCCCGACTTACCAAACCGATGCAAACTCCGAATACCTACAAGTGCCGAGCATGGGAGACACACGGCGGGTGCTAACGTCCGTCGTGAAAAGGGAAACAACCCAGACCGTCAGCTAAGGTCCCAAAGTTATGGTTAAGTGGGAAACGATGTGGGAAGGCTTAGACAGCTAGGAGGTTGGCTTAGAAGCAGCCACCCTTTAAAGAAAGCGTAATAGCTCACTAGTCGAGTCGGCCTGCGCGGAAGATGTAACGGGGCTCAAACCATACACCGAAGCTACGGGTATCATCTTCGGATGATGCGGTAGAGGAGCGTTCTGTAAGCCTGTGAAGGTGAGTTGAGAAGCTTGCTGGAGGTATCAGAAGTGCGAATGCTGACATGAGTAACGACAATGGGTGTGAAAAACACCCACGCCGAAAGACCAAGGTTTCCTGCGCAACGTTAATCGACGCAGGGTTAGTCGGTCCCTAAGGCGAGGCTGAAAAGCGTAGTCGATGGAAAACAGGTTAATATTCCTGTACTTCTGGTTATTGCGATGGAGGGACGGAGAAGGCTAGGCCAGCTTGGCGTTGGTTGTCCAAGTTTAAGGTGGTAGGCTGAGATCTTAGGTAAATCCGGGATCTTAAGGCCGAGAGCTGATGACGAGTGTTCTTTTAGAACACGAAGTGGTTGATGCCATGCTTCCAAGAAAAGCTTCTAAGCTTCAGGTAACCAGGAACCGTACCCCAAACCGACACAGGTGGTTGGGTAGAGAATACCAAGGCGCTTGAGAGAACTCGGGTGAAGGAACTAGGCAAAATGGCACCGTAACTTCGGGAGAAGGTGCGCCGGTGAGGGTGAAGGACTTGCTCCGTAAGCTCATGCCGGTCGAAGATACCAGGCCGCTGCGACTGTTTATTAAAAACACAGCACTCTGCAAACACGAAAGTGGACGTATAGGGTGTGACGCCTGCCCGGTGCCGGAAGGTTAATTGATGGGGTTAGCTAACGCGAAGCTCTTGATCGAAGCCCCGGTAAACGGCGGCCGTAACTATAACGGTCCTAAGGTAGCGAAATTCCTTGTCGGGTAAGTTCCGACCTGCACGAATGGCGTAACGATGGCGGCGCTGTCTCCACCCGAGACTCAGTGAAATTGAAATCGCTGTGAAGATGCAGTGTATCCGCGGCTAGACGGAAAGACCCCGTGAACCTTTACTATAGCTTTGCACTGGACTTTGAATTTGCTTGTGTAGGATAGGTGGGAGGCTTTGAAGCGTGGACGCCAGTTCGCGTGGAGCCAACCTTGAAATACCACCCTGGCAACTTTGAGGTTCTAACTCAGGTCCGTTATCCGGATCGAGGACAGTGTATGGTGGGTAGTTTGACTGGGGCGGTCTCCTCCTAAAGAGTAACGGAGGAGTACGAAGGTGCGCTCAGACCGGTCGGAAATCGGTCGTAGAGTATAAAGGCAAAAGCGCGCTTGACTGCGAGACAGACACGTCGAGCAGGTACGAAAGTAGGTCTTAGTGATCCGGTGGTTCTGTATGGAAGGGCCATCGCTCAACGGATAAAAGGTACTCCGGGGATAACAGGCTGATACCGCCCAAGAGTTCATATCGACGGCGGTGTTTGGCACCTCGATGTCGGCTCATCACATCCTGGGGCTGAAGCCGGTCCCAAGGGTATGGCTGTTCGCCATTTAAAGTGGTACGCGAGCTGGGTTTAGAACGTCGTGAGACAGTTCGGTCCCTATCTGCCGTGGACGTTTGAGATTTGAGAGGGGCTGCTCCTAGTACGAGAGGACCGGAGTGGACGAACCTCTGGTGTTCCGGTTGTCACGCCAGTGGCATTGCCGGGTAGCTATGTTCGGAATAGATAACCGCTGAAAGCATCTAAGCGGGAAACTAGCCTCAAGATGAGATCTCACTGGAACCTTGAGTTCCCTGAAGGGCCGTCGAAGACTACGACGTTGATAGGTTGGGTGTGTAAGCGCTGTGAGGCGTTGAGCTAACCAATACTAATTGCCCGTGAGGCTTGACCATATAACACCCAAGCAATTTGATGCTCCTAGTTGAAAAGACGAGAGAGACCAGATTGCGGTGTGTGAAGACGAAACGAACCGAAAGTTCGATGTTCACAAACACCGAAAGCTGTCACATACCCGATTTGCTGAAGCGAGGCCATCTGGTCACGACTCAGTACCCGAATTTCTTGACGACCATAGAGCGTTGGAACCACCTGATCCCATCCCGAACTCAGCAGTGAAACGATGCATCGCCGATGGTAGTGTGGGGTTTCCCCATGTGAGAGTAGGTCATCGTCAAGATTAAATTCCGAAACCCCAATTGCGAAAGCAGTTGGGGTTTTGTTTTGCCCGCAGGAAATGCATGTGCTTGATTTCTATGCAACGGCCCGGGGCATAGCTATTATTCGGGCCTCATTGTGAGGCGAGACCTGCATGTTGACGTTGTTGAACCTTCTGAAGGATGGGCGATTCCATTCTGGTCAGGATCTGGGGGCGGCCCTGGGGATTAGTCGAAGTGCAGTATGGAAACAGCTTCAGCATCTTGAGGCTGAACTCGGGCTGTCCATCCATAAAGTTCGCGGGCGCGGGTATCAATTGGCGACGCCTCTGATGTTGCTTGATCCTCTCAAAATAGCGGAAATGGCGCCAGGCTGGCCGGTTGCAGTATTCGACTCCATTGACTCGACAAATGCCGAGGGATTGCGCGCGATCGGTCAGGGCCGATCGGCGCCTTTTCTCGTGCTTGCTGAACGGCAGGTGTCTGGGCGCGGACGGAGAGGGCGCAAGTGGGTGAGTCCATTTGCTGACAACCTTTATTACAGTCTCGTGCTGCGCATCGATGGCGGAATGCGGCAGTTGGAAGGTTTGAGCCTTGTCGTGGGTCTAGCTGTCATGCACACCTTGCGAAAAGTCGGTGTCGCAGGGGCGGGATTGAAGTGGCCGAACGATGTTCTGGTCGGTAATAAGAAAATCGCCGGTATCTTGCTTGAGCTCGTCGGCGATCCCGCGGACGTTTGTCACGTGGTCTTGGGCATAGGCATCAACGTTAATATGCAGGCCGCTGAGGAAGTCGATCAGCAATGGACATCCGTTCGACTCGAGTCTGGTCAGGTCTGCGATCGCAACGCGTTAGCTGTTCAGTTGAGCGAGCAGTTGCAGGCATATATCCAGCGTCACCAGGATAGAGGCTTCTCGGCTCTACAAGCCGAGTGGCAGGAAGGCCATCTGTGGCAGGGGCGGTCTGTTTCATTGATCGCCGGCACTAACCAGATCGATGGTGTTGTGCTCGGAATTGATAATCAAGGTGCGCTGCGATTGCAGGTGGATGGTGTGGAAAAACTTTTTAGTGGTGGTGAGCTCAGCTTGAGGTTGCGTGATGATTCTTGAGCTCGATTGCGGCAACAGCTTCATAAAGTGGCGTGTATTGGACGCCGCGGCTGCGTCTCTGTTTTCTGAGGGGGTGGTCGATTCCGACTCGGCGTTGATCGAAAGTCTGCGCTCACTTGGCAAAATATCTTTGCGTAAATGCCGTTTGGTCAGTGTCAGGACTGCTGAAGAAACCGAAGCGCTCATTAAGCTGCTTGAGCAAGCGTTCGGTGTTTCTGCGGTGTGCGCTCAGCCCGCTCGGGAAATGTCCGGAGTCAAAAACGGCTACGAAGACTATGAGCGGTTGGGGCTTGATCGGTGGCTTGCCATGCTTGGTGGGTATCACCTGGCGTCGGGTGCCTGCCTGGTGCTGGATTTTGGTACGGCAGTTACCGCCGATTTCATCTCGGCAGATGGAGAGCACTTGGGTGGCTTTATCTGTCCGGGCATGCCGTTGATGCGTAATCAATTGCGAACCCATACACGGAAGATTCGTTATGGAGATGTTGCGGCGGAGCGTGCCTTGACGAGCCTGGCTCCTGGGCGAACCACGGTTGAGGCTGTAGAGCGGGGCTGTTCTTTGATGCTTAAAGGATTTGTACTCACTCAGTTAGATATCGCGCGTGAGTATTGGGGGGAGAGTTTTACAGTGTTTGTCACTGGCGGTGATGCTGACTTGGTTGCCAGTGTTGCTCCTGGTGCTCGTCTCGTCCCGGATTTGGTTTTCGTAGGGTTGGCGATGGCCTGTCCTTTGTCCTGAGGTTCGTATGCGTTGGTTGTTCCTGCTGCTCCTTGTTCTCAATGTGTTCTATTACGTCTGGCACCAGCAGGAAGCTCCTTTGCGTGCCAAGGATGTCACGCCTCTCAGTTTATATAAGGGGTCGCAGCAGGATATTCGGTTGCTAAGTGAGAGCGGCGGCGCCTCCCGCGAGAAATCCGAAGCTGCCCAGGGCGAAGAAAAATGCCTTTATGTGGGTGGTTTTGCAGTTCAGGATCCGGCCTTGTCCCTTGAGCGGCGTCTTGAGGAAATGAAGGTTCGCTCGCAACCCTTGCAGAAAAACGTCCCGGAGGGTGGTTATTGGCTCCGGATCGCGCCTGAGGGCGAACGTTTGCTGGGTGATTTGCAGCTGCAGAACCTTTCCAAGGAATTCAATGAGTTAAAACATAAAATAATGCTGTGCGAGGGGGTTGCACCTACTGAATAGTTTGCATAGAATGGCGCCCGCTCCACAGCGAAGACCTGAAAAGGTCGCAGCAGTAGAGTGATGTCAATGCAGCTAACCTCAGGTTTTTAAATGAGAAAATGCTTGACAGGGGTTTGGCATAGTATAGAATGCCGGCCTGATTAGGAGGGGTTCCCGAGCGGCCAAAGGGATCAGACTGTAAATCTGACGTCTACGACTTCGAAGGTTCGAATCCTTCTCCCTCCACCAGATTTAAGCGTGAGCTGCAAGCTCCGCGGGTATAGTTTAGTGGTAGAACCTCAGCCTTCCAAGCTGATGATGCGGGTTCGATTCCCGCTACCCGCTCCAAGTTTGCAGGTTGTGCAAAGTGTTTTGCTCTTGTAGCTCAGTTGGTAGAGCACACCCTTGGTAAGGGTGAGGTCAGCGGTTCAAATCCGCTCAAGAGCTCCATATAACAAGGCAGATATGAAAATATCTGCCTTTGTTTTAATGGCTAATGTGGTTTGCTCAATTCTTCTGTTAAGGGTGATATCGATGGCTAAGGAAAAATTTGATCGTTCCCTGCCGCACGTCAACGTTGGGACCATTGGTCACGTTGACCACGGTAAAACCACGCTGACTGCTGCTCTGACTCGCGTTTGCTCCGAAGTGTTCGGTTCGGCAATCGTTGATTTCGACAAGATCGACAGCGCCCCAGAAGAAAAAGCGCGCGGTATCACCATCAACACTGCGCACGTTGAGTACAACTCGAAGATCCGTCACTACGCTCACGTTGACTGCCCAGGTCACGCTGACTATGTGAAGAACATGATCACCGGTGCTGCTCAGATGGATGGCGCTATTCTGGTTTGCTCGGCCGCTGATGGTCCGATGCCGCAAACCCGTGAGCACATCCTGCTGTCCCGTCAGGTAGGCGTTCCGTACATCGTGGTTTTCCTGAACAAGGCTGACCTGGTAGATGACGCTGAGCTGCTGGAACTGGTTGAGATGGAAGTTCGTGACCTGTTGTCGACTTACGACTTCCCGGGTGATGACACTCCAATCATCATCGGTTCGGCTCGTATGGCGCTGGAAGGCAAAGACGACAACGAGATGGGCACCACTGCCGTCAAGAAGCTGGTTGAAACTCTGGACAGCTACATCCCAGAACCAGTTCGTGTGACTGACAAGCCGTTCCTGATGCCAATCGAAGACGTATTCTCGATCTCCGGTCGCGGTACTGTTGTAACTGGTCGTATCGAGCGCGGTATCGTTCGCGTTCAAGATCCGCTGGAAATCGTTGGTCTGCGTGACACCACCGTGACTACTTGCACCGGTGTTGAAATGTTCCGCAAGCTGCTCGACGAAGGTCGTGCTGGCGAGAACTGCGGCGTTCTGCTGCGTGGCACCAAGCGTGACGACGTTGAACGTGGTCAGGTTCTGGTTAAGCCGGGTTCGGTTAAGCCGCACACCAAGTTCACTGCAGAAGTATACGTTCTGAGCAAGGAAGAAGGCGGCCGTCATACTCCGTTCTTCAAAGGCTACCGTCCACAGTTCTACTTCCGTACGACTGACGTGACTGGTAACTGCGAGCTGCCAGAAGGCGTTGAAATGGTAATGCCAGGTGACAACATTCAGATGACTGTTACCCTGATCAAAACCATCGCGATGGAAGACGGTCTGCGTTTCGCTATCCGTGAAGGCGGTCGTACCGTCGGCGCTGGTGTCGTAGCCAAAATCATCGAGTAAACAGTTGTAATGTCTTTTTCGGGCCGGCATAATGGTCGGCCTGATTTTGTTTTAGGTCAGTAGCTCAATTGGCAGAGCGACGGTCTCCAAAACCGTAGGTTGGGGGTTCGATTCCCTCCTGACCTGCCAGATTCACTCAGTGTGTCTGGCTTTCTTTTCACAGGATCTTCATAGATGACTCCTAAGGCTGAAGCTCAAGGCTCTCGCTTCGATCTGCTCAAGTGGCTTGTAGTAGTTGCTTTGGTGGTTGTTGGCGTTGTTGGCAATCAGTATTACTCTGCTTCGCCGATCCTGTACCGCGTGCTGGCATTGCTTGCTCTCGCTGCTGTAGCTGCCTTTGTAGGCTTGCAGACAGCCAAGGGCAAGTCTTTCTTTGTACTGGTTAAGGAAGCTCGCACCGAGATTCGTAAAGTCGTATGGCCAACTCGCCAAGAAACCACGCAGACCACGTTGATCGTAGTGGCTGTTGTTCTGGTTATGGCGTTGCTGTTGTGGGGGCTTGATTCCCTGCTCGGCTGGCTTGTTTCCTTGATTGTCGGCTAAGGGTGTCCCGTGGCTAAGCGTTGGTACGTTGTGCATGCTTACTCGGGTTACGAGAAGCATGTCATGCGCTCTTTGGTAGAGCGTGTAAAGCTGGCTGGCATGGAAGATGGCTTCGGCGAAATTCTGGTTCCCACTGAAGAAGTGGTTGAAATGCGTAATGGCCAGAAACGCAAAAGCGAGCGCAAGTTCTTCCCAGGTTATGTGCTGGTTCAGATGGACATGAATGAGGGTACTTGGCACTTGGTCAAGGATACTCCTCGGGTGATGGGTTTCATCGGCGGTACCGCTGACAAGCCTGCACCAATCACCGATAAAGAGGCAGAAGCAATTCTGCGTCGTGTTGCTGATGGTAGCGACAAGCCTAAGCCGAAGACTCTCTTCGAGCCGGGCGAAACGGTGCGAGTCAACGACGGTCCATTCGCTGATTTCAATGGCGTTGTTGAAGAAGTTAACTACGAAAAGAGCCGGATCCAAGTGGCAGTGCTCATTTTCGGTCGCTCTACTCCGGTAGAGTTGGAGTTCAGTCAGGTCGAAAAGGTCTAACTGAAAAAGCATCCCAACCCCGCAGCCTTAGGCTGTGGGGTTTTGTCGTCACTGGGATAAACGCGCAAGTAACCGGGGAGCCTTTCGAGGCGTTCGAACCCGTAATTGGAGTGCCTCATGGCCAAGAAGATTACCGCTTACATCAAGCTGCAAGTGAAGGCCGCTCAGGCTAACCCAAGCCCACCTGTTGGTCCAGCTCTGGGTCAGCACGGCGTGAACATCATGGAATTCTGCAAGGCTTTCAACGCCCGTACTCAGGGTCTTGAAGCTGGTCTGCCGACTCCAGTGATCATCACTGTCTACAGCGACCGTAGCTTCACTTTCGAAACCAAGTCCACCCCTGCTTCGGTTCTGCTGAAGAAAGCGGCTGGTCTGACTAGCGGTTCCGCTCGTCCGAACACCGTTAAGGTTGGCACCGTTACCCGTGCTCAGCTGGAAGAAATCGCGAAAACCAAAAACGCGGATCTGACTGCAGCTGATATGGATGCGGCCGTGCGTACCATCGCCGGTTCCGCTCGTAGCATGGGCCTTAACGTGGAGGGTGTGTAATGGCTAAGCTGACCAAGCGCCAAAAGGCTATCGCCGGCAAAATCGAAGCAGGCAAAAGCTACAGCTTTGTAGACGCTGCTGCTCTGCTGGCTGAGCTGTCGACTGTCAAGTTCAGCGAGTCGTTCGACATTGCTGTAAACCTCGGTGTAGACCCGCGTAAATCCGACCAGGTCGTTCGTAGCGCTACTGTGCTGCCGCACGGCACTGGCAAGACCGTTCGCGTTGCTGTGTTCACCCAAGGCCCGGCTGCTGAAGCCGCTCTGGCTGCCGGCGCTGATCGCGTAGGTATGGACGACCTGGCTGCCGAAATGAAAGGCGGCGACCTGAACTATGACGTAGTGATCGCATCCCCGGATGCAATGCGCGTTGTAGGTCAACTGGGTCAGATCCTCGGCCCACGTGGTCTGATGCCTAACCCTAAGGTTGGTACCGTAACTCCAGACGTAGCGACTGCTGTTAAAAACGCTAAAGCTGGTCAGGTTCGTTATCGCACCGACAAAAACGGCATTATCCACACCTCCGTTGGCAAGATGGGCTTCGACGCCGTCAAGCTGAAGGAAAACGTTGAAGCCCTGATCGCTGATCTGAAGCGTATCAAGCCAGCTTCCTCGAAAGGTATTTACGTTAAGCGCGTTACCCTGAGCACCACTATGGGCCCAGGTCTGGTTATCGACCAGAGCTCGCTGGACGCTTAAGACAAAAGTTGGCGTGCTTTGCACGTCAATTGAAAGATTGGGGTCCCTGCCTGGCGGGGGCTATCCAAGACCGTAGGCGACGCAAGTCTTAATACACAAGCCTACGCAGATGGTGCTCCCGGTTCCTTACCGAATCAGACACCAAAACGACATTCGGTTTCGATCGAATGAAACGGTAACAAGCAGGAGTTAACCCGTGGCAATTTATCTCGAAGACAAGAAGGCCATCGTCGCTGAAGTCAACGAGGCTGCCAAAGTCGCTCTGTCCGCTGTCGTGGTTGATGCACGTGGCGTAACAGTAGGCGCAATGACCGGACTCCGTAAAGAGGCTCGTGAAGCTGGCGTTTACGTACGTGTTGTACGTAACACCCTGCTCAAGCGCGCTGTTGCTGACACTGAATACAGTGTTCTCAACGACGTGTTCACCGGCCCGACCTTGATCGCATTCTCCAACGAACACCCGGGCGCTGCTGCTCGTCTGTTCAAAGAGTTCGCTAAAGGTCAGGACAAGTTCGAGATCAAGGCAGCTGCGTTCGAGGGCAAGTTCCTCGCAGCTAATCAGATCGACGTACTGGCAAGCCTGCCGACCCGTGACGAAGCAATTTCCCAGCTGATGAGCGTGATTCAAGGCGCTACCAGCAAATTGGCTCGTACTCTGGCGGCACTTCGCGACCAGAAAGAAGCTGCTGCAGCCTAAGGCTGAGCGTTTCCTTTTATCGCGTATTTTTGTTTATTTCGATGGCCTCCAGGCTATCCCCCAATTCAGGAAATAAGTCATGTCTCTGACTAACGAACAAATCATCGACGCAATCGGCGAAAAATCGGTTCTGGAAATCGTTGAGCTGATCAAGGCAATGGAAGAGAAGTTCGGCGTATCCGCTGCCGCTGCTTCTGCTGGTCCAGCTGCTGCTGCCGCTGTTGTTGAAGAGCAAACCGAGTTCAACGTAATCCTGAAAGGCGCTGGCGAGAAGAAAGTCAACGTGATCAAGGCTGTACGTGAACTGACCGGTCTGGGTCTGAAAGAAGCCAAGGAGAAGGTTGACACCGCTCCTCAGGTTATCGCTGAAGGCGTTTCGAAAGAAGCTGCTGAAGACGCGAAGAAGAAGCTGGAAGAAGCAGGCGCTGAAGTCGAAGTTAAGTAACTTTCGACTTTGCACCTCCAGCCCGAGCGTCAAGCGACAGGCTGATGGCTGGTGGCTCTTGCCACCGGCCTTTTTCCGTTATTGGCAGCCGACTGGGTCGGTGCTGATAAAGGCGCTGTAACCACCCGATGCGGTGGCGCAAACCATGGGGTTTGCACGATTTTCTGGCTGCTCCCGTCGGGAGGGGCCAAACAAGCAGGTGACCAAGCTGGGGAACGCTGATGGCTTACTCATATACTGAGAAAAAACGTATCCGCAAGGACTTTAGCAAGTTGCCGGACGTCATGGATGTGCCTTACCTCCTGGCCATCCAGCTGGATTCGTATCGTGAATTCTTGCAAGCGGGAGCGACTAAAGATCAGTTCCGCGACGTGGGCCTGCATGCGGCCTTCAAATCCGTTTTCCCGATCATCAGCTACTCCGGCAATGCTGCGCTGGAGTACGTCGGTTATCGCTTGGGCGAACCGGCATTTGATGTCAAAGAATGCGTATTGCGCGGTGTAACTTTCGCCGTACCTTTGCGGGTAAAAGTGCGCCTGATCATTTTCGACAAAGAATCGTCGAACAAAGCGATCAAGGACATCAAAGAGCAAGAAGTCTACATGGGTGAAATCCCCCTGATGACTGAGAACGGTACCTTCGTAATCAACGGTACCGAGCGTGTAATCGTTTCCCAGCTGCACCGTTCCCCGGGCGTGTTCTTCGACCACGACCGCGGCAAGACGCATAGCTCAGGCAAACTGCTGTACTCCGCGCGCATCATTCCTTACCGCGGTTCGTGGCTGGACTTCGAGTTCGACCCGAAAGACTGCGTGTTCGTGCGTATCGACCGTCGTCGCAAGCTGCCGGCATCGGTACTGCTGCGCGCGCTCGGCTATACCACTGAAGAAGTGCTGGACGCTTTCTACACCACCAACGTTTTCCACCTGAGCGGCGAAACCCTCAGCCTGGAACTGATTGCTTCGCGTCTGCGTGGTGAAATTGCGGTTCTGGACATTCAGGACGAGAAGGGCAAGGTCATTGTTGAAGCGGGCCGCCGTATTACCGCGCGCCACATCAACCAGATCGAAAAAGCCGGCATCAAGACCCTGGAAGTACCTCTGGACTATGTCCTGGGCCGTACTACCGCCAAGGTCATCGTGCACCCGGCTACCGGCGAAATCCTGGCAGAGTGCAATACCGAGCTGAACACCGAAGTCCTGGCAAAAATTGCCAAGTCCGGCGTTGTTCGCATCGAAACTCTGTACACCAACGACATCGACTGCGGTCCGTTCGTTTCTGACACGCTGAAGATCGACTCCACCAGCAACCAATTGGAAGCGCTGGTCGAGATCTATCGCATGATGCGTCCAGGCGAGCCGCCAACCAAAGACGCTGCCGAAACCCTGTTCAACAACCTGTTCTTCAGCCCTGAGCGCTATGACCTGTCTGCGGTCGGCCGGATGAAGTTCAACCGTCGTATCGGTCGTACCGAGATCGAAGGTTCGGGCGTGCTGTGCAAGGAAGACATCGTCGCGGTACTGAAGACTCTGGTCGACATCCGTAACGGTAAGGGCATCGTCGATGACATCGACCACCTGGGTAACCGTCGTGTTCGCTGCGTAGGCGAAATGGCCGAGAACCAGTTCCGCGTTGGCTTGGTACGTGTAGAGCGTGCGGTCAAAGAGCGTCTGTCGATGGCTGAAAGCGAAGGCCTGATGCCGCAAGATCTGATCAACGCCAAGCCAGTGGCTGCGGCGGTGAAAGAGTTCTTCGGTTCCAGCCAGCTCTCGCAGTTCATGGACCAGAACAACCCGCTGTCCGAGATCACCCACAAGCGTCGTGTCTCTGCACTCGGCCCTGGCGGTCTGACTCGTGAACGCGCAGGCTTTGAAGTCCGTGACGTACACCCGACTCACTACGGTCGTGTATGCCCGATTGAAACGCCGGAAGGTCCGAACATCGGTCTGATCAACTCCCTGGCTGCGTACGCTCGCACCAACCAGTACGGCTTCCTGGAAAGCCCGTACCGTGTGGTGAAAGAGGGTGTCGTCACCGACGAGATCGTGTTCCTGTCCGCTATTGAAGAAGCCGATCACGTGATCGCGCAGGCTTCGGCGACTATGAACGATCAGAAAGTCCTGATCGACGAACTGGTAGCCGTACGTCACCTGAACGAATTCACCGTTAAGGCGCCTGAAGAAGTCACCTTGATGGACGTTTCGCCGAAGCAGGTAGTTTCGGTTGCAGCGTCGCTGATTCCGTTCCTCGAGCACGACGACGCCAACCGTGCGTTGATGGGTTCGAACATGCAGCGTCAAGCTGTACCAACCCTGCGCGCTGACAAGCCGCTGGTAGGTACTGGCATGGAGCGTAACGTAGCCCGTGACTCCGGCGTTTGCGTCGTGGCTCGTCGTGGCGGCGTGATCGATTCCGTCGACGCCAGCCGTATCGTGGTTCGTGTTGCTGATGACGAAGTTGAAACCGGCGAAGCTGGTGTCGACATCTACAACCTGACCAAATACACCCGCTCGAACCAGAACACCTGCATCAACCAGCGTCCGCTGGTGCGTAAGGGTGATCGCGTTCAGCGTAGCGACATCATGGCCGACGGCCCGTCCACCGACATGGGTGAACTGGCACTGGGTCAGAACATGCGCATCGCGTTCATGGCATGGAACGGCTTCAACTTCGAAGACTCCATCTGCCTGTCCGAGCGTGTTGTTCAAGAAGACCGTTTCACCACGATCCACATTCAGGAACTGACCTGTGTGGCCCGTGACACCAAGCTTGGGCCTGAAGAGATCACTGCGGACATCCCTAACGTGGGTGAAGCTGCACTGAACAAACTGGACGAAGCCGGTATCGTTTATGTTGGTGCTGAAGTTGGCGCAGGCGACATCCTGGTCGGTAAGGTCACTCCGAAAGGCGAGACCCAACTGACTCCGGAAGAAAAACTGCTGCGTGCAATCTTCGGTGAAAAAGCCAGCGACGTTAAAGACACTTCCCTGCGTGTACCTACCGGTACCAAAGGTACTGTCATCGACGTACAGGTCTTCACCCGCGACGGCGTTGAGCGTGATGCTCGTGCACTGTCGATCGAGAAGACTCAGCTCGACGAGATCCGCAAGGATCTGAACGAAGAGTTCCGTATCGTTGAAGGCGCGACCTTCGAACGTCTGCGTTCCGCTCTGGTAGGCCACAAGGCTGAAGGCGGCGCAGGTCTGAAGAAAGGTCAGGACATCACCGACGAAGTACTCGACGGTCTTGAGCATGGTCAGTGGTTCAAACTGCGCATGGCTGAAGATGCTCTGAACGAGCAGCTCGAGAAGGCTCAGGCCTATATCGTTGATCGCCGCCGTCTGCTGGACGACAAGTTCGAAGACAAGAAGCGCAAACTGCAGCAGGGCGATGACCTGGCTCCAGGCGTGCTGAAAATCGTCAAGGTTTACCTGGCAATCCGTCGTCGCATCCAACCGGGCGACAAGATGGCCGGTCGTCACGGTAACAAAGGTGTGGTCTCCGTGATCATGCCGGTTGAAGACATGCCGCACGATGCCAATGGCACCCCGGTCGACGTCGTCCTCAACCCGCTGGGCGTACCTTCGCGTATGAACGTTGGTCAGATCCTTGAAACCCACCTGGGCCTCGCGGCCAAAGGTCTGGGCGAGAAGATCAACCGGATGATCGAAGAGCAGCGTAAAGTCGCTGAACTGCGTACCTTCCTCGACGAGATCTACAACCAGATCGGCGGTCGTAACGAAGATCTGGACAGCTTCTCCGATCAGGAAATCCTGGATCTGGCGAAGAACCTGCGTGGCGGCGTTCCAATGGCCACTCCAGTGTTCGACGGCGCCAAGGAAAGCGAAATCAAGGCCATGCTGAAACTGGCAGACCTGCCGGAAAGCGGCCAGATGCAGCTGACTGACGGCCGTACCGGCAACAAGTTCGAGCGTCCAGTTACCGTTGGCTACATGTACATGCTGAAGCTGAACCACTTGGTAGACGACAAGATGCACGCTCGTTCTACCGGTTCGTACAGCCTGGTTACCCAGCAGCCGCTGGGTGGTAAGGCGCAGTTCGGTGGTCAGCGTTTCGGGGAGATGGAGGTCTGGGCACTGGAAGCATACGGTGCTGCTTACACTCTGCAAGAAATGCTCACAGTGAAGTCGGACGATGTGAACGGCCGTACCAAGATGTACAAAAACATCGTGGATGGCGATCACCGTATGGAGCCGGGCATGCCCGAGTCCTTCAACGTGTTGATCAAGGAAATTCGTTCCCTCGGCATCGATATCGATCTGGAAACCGAATAACACGTGACGCGAATCGAGAGCGGGGCAGGATTGCCCGCTCTCTGCTCCGCCAGGAGGAAAGGCCTTGAAAGACCTACTGAATTTGCTGAAAAACCAGGGTCAAGTCGAAGAGTTCGACGCCATCCGTATCGGATTGGCCTCGCCTGAGATGATCCGCTCATGGTCGTTCGGTGAAGTTAAAAAGCCGGAAACCATCAACTACCGTACGTTCAAACCTGAGCGTGACGGCCTGTTCTGCGCCAAGATCTTTGGCCCGGTAAAGGATTACGAGTGCCTGTGCGGTAAGTACAAGCGCTTGAAGCACCGTGGTGTGATCTGCGAGAAGTGCGGCGTTGAAGTTGCACTGGCCAAGGTTCGCCGTGAGCGCATGGCGCACATCGAACTGGCTTCGCCGGTTGCCCACATCTGGTTCCTGAAATCGCTGCCGTCGCGTATCGGCTTGCTGATGGACATGACCCTGCGTGATATCGAACGCGTTCTCTACTTCGAGAGCTATGTCGTTATCGATCCAGGCATGACCACCCTTGAAAAAGGTCAGCTGCTGAACGACGAACAGTATTTCGAAGCGCTGGAAGAGTTCGGTGACGACTTCGACGCCCGCATGGGTGCAGAAGCTGTCCGTGAACTGCTGCACGCTATCGACCTGGAACACGAGATTGGCCGTCTGCGTGAAGAAATTCCGCAAACCAACTCCGAAACCAAGATCAAGAAGCTGTCCAAGCGTCTGAAGTTGATGGAAGCCTTCCAGGGTTCCGGCAACCTGCCAGAGTGGATGGTGCTGACCGTTCTGCCGGTTCTGCCGCCAGATCTGCGTCCACTGGTACCACTGGATGGCGGTCGTTTCGCGACTTCCGACCTCAACGATCTGTATCGTCGAGTGATCAACCGTAACAACCGTTTGAAGCGCCTGCTGGATCTGTCCGCTCCGGACATCATCGTGCGCAACGAAAAGCGTATGTTGCAGGAAGCTGTCGATGCTCTGCTCGACAACGGTCGTCGTGGCCGCGCTATCACCGGTTCGAACAAGCGTCCTCTGAAATCCCTGGCTGACATGATCAAGGGTAAGCAAGGTCGTTTCCGTCAGAACTTGCTCGGTAAGCGTGTTGACTACTCCGGTCGTTCGGTAATTACCGTAGGCCCGACCCTGCGTCTGCACCAGTGCGGTCTGCCGAAGAAGATGGCTCTCGAGCTGTTCAAACCGTTCATTTTCGGCAAGCTGGAAATGCGTGGTCTCGCGACCACCATCAAAGCGGCCAAGAAAATGGTCGAGCGCGAACTGCCAGAGGTTTGGGACGTTCTCGCTGAAGTGATTCGCGAACACCCGGTTCTTCTCAACCGTGCACCGACCCTTCACCGTCTGGGTATCCAGGCGTTTGAACCGGTACTGATCGAAGGTAAGGCTATCCAGCTGCACCCTCTGGTCTGCGCCGCGTACAACGCCGACTTCGACGGCGACCAAATGGCCGTGCACGTACCGCTGACACTGGAAGCCCAGTTGGAAGCGCGTGCGTTGATGATGTCGACCAACAACATTCTGTCGCCAGCCAACGGTGAGCCAATCATCGTTCCGTCGCAGGACGTTGTATTGGGTCTGTACTACATGACTCGTGAAGCGATCAACGCCAAGGGCGAAGGTCGTGTATTCGCGGATCTGCAGGAAGTTGACCGTGTGTTCCGTGCCGGCGAAGCCGCACTGCACGCCAAAGTTAAAGTACGTATTAACGAAACCGTTAATGATCGTGACGGTGGCAGCGTCAAGAACACCCGTATCGTCGACACTACCGTTGGCCGTGCGCTGTTGTTCCAGGTTGTTCCGCCAGGTCTGTCGTACGACGTCGTCAACCTGCCAATGAAGAAAAAGGCGATCTCCAAGCTGATCAACCAGTGCTACCGCGTGGTTGGTTTGAAAGAGACCGTGATCTTCGCTGACCAGTTGATGTACACCGGTTTCGCTTACTCGACCATCTCCGGCGTTTCCATCGGTGTTAACGACTTCGTTATCCCGGACGAGAAAGCCCGCATCATCGGTGCAGCTACCGACGAAGTGAAAGAGATCGAGAGCCAGTACGCCTCCGGCCTGGTAACCCAGGGCGAGAAGTACAACAAAGTGATCGACCTTTGGTCGAAAGCGAACGACGAAGTTTCCAAGGCAATGATGGCCAACCTCTCGAAAGAGAAGGTTATCGACCGTCACGGCGTTGAAGTCGATCAAGAGTCTTTCAACTCGATGTACATGATGGCCGACTCGGGTGCGCGGGGTTCCGCAGCACAGATTCGTCAGCTGGCCGGTATGCGTGGTCTGATGGCCAAGCCGGACGGTTCCATCATTGAAACGCCGATTACTGCGAACTTCCGTGAAGGTTTGAGCGTACTTCAGTACTTCATCTCCACTCACGGTGCTCGTAAAGGTCTGGCGGATACCGCGTTGAAAACTGCGAACTCCGGTTACCTGACTCGTCGTCTGGTGGACGTGGCGCAGGATCTGGTTGTAACCGAGATCGATTGCGGCACCGAACACGGTCTGCTGATGACTCCGCACATTGAAGGCGGTGACGTTGTAGAGCCGTTGGGTGAGCGCGTATTGGGTCGTGTTATTGCCCGTGACGTATTCAAGCCTGGTACCGAAGAAGTCATCGTTCCTGCTGGCACGCTGGTAGACGAGAAGTGGGTCGAGTTCATCGAACTCAACAGCATCGACGAAGTGATCGTTCGCTCGCCGATCAGCTGCGAAACCCGCTACGGCATCTGCGCCAAGTGCTACGGCCGCGATCTGGCTCGTGGTCACCAGGTGAACATCGGTGAAGCGGTCGGCGTTATCGCTGCCCAGTCCATCGGTGAGCCGGGTACCCAGCTGACCATGCGTACGTTCCACATCGGTGGTGCGGCAAGCCGGACCTCTGCAGCTGACAGCGTTCAGGTGAAGAATGGCGGTACCGTCCGTCTGCACAACCTGAAACACGTTGAGCGAGTAGATGGTTGCCTGGTAGCTGTGTCCCGTTCCGGTGAGTTGGCAATCGCTGACGAATTCGGTCGTGAACGCGAGCGTTACAAGCTGCCGTACGGTGCTGTGATTTCGGTTAAAGAAGGTGACAAGGTCGACGCTGGCGCAATCGTGGCCAAGTGGGATCCGCACACTCACCCGATCGTTACCGAAATGAAAGGTACCGTGACCTACGTGGGCATGGAAGAAGGCATCACGATCAAGCGTCAGACTGACGAATTGACCGGTATGACCAACATTGAAGTACTCGACGCGAAAGATCGTCCAGCTGCCGGTAAAGACATCCGTCCTGCCGTTAAGATGGTCGATGACAACGGCAAGGATCTGTTGCTGCCAGGCACTGACGTTATCGCTCAGTACTTCCTGCCAGCCAACGCCCTGGTCGGTGTAGCGGATGGTGCGAAGATCGCGATCGGTGATGTTATCGCGCGTATCCCGCAAGAAACTTCGAAGACCCGTGACATCACCGGTGGTCTGCCGCGTGTTGCCGACTTGTTCGAAGCTCGTCGTCCGAAAGAAGCGTCGATTCTGGCTGAAGTCAGCGGCACCATCGCGTTCGGTAAAGAGACCAAAGGCAAGCGCCGTCTGGTCATTACCCCGAACGACGGTAGTGATCCGTATGAAGAGCTGATTCCGAAGTGGCGTCACCTGAACGTCTTCGAAGGCGAACAGGTAAACCGCGGCGAAGTTATCTCCGACGGTCCAAGCGATCCGCACGACATCCTGCGTCTGCTGGGTGTGAGCGCGCTGGCCAAGTACATCGTTAACGAGATCCAGGACGTTTACCGTCTGCAAGGCGTGAAGATCAACGATAAGCACATCGAGACCATCTTGCGTCAGATGCTGCGTAAAGTTGAGATCGCTGAATCCGGCGATTCGAGTTTCATCAAGGGCGACCAGATGGAACTGACTCACGTACTGGTAGAGAACGAGCGTCTGGGCGCGGAAGACAAGTTTGTCTCCAAGTTCACTCGCGTTCTGCTGGGTATCACCAAGGCGTCGTTGTCCACCGAATCGTTCATCTCGGCGGCTTCCTTCCAGGAAACCACCCGCGTACTGACCGAAGCGGCAGTCACCGGCAAGCGCGATTACCTGCGCGGCCTGAAAGAAAACGTAGTCGTGGGTCGTCTGATCCCGGCCGGTACTGGCCTGGCATATCACAGCGAGCGCAAGCGTCGTCGTGAAGCAGACAAGCCGTTGCGCGTAAGCGCCAGTGAAGTGGAAGCTGCACTGACCGAAGCGTTGAACTCGAGCGGTAACTGAGTTCTGCGATAAATGAGAGTAGGGCCCTGATCGCCCCGTTCGTCGAATCGAGACATTTTGTCGAGGTTCGAGGGGCGGGGAGGTCGGGGCCTTGCCTTGACTGGGGACAAGATCCTCTTTAGACTCTTGATCCCCTAAATTTGGCGGGAATTCGTTCCTGCCATTTTGCTTTTCTTGCAAGACAATAGCGTCGCAAGACAACAGTGGAGCTAGTAGATGGCAACTATCAACCAGCTGGTACGTCAGCCGCGTAAGCGTATCGTCGAGAAATCCGACGTACCTGCGCTGCAGAACTGCCCGCAACGTCGTGGCGTGTGCACCCGTGTGTACACCACCACGCCGAAAAAACCTAACTCGGCACTGCGTAAAGTATGCCGTGTGCGCCTGACCAACGGTTTCGAAGTTTCTTCGTACATCGGTGGTGAAGGTCACAACCTGCAAGAGCACAGCGTGGTACTGATCCGCGGCGGTCGTGTAAAAGACTTGCCAGGTGTTCGTTACCACACCGTTCGCGGTTCTTTGGATACTTCCGGCGTTAAAGGTCGTAACCAGGGTCGTTCGAAGTACGGTACCAAGCGTCCGAAGTAATCGGCCGTTTTGCAGATTTTCATTTTATTGAGTCGATAAGAGTAAGGTCGGGCACGCATCCATTGGATCTGTCCCGAGCTAACCTGAAGACCGCTTGAGGGCTTATCATGCCAAGACGTCGCGTAGCAGCAAAGCGTGAGATTCTGGACGATCCGAAATACGGAAGCCAGATCCTCGCCAAATTCATGAACCACGTTATGGAAAGCGGCAAGAAAGCCGTTGCCGAGCGTATCGTTTATGGTGCCCTGGAAACCGTTGCGACCCGTAAGGCTGGCACCGATCCCCTGGAACTCTTCGAAAAAGCACTCGACGCCATCGCTCCGCTGGTCGAAGTGAAGTCGCGCCGCGTTGGTGGTGCTACTTACCAGGTTCCGGTCGAGGTTCGTCCTTCCCGTCGTAACGCTCTGGCAATGCGCTGGTTGGTAGACTTCGCCCGTAAGCGTGGCGAGAAGTCTATGGCTCTGCGTTTGGCTGGCGAACTGCTGGATGCTGCTGAAGGTAAAGGTGCTGCTGTTAAGAAGCGTGAAGACGTGCACCGTATGGCTGAAGCCAACAAAGCTTTCTCGCACTACCGCTTCTAATTTTAGCTTCACTAATTTTGCGAGGGCTTTATGGCTCGTACTACTCCGATTAGTCGCTACCGTAACATCGGTATCGTCGCTCACGTGGATGCTGGTAAAACCACCACCACCGAGCGCGTCCTTTTTTACACCGGCAAAAGTCACAAAATGGGCGAGGTGCATGATGGCGCCGCGACCACAGACTGGATGGTGCAGGAGCAGGAGCGTGGTATTACCATTACTTCTGCTGCCATCACCGCCTTCTGGAAAGGTTCCGAGAAGCAGTACAAAGACGAGCACCGCTTCAACGTAATCGATACCCCGGGCCACGTAGACTTCACCATTGAAGTTGAACGTTCCCTGCGCGTACTCGACGGCGCTGTCGTTGTGTTCTGCGGTACTTCGGGTGTTGAGCCTCAGTCGGAAACCGTATGGCGTCAGGCCAACAAATACGGCGTTCCACGTCTTGTTTACGTAAACAAGATGGACCGTGCTGGTGCCAACTTCCTGCGCGTGATCGGTCAGATCAAGCAGCGTCTGGGTCACACTCCGGTGCCGATCCAGTTGGCTATCGGTTCCGAAGACAACTTCCAGGGTCAGATCGATCTGTTGACCATGGAAGCTGTTTACTGGAACGACGCTGACAAGGGTATGGTTCCTGTTCGCAAGCCTATTCCTGCAGAGCTGCAAGAGTTGGCTGACGAGTGGCGCAACAACATGGTTGAGGCTGCTGCCGAAGCCAGCGAAGAGCTGATGAACAAGTACCTCGAAGGTGAAGAGCTCACCAACGTGGAAATCAAGGCCGCTCTGCGTCAGCGTACTATCGCTGGTGAGATCGTCTTGGCTGTTTGCGGTTCCTCGTTCAAGAACAAGGGCGTTCCCCTGGTTCTCGATGCTGTGATCGACTACCTGCCGGCACCAGTGGATATTCCTGCCATCAAGGGTACTGACCCTGATGACGAGACTATCGAGCTGGAGCGTCATGCAGACGACGCAGAACCGTTCTCCGCTCTGGCATTTAAAATTGCCACTGACCCATTCGTGGGTACCTTGACCTTCGTCCGCGTTTACTCGGGCGTGTTGAACTCCGGCGACGGCGTGATCAACTCGGTTAAAGGCAAGAAAGAGCGCGTGGGTCGTATGGTGCAAATGCACGCAAACGCCCGTGAAGAGATCAAGGAAGTGCGCGCTGGTGACATCGCGGCCCTGATCGGCATGAAGGACGTCACCACTGGTGAGACCCTCTGCAACGCTGACAAGCCAATCATCCTGGTTCGCATGGACTTCCCGGAGCCGGTTATTTCGGTTGCTGTAGAGCCTAAGACCAAGGATGACCAGGAAAAAATGGGTATCGCTCTGGGCAAACTTGCTCAGGAAGACCCGTCTTTCCGCGTTAAAACTGATGAAGAGACTGGTCAAACGATCATCTCCGGCATGGGCGAGCTGCACCTGGACATCCTGGTTGACCGGATGCGCCGTGAGTTCAACGTCGAAGCCAACATCGGCAAGCCTCAGGTTTCGTATCGTGAGCGCATCACGAAGAACTGTGAAATCGAAGGCAAGTTCGTTCGTCAATCCGGCGGTCGTGGTCAGTTCGGCCACTGCTGGATCCGTTTTGCTCCTGCTGACGAAGGTCAGGAAGGTCTGCAATTCGTGAACGAAGTTGTAGGTGGTGTGGTTCCTAAGGAATACATCCCGGCTATCCAGAAGGGTATCGAAGAGCAGATGAAGAACGGCGTTGTTGCCGGCTATCCGCTGATCGGCCTGAAGGCTACCGTGTTCGATGGTTCTTACCACGACGTCGACTCCAACGAGATGGCGTTTAAAGTGGCTGCCTCCATGGCGACCAAGCAGCTGGCCCAGAAGGGCGGTGGTGAGTTGCTTGAGCCGATCATGGCTGTAGAGGTTGTTACGCCTGAAGACTATATGGGTGATGTGATGGGCGACCTTAACCGTCGTCGCGGCATGATCCAGGGTATGGAAGACACAGTGTCCGGCAAGGTTATCCGTGCCGAGGTTCCACTGGGTGAGATGTTCGGTTATGCGACCGACGTTCGTTCCATGTCCCAGGGTCGCGCAAGCTACTCTATGGAATTCAAAAAATACGATACGGCTCCGTCGCACATCGTCGAATCCGTAACCAAAAAACAAGGCTGATTCAGCCCCTTTAGGCTAGGAGTTAATTGTCGTGGCTAAAGAAAAATTTGATCGTTCCCTACCGCACGTCAACGTTGGCACCATCGGTCACGTTGACCACGGTAAAACCACTCTGACTGCTGCTCTGACTCGCGTTTGCTCCGAAGTTTTCGGTTCCGCAATCGTTGACTTCGACAAGATCGACAGCGCACCAGAAGAGAAAGCTCGCGGTATCACCATCAACACCGCACACGTTGAGTACAACTCGAAGATCCGTCACTACGCTCACGTTGACTGCCCAGGTCACGCTGACTATGTGAAGAACATGATCACCGGTGCTGCTCAAATGGACGGCGCTATTCTGGTTTGCTCGGCCGCTGATGGTCCGATGCCACAAACCCGTGAGCACATCCTGCTGTCCCGTCAGGTAGGCGTTCCGTACATCGTGGTTTTCCTGAACAAGGCTGACCTGGTAGACGACGCTGAGCTGCTGGAACTGGTTGAGATGGAAGTTCGCGACCTGCTGTCCACCTACGACTTCCCGGGCGATGACACTCCAATCATCATCGGTTCGGCTCGTATGGCTCTGGAAGGCAAAGACGACAACGAGATGGGTACCACTGCCGTCAAGAAACTGGTTGAGACTCTGGACAGCTACATCCCAGAACCAGTTCGTGTGACTGACAAGCCGTTCCTGATGCCAATCGAAGACGTATTCTCGATCTCCGGTCGCGGTACTGTTGTGACTGGTCGTATCGAGCGCGGTATCGTTCGCGTTCAAGATCCGCTGGAAATCGTTGGTCTGCGTGACACCACCGTGACTACTTGCACCGGTGTTGAAATGTTCCGCAAGCTGCTCGACGAAGGTCGTGCTGGTGAGAACTGCGGCGTTCTGCTGCGTGGCACCAAGCGTGACGACGTTGAACGTGGTCAGGTTCTGGTTAAGCCGGGTTCGGTTAAGCCGCACACCACTTTCACCGCAGAAGTTTACGTTCTGAGCAAAGAAGAAGGCGGTCGTCACACTCCGTTCTTCAAAGGCTACCGTCCACAGTTCTACTTCCGTACTACTGACGTGACTGGTAACTGCGAGCTGCCAGAAGGCGTTGAAATGGTAATGCCAGGTGACAACATTCAGATGACTGTTACCCTGATCAAAACCATCGCAATGGAAGACGGTCTGCGTTTCGCTATCCGTGAAGGCGGTCGTACCGTCGGCGCTGGCGTCGTAGCCAAAATCATCGCGTAATTCTCTTTTATAGAGATTGCTTGATGCTTTGAAAAAGCCCCCGCTCAGCGGGGGCTTTTTTTATTGGGTTGACACCTATATGGGGCGTCTATAGAATTGCGCCTCCTTTTAACGGGCGTATTGCGCTCGGTGGGAATAGCAGCCGGAGTCTGAAATCCAATGCAAAATCAGCAAATCCGTATCAGGTTGAAGGCTTTCGACCATCGCCTGATCGACCAATCAACCCAGGAAATCGTGGAAACCGCGAAACGTACTGGTGCTCAAGTGCGTGGTCCAATTCCACTGCCTACCCGTAAAGAGCGGTTCACCGTTCTGGTTTCTCCGCACGTCAACAAAGACGCGCGCGACCAGTACGAAATCCGCACTCATAAGCGCGTTCTGGACATCGTCCAGCCAACGGATAAAACCGTTGATGCTCTTATGAAGCTTGATCTTGCGGCCGGTGTGGAAGTGCAGATCAGCCTCGGCTAAGACTCGGTCTTAGTCGTGTAACGCTCTGAAATGGGCGGCCATAGCGGGTGAAAGCCCCGTACACTCATGAGGTTTACAACATGACTATTGGTGTAGTCGGTCGTAAATGCGGTATGACCCGTATTTTCACCGAAGAAGGTGTCTCCATTCCGGTCACGGTCATTGAGATCGAACCGAATCGCGTCACCCAGTTCAAAACTGAAGAGACCGATGGCTATCGTGCAGTGCAAGTCACTGTCGGCGAGCGTCGTGCTTCGCGTGTAACAGCAGCTCAGGCTGGCCACTTCGCTAAGGCGAACGTTGCCGCTGGTCGCACCACCATGGAATTCCGTCTTGAAGAAGGCGAGTACCAGGCTGGCGATCTGATCAACGCTGAAATCTTCGCCGCTGGTCAACTGGTTGATGTAACCGGTCAGTCCAAGGGTAAAGGCTTCCAGGGTACGATCAAGCGTTGGAATTTCCGCGGGCAAGATAACACCCACGGTAACTCCGTATCCCACCGCGTCCCAGGCTCTATCGGCCAGTGCCAGACTCCTGGTCGTGTATTCAAGGGCAAAAAAATGTCCGGTCATATGGGCGCTGAGCGCGTGACCGTGCAGTCCCTGGAAGTAGTGCGCGTGGACGCTGAACGCAATCTGTTGTTGGTCAAGGGTGCTGTTCCTGGCGCTACTGGCGGCAACCTGGTTGTACGTCCAGCAGCCAAGGCTCGCGGTTAAGGGGAAGCTGACATGCAATTAAATGTAAATGACGCTCAAGCGATCGAAGTTTCCGAACTGACATTTGGCGGCGAATTCAACGAGACGCTGGTTCACCAAGCAGTCGTGGCCTACATGGCCGGCGGCCGTCAAGGTACCAAGCAGCAAAAGACCCGTTCCGACGTTCGTGGTGGCGGTAAGCGCCCATGGCGTCAGAAAGGTACTGGCCGTGCTCGTGCCGGTACTATCCGTAGCCCAATCTGGCGTGGCGGCGGTACCACTTTTGCAGCACGTCCACAGGATCACTCCCAGAAGCTGAACAAGAAGATGTATCGCGCAGCAATGCGTTCCATCCTTGCTGAGCTGGTGCGTACTGATCGTCTGGTCGTGGTTCAGGATTTCGCTGTTGAAACTCCGAAAACCAAAGATCTGCTGGGCAAGCTGAACAACATGAGCCTGACCGACGTTTTGATCGTGTCGGACGCTGTTGATCAGAACCTGTACCTGGCTGCTCGTAACCTGCCGCACGTAGATGTACGTGACGTTCAAGGTTCCGATCCAGTTAGTCTGATCGCATACGACAAGGTGTTGATCACCGTGTCGGCCGTGAAGAAATTCGAGGAGCTGCTGGGATGAACCAGGAACGCGTATTTAAAGTTCTGCTTGGCCCGCACGTTTCCGAGAAGGCTACGGTTCTGGCAGACAAGAAAGGCCAGTTCGTTTTCAAGGTTGCTACTGACGCAACCAAGCTGGAAATCAAGAAGGCCGTCGAAAGCCTGTTCAGCGTGAAAGTTGAGCGTGTTACTACCCTGAACGTTCTGGGTAAGAGCAAGCGCACAGCTCGCGGTCTGGGCAAGCGTAATGACTGGAAGAAGGCAGTTATCTCCCTTCAGCCAGGCCAAGATCTCGATTTCAGCAGCAGTGCTGAGTAAGGAAGGGGTGCATCATGGCAATCGTTAAATGCAAACCGACTTCCCCTGGCCGCCGTTTTGTGGTCAAGGTGGTCAACCAGGAGCTGCATAAAGGCGCTCCTCACGCACCGCTGCTCGAGAAAAAATCGAAGACTGGTGGTCGTAACAACAATGGCCGTATTACCACGCGTCACATCGGTGGTGGTCATAAGCAGCATTATCGTATGGTCGATTTCCGTCGCAACGACAAAGATGGCATCGTCGCCACTGTCGAGCGTATCGAATACGATCCAAACCGTACTGCTCACATCGCACTGCTCTGCTACGCAGACGGCGAGCGTCGCTACATCATCGCCCCTAAAGGCGTGAGTGCTGGCGACCAGCTGATCGCAGGCGCTCTGGCTCCAATCAAGCCAGGTAACGCTCTGCAACTGCGCAACATTCCAGTGGGTTCTACTGTACACGGCATCGAACTGAAGCCAGGTAAAGGCGCACAGATCGCTCGTTCCGCTGGTGCTTCGGCTCAGCTGATCGCTCGTGAAGGTGTGTACGTGACCCTGCGTCTGCGTTCCGGTGAAATGCGTAAAGTCCTGGCTGAATGCCGTGCGACCCTGGGCGAAGTCTCGAACTCCGAGCACAGCCTGCGTTCGCTGGGTAAAGCTGGTGCCAAACGCTGGCGTGGCGTTCGCCCAACCGTTCGTGGTGTTGCCATGAACCCGGTTGACCACCCACATGGTGGTGGTGAAGGTCGTACCTCTGGTGGTCGTCATCCGGTATCGCCATGGGGCTTCCCGACTAAGGGCGCGAAGACTCGTGGTAATAAGCGTACCGACAAAATGATCGTCCGTCGTCGCAAGTAAATAGAGGGATACGACAGTGCCACGTTCTCTGAAAAAAGGTCCTTTTATTGATCTTCACCTACTGAAGAAGATCGAAGTGGCGGCGGAAAAGAACGATCGCAAACCAATTAAGACTTGGTCGCGTCGTTCGATGATCCTGCCACAGATGGTCGGTTTGACCATCGCCGTACATAACGGTCGTCAGCACGTCCCAGTTCTCGTGAACGAAGACATGGTCGGCCATAAACTGGGCGAGTTCGCCGGTACCCGCACTTATCGTGGGCACGTGGCTGACAAGAAAGCCAAGCGTTAAGGGGTTAGGAAATGGAAGTAGCCGCTAAGTTGTCGGGCGCTCGAATCTCCGCCCAGAAAGCCCGCTTGGTCGCCGACCAGATCCGCGGGAAGAAGGTGGGCGAAGCGCTCAACTTGTTGGCTTTCAGCAGTAAGAAAGCCGCCGAGATCATGAAGAAAGTGCTGGAGTCGGCCGTAGCCAACGCCGAGCATAACGAAGGCGCAGACGTTGATGACCTGAAGGTCAGCACCGTTTTCGTCAACGAAGGGCGTTCGCTGAAGCGCATCATGCCACGTGCCAAAGGCCGTGCTGATCGCATCGTCAAGCGGTCTTGCCATATCACTGTCAAGGTTGCTGACAAGTAACGGAGTCGAAGAGATGGGTCAGAAAGTACATCCCATTGGCATTCGCCTGGGAATCGTCAAGGAGCACACCTCCGTCTGGTACGCAGACGGTCGGACTTATGCGGACTACTTGTTCGCAGATCTGAAAGTGCGTGAGTATCTCCAAGACAAACTAAAAAGCGCGTCCGTAAGCCGTATCGATATCCATCGTCCGGCCCAAACTGCACGTATCACCATCCACACCGCTCGTCCAGGTATCGTTATCGGGAAGAAAGGTGAAGATGTTGAGAAACTGCGTCAGGACCTGACCAAGCAAATGGGTGTGCCTGTGCACATCAATATCGAAGAGATCCGCAAGCCGGAACTCGACGGTATGCTGGTTGCGCAGAGCGTAGCTCAGCAGCTGGAGCGTCGTGTAATGTTCCGTCGCGCTATGAAGCGCGCAGTACAGAACGCCATGCGCATTGGTGCCAAAGGCATCAAAATCCAAGTGAGCGGTCGTCTCGGCGGTGCTGAAATCGCACGTACTGAATGGTATCGCGAAGGTCGTGTGCCATTGCACACCCTGCGTGCCGACATCGACTATGCCAACTACGAAGCTCACACCACTTATGGTGTGATCGGTGTAAAGGTTTGGATCTTCAAAGGCGAAGTAATTGGTGGTCGCCAAGAAGAGCTGAAACCACAAGCACCAGCGCCTCGTAAAAAAGCTGCTAAGTAAGGGGTACGCCAAATGTTGCAACCTAAGCGTACGAAGTTCCGCAAGCAGATGACAGGCCACAACCGTGGTCTGGCTCAGCGCGGTAGCAAAGTCAGCTTCGGCGAGTTCGCGCTGAAGTCTGTAGCTCGTGGTCGTCTCACCGCTCGTCAGATCGAGTCAGCGCGTCGTGCACTGACCCGTCACGTTAAACGTGGCGGCAAGATCTGGATCCGTGTATTCCCGGACAAGCCTATTTCCAAAAAGCCCCTTGAAGTTCGTATGGGTAAAGGTAAGGGTAGTGTGGAGTACTGGGTTGCCCAGATTCAGCCAGGCAAAGTCCTGTATGAAATCGAGGGTGTTTCTGAAGAGCTGGCGCGTGAGGCTTTTGCCCTGGCTGCTGCAAAGCTGCCGCTCGCCACCGCCTTTGTTAAACGGACGGTGATGTGATGAAAGCGAATGAACTTCGTGAAAAATCCGCACAGCAGCTGAATGAGCAACTGCTCGGCTTGCTGCGCGACCAGTTCAATCTGCGTATGCAGAAAGCAACTGGCCAGTTGGGGCAGTCGCATCTGCTCTCGCAAGTTAAGCGTGACATCGCTCGCGTGAAGACTGTGCTCAACCAGCAGGCAGGTAAGTAATCATGGCTGAAGCCGAAAAAACTGTCCGTACGCTGACTGGCCGTGTTGTCAGCGACAAGATGGACAAAACCATCACCGTACTGATCGAGCGTCGCGTTAAGCACCCGATCTACGGTAAATACGTTAAGCGTTCGACTAAGCTGCACGCGCACGACGAAACCAATCAGTGCCACATCGGCGACAAAGTCACTATTCGTGAAACTCGTCCTTTGGCCAAGACCAAGTCTTGGGCGCTGGTTGATGTTCTCGAACGCGCTGTGGAAGTCTAAGGACTAGGGGTCGGAGAAATTATATGATTCAGACTCAATCCATGCTCGATGTGGCCGATAACAGCGGCGCTCGCCGTGTTATGTGCATCAAGGTGCTGGGTGGCTCCCATCGTCGTTACGCTGGTATCGGTGACATCATCAAAGTTACCGTGAAGGAAGCAATTCCTCGCGGTAAAGTGAAAAAAGGCCAAGTGATGACTGCTGTTGTAGTCCGCACTCGTCACGGCGTACGTCGTGCTGATGGCTCCATTATCCGCTTTGATGGCAACGCTGCTGTTCTTCTGAACAACAAGCAAGAGCCGATCGGCACCCGTATCTTTGGGCCAGTGACCCGTGAACTTCGTACTGAGAAGTTCATGAAGATCGTCTCGCTCGCCCCAGAAGTGCTGTAAGGAGATCCGACATGCAAAAGATTCGTCGTGACGACGAGATCATCGTGATCGCCGGCAAAGACAAAGGTAAGCGCGGTAAGGTGCTTAAGGTTCTCGCTAATAACCGTCTGGTTATCAGCGGTTTGAACCTGGTTAAGCGTCATACCAAGCCTAACCCGATGTCGGGCGTGCAAGGCGGTATCGTCGAAAAAGAAGCTCCACTGGATGCTTCTAACGTCGCCATTTTCAACGGCGAAACCAACAAGGCTGACCGCGTTGGTTTCAAAGTAGAAGACGGCAAGAAAATTCGTGTCTTCAAGTCGACCCAAAAAGCGGTTGATGCTTGAACACTGCTAGGTAGAAGACCATGGCACGACTAAAAGAGATTTACTGGAAGGAAATCGCACCGAAGCTTAAGGAAGAACTTAAGCTTTCGAACGTGATGGAAGTTCCACGCGTTACAAAGATCACCCTGAACATGGGTCTGGGCGAAGCTGTTGGTGACAAGAAAGTCATCGAGCATGCTGTTGCTGACCTGGAAAAGATCACCGGCCAAAAAGTCGTTGTGACCTACGCTCGTAAATCCATCGCTGGCTTTAAAGTCCGTGAAGGATGGCCGATCGGCGTCAAAGTGACTCTGCGCCGTGAGCGTATGTACGAGTTCCTGGATCGTCTGCTGTCGATCTCCCTGCCTCGGGTTCGCGACTTCCGCGGCCTGAATGCCAAGTCCTTCGATGGTCGTGGTAACTACAGCATGGGCGTGAAAGAGCAGATCATTTTCCCGGAAATCGACTACGACAAGATCGATGCTCTCCGCGGTCTGGACATTACCCTGACCACCACTGCCAAGAACGATGATGAAGGCCGCGCTCTGCTGCGTGCTTTCAAATTCCCGTTCCGCAACTGATTGGAGTAGGAAAATGGCCAAGAAGAGCATGAAAAACCGTGAGCTGAAGCGTCAGCTCACTGTTGCCAAGTACGCCACCAAGCGTGCAGCGCTGAAAGCTATCATCGTTGATCTGAACGCAAGTCCAGAAGCACGTTGGGAAGCTACCGTAGCTCTGCAGAAGCAACCACGTGACGCAAGCGCTTCGCGCATGCGTAACCGTTGCCGCCTGACTGGTCGTCCGCACGGCGTTTACCGCAAGTTCGGCCTTGGCCGTAACAAGCTGCGTGAAGCTGCAATGCGTGGTGACGTACCAGGTCTGGTTAAAGCCAGCTGGTAATTGCTGTCAAAGTCTCGATGTTCAGGTTCGCAAGAACCTGACCATCGGTGGCCTTGAATCTGAATCAAGCCCCTCTTGGGGCTTGATTCATTTCTGGGGTGTGTCTAGAATGACCGGCTCGCCTGAGCCCGTGTTTTTCATGCCCGGAAGTTCTCGGCGACAAGTAGTAGCCGCAAGGCTAATTTTTCTGTATTAGGAGCGTCTAGCCCATGAGTATGCAGGACCCGTTAGCGGACATGCTAACTCGAATCCGTAATGCCCAGATGGCTGAAAAGTCTGTCGTAAGCATGCCGTCTTCCACGTTGAAGGTGGCTGTAGCAAAAGTCCTGAAGGACGAAGGTTACATCGCGGATTTTCAGATCACCACCGACGCTAAGCCGTCGTTGTCCATCGAGCTGAAGTACTTCGAAGGCCGTCCGGTTATCGAAGAAGTGAAGCGCGTTAGTCGTCCAGGCCTGCGTCAGTACAAGTCCGTTGAAGATCTGCCGAAAGTTCGTGGCGGTCTTGGCGTGTCTATCGTCTCCACCAACAAAGGTGTGATGACGGATCGTGCTGCGCGCGCTGCCGGTGTCGGCGGCGAAGTTCTTTGCACTGTGTTCTAAGGGGGGATAAGCATGTCTCGCGTCGCTAAGAACCCCGTTAAGCTGCCAGCCGGTGTCGAAGTAAAATTCGCAGGCCAACAGCTTTCGGTGAAGGGTGCCAAGGGCACTCTCGAACTGAACATCCATTCGTCCGTTGAGATTGTTGAAGAAGCTGGTGAGCTGCGTTTTGCTGCTCGCAATGGCGATCAACAAACTCGCGCAATGGCCGGTACCACGCGTGCGTTGGTAAACAACATGGTCCAAGGCGTAAGCCAAGGCTTCGAGCGTAAGCTCCAGCTGGTCGGTGTTGGTTACAAAGCGCAAGCAAAAGGCACGGTTCTGAACCTTGCCCTTGGCTTCTCGCACCCAGTGGATTACGAACTGCCGGAAGGCATCACCGCTGAGACTCCTAGCCAGACCGATATCCTGATCAAGGGCATCGATAAGCAGCTGGTAGGTCAAGTGGCCGCTGAGATCCGCGACTTCCGTCCACCAGAGCCGTACAAAGGCAAAGGTGTGCGCTACGCGGACGAAGTCGTCCGTCGTAAAGAAGCCAAGAAGAAGTAGGGCATAGCAAATGACCGACAAAAAAGTTACTCGACTGCGTCGCGCTCGCAAAGCACGCCTGAAAATGCACGAACTAGAAGTCGTGCGTCTCTGCGTGTTCCGCTCGTCGCAGCACATCTACGCCCAGGTCATCTCGGCCGACGGCAACAAAGTCCTGGCATCTGCCTCGACTTTGGATAAAGAACTGCGTGATGGCGCCACTGGCAACATCGACGCGGCCACAAAGGTTGGCCAGCTGGTCGCTACGCGTGCTAAGGCCGCTGGCGTCTCGCAAGTGGCTTTCGACCGCTCTGGCTTCAAGTACCACGGCCGCGTTAAAGCGCTGGCTGATGCTGCTCGTGAAGCTGGGCTGGAGTTCTAAGTTATGTCAAATAACGACCAAAAGCGCGACGAAGGCTACATTGAGAAGCTGGTTCAAGTTAACCGCGTAGCCAAAACCGTTAAAGGCGGCCGTATCTTCACTTTCACCGCGTTGACCGTGGTTGGTGATGGTAAAGGGCGTGTTGGCTTCGGCCGTGGCAAGTCACGTGAAGTGCCTGCTGCGATCCAGAAGGCAATGGAAGCTGCTCGCCGCAACATGATCCAAGTTGACCTGAACGGCACCACTCTGCAGTACGCAATGAAGTCCGGTCACGGCGCTTCGAAGGTGTACATGCAGCCTGCTTCTGAAGGTACCGGTATCATCGCTGGCGGCGCTATGCGTGCTGTCCTCGAAGTTGCTGGCGTTCAGAACGTTCTGGCCAAGTGCTACGGCTCGACTAACCCGGTAAACGTGGTTCACGCCACTTTCAAAGGTTTGAAAGCTATGCAATCTCCTGAATCCATTGCCGCCAAGCGTGGCAAAAGCGTCAAGGAGATCTTCTGATCATGGCTACCGTTAAAGTAACGCTGATCAAAAGCATGACCGGCCGCATCCCTAACCACAAACTGTGCGTTAAGGGTCTGGGTCTGCGTCGCATCGGTCACACTGTAGAAGTCCAGGATACTCCCGAGAATCGCGGGATGATCAACAAGGCTTACTACATGCTGCGTGTCGAGGGTTAATCGATGAAACTCAATGATCTGAGTCCAGCGCCGGGTTCCCGTCGCGAAAAGCATCGTCCGGGCCGTGGTATCGGTAGCGGTTTGGGTAAGACTGGTGGCCGTGGCCACAAAGGTCAAACCTCCCGCTCCGGTGGCACTATTGCTCCAGGCTTTGAAGGCGGTCAACAGCCGCTGCATCGTCGTCTGCCGAAGTTCGGTTTCGTTTCCCTGAAGGCCATGGATCGCGCAGAAGTGCGTTTGTCCGAGCTGGCTAAAGTGGAAGGCGACATCGTTACCGTGCAGTCCCTGAAAGATGCCAACGTGATCAACGTCAACGTACAGCGTGTGAAAATCATGCTGTCCGGTGAAGTGACTCGCGCTGTCACTATCGGCAAGGGAATCGGCGCCACCAAAGGTGCGCGTTCGGCTATCGAAGCAGCTGGCGGCAAGTTCGAGGAATAAATGGCTAAGCAAGGTGCTCTCTCTGCGCTCGGCAAAGGCGGTATGTCTGAACTCTGGGCTCGTCTGCGTTTTCTGTTCCTGGCGATTATCGTCTACCGAATAGGCGCACACATCCCGGTTCCAGGTATTAACCCGGACCGACTCGCAGACCTGTTTCGACAGAATGAGGGGACCATTCTTAGCTTGTTCAACATGTTCTCCGGCGGCGCGCTGGAACGGATGAGCATCTTTGCACTGGGGATCATGCCGTACATTTCGGCATCGATCATCATGCAACTGATGACCGCCGTCAGCCCGCAGCTGGAGCAGTTGAAGAAGGAAGGTGAAGCTGGCCGTCGCAAGATCAGCCAGTACACCCGCTACGGCACCGTCGTCCTCGCTCTTGTTCAGGCTATTGGCATGTCCATAGGTCTGGCGGGGCAGGGCGTTGCGTTCACTGGTGACTTTGGCTTCCATTTCGTCGCGGTATCCACGTTTGTGGCTGGTGCGATGTTCATGATGTGGCTGGGTGAGCAGATTACTGAGCGCGGTGTAGGTAACGGTATCTCGATGTTGATTTTTTCGGGTATCGTCGCCGGTCTTCCGAGAGCAATCGGGCAGTCTTTCGAGTCTGCACGTCAGGGTGATATCAACATCTTCGCCCTGGTTGCCATCGGTTTGCTGGCAGTAGCGATTATCGGTTTCGTGGTGTTCATTGAGCGTGGTCAGCGTCGTATTGCTGTTCACTACGCCAAGCGTCAGCAGGGCCGCAAGGTTTTTGCTGCGCAGACAAGCCACTTGCCGCTGAAAGTGAACATGGCTGGTGTTATTCCAGCTATTTTCGCGAGCAGCATTTTGCTGTTCCCGGCTTCGTTGGGTGCCTGGTTTGGTCAGTCTGAAGGTATGGGCTGGTTGCAGGACATCTCGCAGTCGATCGCTCCTGGTCAGCCGTTGAATATTCTGCTGTTTAGTGCAGGGATTATTTTCTTCTGCTTCTTCTATACGGCGTTGATGTTCAATCCGAAAGACGTAGCGGAAAACCTGAAGAAGTCCGGTGCCTTTATTCCGGGCATCCGTCCAGGTGAGCAGTCTGCGCGCTACATTGATGGCGTTCTGACTCGCTTGACCATGTTCGGTGCTCTTTACATGACGGCCGTGTGCCTGCTTCCCCAGTTCCTGGTGGTCGCAGCAAACGTACCGTTCTACCTTGGCGGGACCTCGTTGCTGATCGTGGTCGTGGTTGTGATGGACTTCATGTCCCAAGTACAATCGCACCTCGTTTCGCACCAGTACGAATCCCTGATGAAGAAAGCCAACCTGAAGGGCTACGGCAGCGGCATGTTGCGCTGAGTACCCCATAAGGTTCGAGGAGTTGGTGATGAAAGTTCGTGCATCGGTGAAAAAGCTGTGCCGTAACTGCAAGATTATTCGCCGCGAAGGTGTTGTTCGAGTAATTTGCAGCGCGGAACCGCGTCACAAACAGCGCCAAGGCTGAGTGTGATCCGCTTGAAGCCCGGCAGCTAGTGCGCTGCCGGGTTGATTATTTGTTATTACAGCGATATTATCTCGCGCCCTATTTCTTGGCTTCCGGGGCGTAGGTAGCTGTCAATTGGAGTCCCACTGAATGGCCCGTATTGCAGGCGTTAACATTCCAGATAACAAGCACACTGTTATCTCGCTGACCTACATCTATGGTGTTGGTCGCACTACTGCGCAGAAAATTTGCGCAGTGACTGGGGTAAACCCAGCCGCAAAGATCAAAGATCTGAGCGATGAGCAGATTGAGCAATTGCGTGGCGAAGTGGCGAAGTTCACCACTGAAGGTGACCTGCGTCGCGAAATCAACATGAAAATCAAGCGTTTGATGGACCTCGGTTGCTACCGTGGTCTGCGTCATCGTCGTGGTCTTCCAGTACGCGGTCAGCGTACCAAGACTAACGCGCGTACCCGTAAAGGTCCGCGTAAGCCGATCCGCAAGTAATCGCCCACGCGAATCGACAGGAAATTAATCATGGCAAAACCTGCTGCTCGTCCTCGTAAAAAAGTTAAAAAGACAGTGGTTGATGGCATCGCCCACATCCATGCTTCTTTTAACAACACAATCGTGACCATCACCGACCGTCAAGGTAACGCGCTTTCTTGGGCTACCTCCGGTGGTTCGGGTTTCCGCGGTTCCCGCAAGTCCACCCCGTTTGCTGCTCAAGTAGCTGCTGAACGTGCTGGTCAAGCTGCGCTGGAATATGGCCTGAAAAACCTCGACGTTAACGTCAAAGGTCCAGGTCCAGGTCGTGAGTCTGCTGTCCGTGCATTGAACGGCTGTGGCTATAAGATCGCCAGCATCACCGACGTGACGCCAATCCCGCACAACGGGTGCCGTCCGCCGAAGAAGCGCCGCGTGTAATCCAGGAGATTGTAAAGAATGGCTCGTTACATTGGTCCAAAATGCAAACTCGCTCGTCGCGAAGGCACCGATCTCTTCCTGAAGAGCGGCGTGCGCGCGATCGAATCGAAGTGCAACATTGAAGCAGCACCTGGTATCCACGGCCAACGCCGCGGTCGCCAGTCCGATTACGGCACCCAACTGCGTGAAAAGCAGAAGGTCCGTCGTATCTACGGCGTTCTCGAGCGTCAATTCAGCGGCTACTACAAAGAAGCTGCTGGCAAGAAAGGTGCAACCGGTGAAAACCTGCTGCAACTGCTCGAATGCCGTCTGGACAACGTTGTATACCGTATGGGCTTTGGTTCGACTCGTGCCGAATCCCGTCAGCTGGTATCGCACAAGTCGATCAGCGTTAACGGTCAGACCGTAAACGTTCCGTCGTATCAGGTTCGTGCTGGTGACGTGGTTGCAGTTCGCGAAAAAGCAAAAAACCAACTTCGCATTGTCCAAGCTCTCGATCTGTGTGCCCAACGTGGCCGCGTAGAATGGGTAGAAGTAGACACTGAGAAGAAGTCGGGCGTTTTCAAGAACGTTCCTGCTCGCAGTGATCTGTCCGCCGACATCAACGAAAGCCTGATTGTCGAGCTCTACTCCAAGTAAGGGCTAGAAAATAGGTGCATCCATGCAGATTTCGGTAAATGAGTTCCTGACACCCCGCCATATTGATGTGCAGGTTGTCAGTCCAACCCGCGCCAAGATCACTCTCGAGCCTCTCGAGCGTGGTTTTGGCCACACCCTGGGCAACGCGCTGCGACGCATCCTGTTGTCCTCAATGCCCGGCTGCGCAGTAGTCGAGGCCGAGATTGACGGTGTACTCCACGAGTACAGCGCCATCGAAGGTGTACAGGAAGACGTAATTGAAATCCTGTTGAACCTTAAAGGTCTGGCTATCAAGCTGCACGGTCGTGACGAAGTTACGCTGACCTTGTCGAAGAAGGGTTCGGGGGTGGTTACCGCTGCCGATATTCAGCTGGATCATGATGTCGAGATCGTTAATCCCGATCACGTAATCGCTAACCTGGCGTCTAACGGCGCCCTGAACATGAAGCTCACCGTAGCTCGTGGTCGTGGTTATGAACCAGCAGACTCGCGTCAGAGCGATGAAGACGAAAGCCGCAGCATCGGTCGCTTGCAGCTTGACTCTTCGTTCAGCCCGGTTCGCCGTATCGCATACGTGGTGGAAAACGCCCGTGTCGAGCAGCGTACTAACCTGGACAAGCTGGTTATTGATCTGGAAACCAACGGTACTCTGGATCCTGAAGAGGCTATTCGCCGCGCTGCAACCATCCTGCAACAGCAGTTGGCTGCGTTCGTCGACCTCAAAGGTGACAGTGAGCCAGTGGTTGTCGAGCAGGAAGACGAGATCGATCCGATCCTGCTTCGCCCGGTTGACGATCTGGAACTGACTGTACGTTCGGCTAACTGCCTTAAGGCGGAAAACATCTACTACATCGGCGACCTGATTCAGCGTACCGAAGTAGAGCTGTTGAAGACTCCGAACCTGGGCAAGAAATCCTTGACTGAAATCAAGGACGTTCTGGCCTCCCGCGGTCTGTCCCTCGGCATGCGCCTCGACAACTGGCCGCCTGCAAGTCTTAAGAAGGACGACAAGGCGACTGCCTGATCGTCGTAATCACCGAACGTAGTGTTTGGTAAGGAATGAACCATGCGTCATCGTAAAAGTGGTCGTCACCTGAGCCGCACCAGCTCGCACCGCAAGGCCATGTTCCAAAACATGGCGGTGTCGCTGTTCGAGCACGAGCTGATCAAAACTACACTGCCGAAAGCCAAAGAACTGCGTCGCGTTGCTGAGCCGCTGATCACTCTGGCCAAGACAGACAGCCTGGCTAACCGCCGTCTGGCATTCGACCGTACTCGTTCGAAAGCCATCGTTGGTAAGCTCTTCAACGACCTGGGCAAGCGTTACGCTACCCGTGAGGGTGGCTACCTGCGCATCCTCAAGTGCGGTTTCCGCACTGGCGACAACGCGCCTATGGCGTACGTCGAGTTGGTTGATCGTGCTACTGCTGGCGAAGCTGTATCCGCCGAGTAAGGCGTCAGTCTGAAACAAAGAACCGGGCCTAGTGCCCGGTTTTTTGTGTCTGCAAGAAAAATGCGCTGTTCGTACAAGCTTCTGACATAGGTCAGCTGTCACCATGGGGCGGGAATCATAATTAGTAATTATCTATCGATGTGCACGAGTTAATGAATTTGTGGCTCTCACGTCGATGATCAATACTTCCCGCCAAGCCGATTAGCCGGCAGTTCCAGGACTGACATAGGAAGAAGACCGTATGAGCCAGATCAAAACGCTTACGACCGCCAGTGGCGCACCTGTCGCTGACAACCAGAATTCTCGCTCCGCCGGCCCACGTGGCCCGCTGCTTCTCGACGATTTCCACCTGCTCGAGAAACTTGCTCACTTCAATCGTGAAAACATTCCTGAACGTCGTGTCCACGCTAAAGGCTCGGGCGCTTACGGCACGTTCACTGTCACTCGTGATATCACCGAGTACACCAGCGCCAAACTGTTTGAATCTGTAGGCAAACAAACCCCGACGTTCCTGCGTTTCTCTACCGTGGGTGGCGAACGCGGTTCTGCCGACACCGAGCGAGATCCACGTGGCTTCGCGCTGAAGTTCTATACCGAGGAAGGCAACTGGGACATTGTTGGCAACAACACCCCGGTGTTCTTCATCCGTGATCCTCTGAAATTCCCGGACTTCATTCACACGCAAAAGCGTCTGCCACAAAGCAATCTGAAAAGCGCGCAGATGATGTGGGACTTCTGGTCGCATTCGCCTGAGGCGCTGCACCAGGTGACCATTCTGTTCTCCGATCGCGGCATTCCTGACGGCTACCGTCACATGCACGGCTTTGGCAGTCACACGTACAGCCTCATCAGCGCGCAAGGCGAGCGTCACTGGGTGAAGTGGCACTACAAGACAAAACAAGGCATCAAGAATCTGGCACCTGCGGATGCTGCCCGTATTGCCGGCACCGACCCGGATTACGCCCAGCGCGATCTGTTCGAAGCGATCGAGCGTGGTGATTTCCCGAAATGGCGCGTGTGCATTCAGATCATGACCGAGGCGCAAGCGGCGGCGCATTACGAGAACCCGTTCGACGTGACCAAAACCTGGTCGCAGAAAGAATTCCCGCTGATCGAAGTGGGCGAGCTGGAACTGAATCGCAACCCGCAGAACTACTTCGCTGAAGTTGAACAAGCCGCGTTCGGCCCAAGCAATATGGTGCCAGGCGTCGGTCTGTCGCCGGATCGTATGCTGCAAGGTCGCGTCTTCGCTTACGCCGATGCGCATCGCTACCGCGTAGGCACCAATCACCAGCAACTGCCGGTGAACGCGCCACGCAGCCCGGTGAATACTTACCAGCGCGACGGTTCGATGGCGTTCGGCAGCAATGGCGGCGCAGCACCGAATTACGAGCCGAACAGCTACATCGAATCGCCAAAACAAGCTCCGCATTACGCTGAGCCTGCGCTGGCCCTGAGCGGCTCGGCTGATCGTTACGATCACCGCGAAGACACCGATTACTACAGCCACGCCGGTGCGCTGTTCCGGTTGATGAGCGACGATCAAAGAGCACTGCTGGTCAGCAACATCGCCGGTGCACTGAGTGGTGTTTCTAGTGATGTCGTTGATCGCCAGTTGCAGCATTTCTACAAAGCCGATCCGGCGTATGGAGAAGCAATCGCAAAGCTGCTCAACGTACAGCGTAACGAAGTCTAAACGAGAAGCAGAACCGCCCTCATTTGGGCGGTTTTTGCGTTATTTAGGCTGCTTTTCTCAGAATATCTTCGCTTTTATTGCGCTAAGCGGGTGACCTTCCGGTCATGTTGGTTCAAACTACAGCCTTTCAAGTAGGGAGATGTAGGGCGATGCAAGGCCACCCAGACGTAATCGATTACCTCAACACGTTGCTGACCGGCGAACTGGCCGCGCGTGATCAATATTTCGTTCATTCGCGGATGTATGAGGACTGGGGGTTCACCAAGCTCTACGAGCGAATCAACCACGAAATGGAAGAAGAAGCGGGTCACGCTGATGCGTTGATGCGCCGAATTCTGATGCTCGAAGGCACACCGCGCATGCGTCCGGATGATCTGGATGTCGGCAGTACTGTGCCGGAGATGCTCGAAGCGGATCTGCGCCTTGAGTACAAAGTTCGTGCAGCGCTGTGCAAAGGCATCGAGCTGTGCGAGCAGCACAAAGACTACGTCAGCCGCGAGATCCTGCGTGTGCAGTTGAACGACACCGAAGAAGATCACACCTACTGGCTGGAAAAGCAGTTGGGCCTGATCAAACTGATCGGTCTCGAGAACTACCTGCAATCGCACACCTCCTGATCGCAGTAGGTACAAAAAAGCCCTTGTCACTGTTGAAGTGACAGGGGCTTTTTCATGCCCGGCGTTTAAGCCCGATCGCGGATCAGCAACGGTTTGAGGTAATGGCCAGTGTGAGACTGTTTCATCTCGGCCACTTGCTCCGGCGTACCCACGGCGATGATCTGCCCACCCTTGGAACCACCCTCCGGCCCGAGATCGACCAGCCAGTCGGCCGTCTTGATCACGTCGAGGTTGTGTTCGATCACCACCACGGTGTTGCCGTGATCGCGCAGGCGATGCAGCACGTCGAGCAATTGCTGGATATCCGCGAAGTGCAGGCCTGTGGTCGGCTCGTCGAGGATGTACAGAGTTTTGCCGGTGTCACGCTTCGACAGCTCGCGGGACAGCTTGACGCGCTGCGCTTCACCGCCAGACAACGTGGTCGCCGACTGCCCGAGCTTGATGTACGACAGGCCGACATCCATTAACGTTTGCAGCTTGCGTGCCAGCGCTGGCACCGCATCGAAGAACACCCGCGCTTCCTCGATGGTCATTTCGAGGGTTTCGTGGATACTCTTGCCCTTGTATTTGATCTCAAGGGTTTCGCGGTTGTAGCGCTTGCTCTTGCACACGTCGCACGGCACATAGATGTCCGGCAAGAAGTGCATTTCGACCTTGATCAGACCGTCGCCCTGGCAGGCCTCGCAGCGACCGCCCTTGACGTTGAACGAGAAACGCCCCGGGCCATAACCACGGGAGCGCGACTCGGGCACGCCGGCAAACAGTTCGCGGATAGGCGTGAACAGCCCGGTGTACGTCGCCGGGTTGGAGCGCGGCGTACGACCGATCGGGCTTTGGTCGATGTCGACAACTTTATCGAGATGTTCCAGGCCTTTGATGCTGTCGTGCGCTGCAGCTTCCAGCGTCGTCGCGCCGTTCAGTGCTGTAGCGCTCAGCGGAAACAAGGTGTTGTTGATCAGCGTCGATTTACCGGAGCCGGACACGCCAGTCACGCAGGTCAGCAGGCCGATCGGGATTTCCAGATCGACATTGCGCAGGTTGTTACCGCGCGCGCCCTTGAGCGACAGAGTCAGCTTCTTGTTGCGTGGCGTACGTTTGGCCGGCACTTCAATCTTCACCCGGCCCGACAGGTATTTACCGGTCAGGGAATCCGGGTGCGCCATGACTTCGGCCGGCGTACCTTCGGCAACAATCTGCCCGCCGTGCACACCGGCGCCCGGGCCAATATCCACGACATAGTCGGCCAGACGAATCGCATCTTCGTCGTGCTCAACCACGATCACCGTGTTGCCGATGTCCCGCAGATGTTTGAGCGTGCCGAGCAGGCGGTCGTTGTCGCGTTGGTGCAAACCAATCGACGGTTCATCGAGGATGTACAAAACACCGACGAGGCCGGCACCGATCTGGCTGGCCAGACGGATACGCTGTGCTTCGCCGCCGGACAGGGTGTCCGCGCTGCGATCCAGCGACAGATAGTCCAGACCGACGTTAACGAGGAACTGCAGACGCTCGCGGATTTCCTTGAGAATCTTGTCAGCGATCTCGCCGCGACGCCCGGTCATCTTCAGTTCGCCGAAGTACACGCAGGCATCGCCGATCGGCAGATTGGTCACCGCTGGCAGTGTCTTCTCGCCGACCCACACATGGCGTGCTTCACGCCGTAGACGCGTGCCACGGCAATCCGGGCAGGACTGGGTGCTGAGGAACTTGGCCAGCTCTTCGCGCACGCTCGCCGATTCGGTTTCGCGGTAGCGACGCTCCAGATTCGGCACGATGCCTTCAAATGGATGCGAACGTTTGACGATGTCGCCACGGTCGTTCAGATACTTGAAATCGACGTTCTGCGAGCCGCTGCCGTGGAGGATTTGTTTCTGCTGCTCGGCGGTCAGTTCGTTGAACGGTTTTTCCAGGCTGAACTTATAGTGCGAAGCCAGTGAGCCGAGCATCTGGAAGTAATAGACGTTACGCCTGTCCCAGCCGCGTATCGCGCCTTCGGCCAGGGTCAGCTCGCCGTTGACCAGTCGCTTGATGTCGAAGAACTGCTTCACCCCCAGACCATCGCACGTCGGGCAGGCGCCGGCCGGGTTGTTGAAGGAGAACAGCTTCGGTTCCAGCTCGCTGATCGCGTGTCCGCAGATCGGGCAGGCGAAGCGCGCGGAGAAGATCATCTCTTCGCCTGGCTCGTCGTCCATCGGCGCTACGAGTGCGATGCCGTCGGCCAGTTTCAGCGCGGTTTCGAAGGACTCGGCCAGACGCTGTTGCAGATCGGCGCGCACTTTGAAGCGGTCGACGATCACATCAATCGAATGCTTCTTCTGTTTATCCAGTTTCGGCAGCTCGTCGAGCTCGCAAATGCGCCCGTTGACGCGCGCGCGGACGAAACCTTGCGCACGCAGCTCTTCGAAAACTGAAAGGTGTTCGCCTTTGCGCTCGCGGATCACCGGCGCCAGCAGCATCAGTTTGCTGCCTTCGGGCTGCGCCAGCACCAGGTCGACCATCTGGCTGACGGTCTGCGCTTCCAGCGGAATATCGTGATCCGGGCAGCGCGGCGTACCCACGCGTGCATAGAGCAGACGCAGGTAGTCGTAGATTTCGGTGATGGTGCCGACCGTGGATCGCGGGTTATGCGAGGTCGATTTCTGTTCGATGGAAATCGCCGGCGACAGGCCTTCAATGGTGTCGACGTCGGGTTTTTCCATCATCGACAGGAACTGGCGGGCATAGGCCGACAGCGATTCGACATAGCGGCGCTGACCTTCGGCGTACAGTGTGTCGAAAGCCAGGGACGACTTGCCGGATCCGGACAGGCCGGTGATGACGATCAGTTTGTCCCGTGGCAGGGTCAGGTCGATGTTCTTCAGGTTGTGGGTACGGGCCCCACGTATCAGGATCTTGTCCAAAGTGGCCTCGCTCGGCGGGCGTCGAAAGCGTAAGAGTATACGGGCAAATACTGGATGGATGCACACTATCAAGCGTAGCGTTGTTTGCCCTGAATGAAGAGTGTTTCATCTGTACGCGTCAAAGCGTCGCGATCTACCCCGTCTTTCGATGGGACTGGTAGAATCGCCGCCGGTTCACACGAGGTTTATCCATGCACGATCCCCACAGCGAACGCATGAGTGGCAGCGAGACCCGCGCAGCGAGCGGTCTGGCCCTGGTGTTCGCCTTCCGTATGCTTGGCATGTTCATGGTGTTGCCGGTACTGGCAACCTACGGCATGGATTTGGCGGGAGCGACCCCGGCCCTGATCGGGTTGGCCATCGGCGCTTACGGCCTGACCCAGGCGATTTTTCAGATCCCGTTCGGGGTCATTTCCGACCGCATTGGCCGCCGCCCGGTTATTTACCTCGGGCTGATCGTCTTCGCCCTCGGCAGCGTGCTCGCCTCTCAAGCCGATTCGATCTGGGGCGTGATCGCCGGGCGAATCCTGCAAGGCGCCGGGGCGATTTCCGCAGCGGTCATGGCGTTGCTTTCCGACCTGACTCGCGAGCAGCACCGTACCAAAGCGATGGCCATGATCGGCATGACGATTGGTCTGTCGTTCGCCGTGGCCATGGTCGTCGGGCCATTGCTGACCCGTGCGTTTGGCTTGTCCGGACTGTTTCTCGCCACCGGTGGCATGGCGCTGGTGGGCATCGTCATCGTCATGTTCATGGTGCCGAAATCGACCGGGCCGCTGACTCACCGCGAATCCGGTGTGGCGCGTCAGGCGTTGATGCCGACGCTCAAACATCCTGATCTGCTGCGCCTCGATCTGGGCATCTTTGTGTTACATGCCATGTTGATGTCGAGCTTCGTCGCGCTGCCTCTGGCACTGGTTGAAAAAGCCGGTTTGCCCAAGGAACAGCACTGGTGGGTCTACCTCACCGCGTTGCTGGTTTCGTTCTTCGCCATGATCCCGTTCATCATCTATGGCGAGAAGAAACGCAAAATGAAACGAGTTTTGCTCGGCGCCGTGACGACGCTGATGCTGACTGAGCTATTCTTCTGGCAGTTCGGTGACAGCTTGCGGGCTCTGGTGATCGGCACGGTGGTGTTTTTCACCGCGTTCAATCTGCTGGAGGCTTCATTGCCGTCGCTGATCAGCAAGGTTTCACCGGCGGGCGGGAAGGGCACGGCCATGGGCGTGTATTCCACCAGCCAGTTCCTTGGTTCGGCACTTGGCGGGATACTCGGCGGCTGGTTGTTTCAGCATGGCGGTCTGTCGGTTGTGTTCCTTGGATGTGCCGGGCTGGCTGCACTTTGGCTGGCCTTTGCTGTTACCATGCGCGAACCTCCCTACGTGACGAGCCTGCGCTTGCCGTTGTCGCCCGAGGCGATCCGCGAAGCGGGTCTGGTCGAGCGCCTCAAGGCCCTCGTAGGGGTAACCGATGCAGTGATAGTTGCTGATGAAGCGGCTGTTTACATCAAACTGGACAAAGAATTAGTGGATCGCGACACCCTCGAACGCCTGGTGAACAACCCGGCCGGGGCTGCTTGCGACGCCTAGGAGAACGTTATGGCCCGTGGGGTTAACAAAGTCATATTGGTCGGCACTTGCGGCCAGGATCCCGAAGTTCGCTACCTGCCTAACGGTAACGCCGTGACCAACTTGAGTCTGGCAACCAGCGAACAGTGGACCGACAAGCAAACCGGTCAGAAGGTCGAGAAGACCGAGTGGCACCGTGTTTCGATGTTCGGCAAAGTCGCCGAAATCGCCGGCGAATACCTGCGCAAGGGTTCGCAGGTTTACATCGAAGGCAAGCTGCAGACCCGTGAGTGGGAAAAAGACGGTATCAAGCGTTACACCACCGAAATCGTGGTCGACATGCAAGGCACCATGCAACTGCTCGGCGGCCGTCCACAACAGGGCGACCAACAAGGCGGTGGCAACAACTATCAGCAGTCCGCTCCGGCTCCACGCCAACAGGCGCCGCGTCCGCAGCAGTCGGCTCCGCAACAGCGTTCGGCCCCGGCTCCTCAGCAGGCCGCACCGCAACCGGCTCCGGATTTCGACAGCTTTGATGACGATATCCCGTTCTGATTTGCCCGCTGAATCACCTTTGATTTAGCCTCGAAGCCCCCGCATTGCGGGGGTTTTGTCGTTCTGGACGGGCCAAAGATGTCGCCTCGTTCAACTCATGACCGATGAGTCGTTTGGTCTGATCACGGAAAGTTTCGCACTGAGTCTTGAAGGCTGCCGCCAGTCGCACCATGATCCGTACCTGCGACTGGATATTCAGGCGCCTTTTTGCAAAAGCAGGATCCCGGGGAGCTGGGCTGCGTCCATCACAAAAACAAGAGAAAACGATGAGCAGTAGCAAGAACAAGGAAATCGAGTATCTGCGCGGCGTGGCCATCCTGATGACGGTGTTGGCCCATAGTTCGTTGTTGTTGCCATTCCATAGCGACTTCATGCAGAAAGTGTTCAATGTGTTTTCCCCGTGGTCAGGGGTGGACCTTTTTTTCTGTATTTCCGGTTACGTGGTCAGCAAAGCGTACCTCGATTATTTTGATAAAAATCGTGAGCAGGGCCGATTCGGCCTCGCGGCCACCTCGTTCTGGATCCGGCGGGCCTACCGCCTGCTGCCCACGGCGTGGCTGTGGGTATTGATTCCGCTGGCGTTCTCGATCTTCTTCAACCAGTCGAATGCATTCCAGTCGTGGTTCGATAATTTGCGCAGCTTCACGGCGGTCGCGACCTTCACCGGCAATCTGGCGAACCAGTACGGTGTGCTGCTGGGGCCGAACTCGGTGTACTGGAGCCTGGCGCTGGAGGAGCAGTTTTACTTTATCTTCCCGCTGTTTCTGCTGCTGATCACATCCACCCGTTGGCGAGTAATCGCCCTGCTCGCACTGATTGCCGTGCAGTTCCCGTTCAATCGTTATGCCTTCGGCGGGCCAACGGCGGCCATGCTCTTCTCGTTCCGTCTGGATGCGATGATGTGGGGCATTCTTCTGTGCCTGTTCACGCGCACCTCACTGTACAAAGACATTGAGCCAGTGGCGCTGGGCGCCAGCCTGATCAAGCGGTTCGGGTTGACGCTGTTCCTGCTGTACATGCTCGGTGCCATTGCCGGGCAACTGATCGCCATGCCCATCGCGGTGGGGCTGATCGCATTGAATGCATTGGTTCTGGTCTGGCTCTCCAGTTATCAAAAAGGCTATGTCTACTGCCCGGCGTTCTTGAGTGGAATTGCCCAATGGCTAGGCTCGCGTTCTTACGCTTTGTACGTGATACACATGTTCGCCTACCACTTGAGTACCGAAATCTGGAGTCGAGTGGCCAGCGACAGAGGTGTCGAACTGGGGCCTGAGTTCACCGTGGAAATGTTGCTCACCTCGTTTGCGATCATGTTGGTCTGCAGCGAGTTGAACTACCGTTTTGTCGAAACTCCGCTGCGTCGTCGCGGCGCGGAAATCGCACGGCGCAGAATGGCTGGTGTGAGCACGTCGGAAACCGCCAGGGACAAACTCCCGGCAGATCGTCCGGTACGCTCGACAGAGCTGTCTTGACCGAGGGCGAAAAAAAACCGTAGAGCTCACGCGCTACGGTTTTTTTATGGCTGAAAAGTGGCCTATGGCTCAGTCGAGGATCAGGTGCGGCAGGAAGCGGCTCGAGTCTTTGGTGATCAGGCTGTTGTCTTCGCGCACGCCAATACCTGCGGCTTGATCGCCAATCACCCACGAACCAATCAGCGTGTAGCTGTCGCCAAACTTCGGCAGTGGCGCAAATTCCTGCAGGATAAACGGCGCATCGGTGTAGGGCCCGTCTTCTTTGACGATCAGACCTTCAGCCGTCTGCAACTCAATGTTCGCGCCTTCACGGGAAAAGTACGGCTTGCGCACCCAACCCTTGGGCACCGCGCTGGCCGGGTTTGGATCAAGGTGCGCCGCGAGCAAGTTCGGATGACCCTTGTGCAGTTCCCACAATAAAGGGAGCGCGCCTTTGTTCGACAGAATCGCCTTCCACGCCGGTTCAAAAAACTGCGTATCGCACTCGGCAATCGCCGCGCCGAACGGTTCGTGGAAGATGAACTCCCAGGCGTGCAGCTTGAACAGGTGCGGGATCCAGCGATCCTGCAGATCGACAAAGCGGCCCTCAGAAGTCAGGCCAATGTCTTCAATGTCGATGTGCCGCGATTCGATGCCGACTTTTTCTGCGATCAGCCGCAGGTAATCGGTGGTGCCCTTGTCTTCGACCGAGTCTCTCATCGAAGAGAAATAGAACGGCCGCGTCAGCTTCAGTTCGGCAAAGGCCTGATGCAGTTTGGTGTCGATGCTGTTGAACTGGTCGGCATTCGCCGGCAGCGTTCCGCGCTCGATGCATTGCTCCAGCCAGCCCCACTGAAACGCCGCTGCCTCGTACAGGCTGGTCGGCGTGTCGTAGTTGAGCTCCAGCAGTTTCGCCGGGCCGTTGCCGCTGTAGGAAAAGTCCATGCGCCCGTACAGATGCGGATGACCTTCGCGCCAGGAGGTGCGGATCATGTCGTAGTACGGCGCAGGGATGCTCAGACGATCCAGCAACTCTTCGCTGTTGACCACGCGGTCGACCAGGTCCATGCACATCTCGTGCAGCTCGGTGGTCGGATCCTCAAGATCGTTTTCGATCTGCGCGAGCGTGAACTGGTAGTACGCGCTTTCGTCCCAGTAGGGCTCGTCGTCGATGGTGTGAAACATAAAGCCGAGGCTTTCGGCGGTCTGTTTCCAGTCGGGGCGCTCGGCGCAGAGGATTTTCTTCATCGTCAGCTGCTCGAGCGACCGGAACTGCTGCCCCAGCCACCCCAACCGCTGCGAGCACTCGACTGGCTACCGAAACCGCCGCGCGAGGTCGACGAGGCAACGTTGACCGGTTTGCTTTTGCTGCTTTCGTAATCCGTTTGGCTGCGCGTCGTCGTTTCGGCTCGGCGGTATTGCGTCGAAGTGTTGTAGGGCTGGCGCGTGTCGCGATCGCGGTACACCGTGCGATTGACGTTGTTGCTCATCGCGTTGCCGATCAGCCAACCGGTCAGCCAGCCACTGCCGCCGCCACTGGAGGTGTGCGAGGTGTTTTGCACATTCTGCGCGGCGTCACCCGCCGGCATTTGCGCGCCGGCGATGGCGTCGAGGTTCTGCGCCGGTTCACCGTTCTGCGGCACTTTGAAGCCGCCGAGTTTCGGCACGAAGCGGCCATCGGAATTTTTCTGACACCAATCGGCGGCGAAATCCGCGTCGCACTTGGCCTTGTCGTCGTACGCCGGGGCGATGCGCCGGTGTTCGGTCAGGGCAGCGACGTAGGCGTTGGAGCAGACATCGGCAGCCACTTCGGCATCGACGCACTGTTCCACGCTCTGGAAGTTACGCGGCTGCTCGACCGCCGCCGCTTCACCGGAGATGGCCATGGCCACCGACGCGGCGAGGGACAACTGCACATATTTACTGCGTTTCATCGAAGGCTTCCTGCCGGTCAGTTGGACGGGGTCATGCACGCGGCGTTGAGCATGCCAACGCTGATGGCGACCGCTGCCACGTAAATGCCCGAAGCGATTTCACCGTTGGCGATGCGCTGCGAGGTGCCCTTGAGCACCAGGCCGGTGGCGAGGAATGCCAGCAGTTGCACAACAGCGGCAATCACCGCCCACAGGACGAAGTCGAGGACGTTGACCGAGAAGGCGATCACGTTGCTGGCCGGGATCGCGAAACCGATGATCGCACCGGACAGCGCGATGGCGGCGGCGACGTTGCCGGAGCGAATCAACTCGAACTCTTTGTGCGGGGTGATGCGGGTGTAGACGAATTGGAACAGCATGAACAGCAGCACGGCGCCGATCAGGTAGACGACGAAACCGACCAGCGCGGTTTTGTTCAGGGAAACGGCCAGCACTTCCAGCATGAAAAACTTCCTTTTTTAGATGGGGCTCAGATCAGTCGTGTACAGCGAGATACCCAAAGAGGTGCTCAGGCTGACGGTGCCTTCTTCGTCCTGTTCGACGGAGAACAGCAGCAATTCGCGGCGATCGGTCAGGCCGGTTTCGCGCGCGTAAAGCATCGAGTGGTGTTCGATGGTGTAGGACTCGTCCGGGTTGATGACTTGTTCGGTCATCGGCACCAGTTCGGTCTGGCCCTGTTCGGTGCCCCATTCGCGGGTGTACTCGACGCCATCGTGGGTGTAGGTCGGCAGGCCGATCGCGCTATTAGGGCCGGCCAGGCGCTGCAGTTCGGCGTCACTGTTGACGGTCACGTAACTGAGGTAGTTGAACAGCGTGACCGATTCGATCTGGTCGTCGCCGGTAACGTGGATCTGCAGCCAGAAATCCTCGTCGTTCATGTAATAGCGGTGCAGTTTGTTCGACTGGCCGAGGTCGACCCAACCGGCGCTCCAGATCGCTTGATCGAAGGGCACGCGCACCGTGGTCGAACCGTCGAGCAACAGCGCCAGCGTCGTATCGAACCTGACAGCCTTGCCCTGGGCCATGCCGAGTGGGCCACTGGCAACGGTCGGTGTCGGCGCAGCGGTCTGCCAGTTGCTGGTGCCCAGCAAATCTTTAAACCATCCCATGGGTACGTTCCTTGAGGCGGGTGGAGGTGTTCGTCGGCGGAAAAAGCGTGGCTAGTGTACCGGGCCGGGATCCCATGTAGGAGCTGCCGAAGGCTGCGATCTTTTGATTTTGTTTTTAAAGACAAGATCAAAAGATCGCAGCCTTCGGCAGCCCCTACACAGGGCAGGTTGCGATGTTACTGAGCGGATTTCTGCTTCAGGCGCTCAAGGATCGCATTGGCGCTGCCGGCGTTCGGCGTGATGCCGGCTTCTTGCAGTTTGCGATCCAGGTCATTGCCGGTCGCGGCGTCTGCCAGTTCATCGGCAGCGCTCAGTTCGGCAGCGCGTTGTTGCTGTTTGGCTTGCAGGCGGTTCAGCGTACCCACGGCGGTTTCCAGTTTGCCGTTGGCGCCGCCGCTGGCGATGGACGCACTGACCTGAGCCTTTTGCACGCTGTCGCGGGCCTTGGCCATGTCGACTTGCTGGCGCAGGCTCTTGATGCGGGCTTCGGCCTTGTTGATGTCTTTGCGCATGTTTTCGGCGTAGACACCGAACTCGTCGCTCTGCTTTTTCTCGGCATCGAGGTCGTTGGTCAGGGTCGAAATCGCTTCGGCCACTTCCAGCGCCAGATCTTCACGGCCAGCGTTCAACGCCGACACAGCCTTGGCTTCGAGATCCTTGATCTTGGCGTCGTACTCGCTCACACGGTCGGCGGCCAGTTTGTGCTTGGCCATGATGGTGACCAGCTCGCGACGTGCGTTCGACAGGGCGGTGTCGGCATCGCGGATTTCCTGATCGAGGATGCGCAGGGCCTGTTGGTCGACGATCGATTCGCCGACTTCATTGGCGCCGCCGCGCAGCGCGGTGAACAACTTGCTCCAGATGGACTGAGTCATTGGATTTTCCCTGTTGATTACTTGAAGAAGTGTTCGAAGGCTTCGCTCGCGCGCTGCACGTTGTCGACCAGGGTTTTCACCTCGGTGACCACGTTGGTCAGGCTCGAGTCGGCGCTGAGGGCGCCAAACATGTTGTAAACGGTCTGTCCGTTGGGCATCGATTCGATACCGATCGACGACAGCGGGAACATTTCCCGGCTGCGCAACACGGCGTCGTTGAAGGCGTGCACGTCGGTGATCGAATCGATATCGACCAGCACGGTGTCAACGATGATCTGCTGACCGGCGACGGCGATGTGAATCGGCAGACCGCCGAATTCGTTCATTTCCAGCTTGATGCTGGGTTCGGAGCTCTGGATCAGCGACAGCGTGATCTCGTGCGAAGCCACCTCGTCCAGGGCCTTGAGGGCGTTGAAGAGGCTATCGATATTCCAGTTGTTGCCTGCGCTCATGTAATTCTCCGACATGAAAGAGCCAGCCAGAATCGGTTGGCGTAGCTGTTGCTCCATTTGCTTGAGCAAGCTTCGGTTTTCGGGAAGCACCCAAGTTTCGTGTTTCACATAACCGGCAGCGGCCAGGCCCGCACGCATCTGCTTCATATAAAAGCTCGACGGTTTTTTTGCGGACGCCTTCGCGCGCTCTCCCTTGGGACTATCAGATTTCGCGGTGGGGGAACGGCTTTTCATGGCTATGACTCGGTTATGAACATCTCACGCGTGAGCCACACTACAACCAATCCAAAATGCCATCAATGGCTCACGCGTGAGTTTTTTATGACAGACGAAAAAAGGCCCGCAACGTGGCGGGCCCTCTGTTTATAGACTGTTTGCAAAGTGTTGCTTAGCGATCAGCCGACAGAAATTCGTCCGTCGAGATCACATTGGCGTAGGCAAAGCCCAGTGCTGACATGAACGCGGCGTGTACATGGGCGGCAGGCACGGTCAGGCCGTTGAATTCCAGATCGCGGCTGGCGCAGGCGTCGTGAATCACCGTCACGGTGTAGCCCAAATCCGCTGCCGCGCGAGTGATGCCATCGACGCACATGTGGCTCATGCTGCCGACCACCACCAGCTCCTTGATGCCTTGCTCATCGAGGATCGATTGCAGTTCAGTCTCGCGAAACGAATTGACGAAGTGTTTGAGCACGACCGGCTCGTCGGCGCGGTTGAGCACTTTCGGGTGCAGCTTGGCGCCGTCCGAACCCGGAGTGAAAAACGGCGCATCCGGCGAAGTGAATTCGTGGCGGATATGCACTACCGAATCGCCCGCTTCGCGGAACGCTGCAATCAGTCGCACGGCGTTGTCGGCGGCGGCATCCGCGCCGACCAGCGGCCACTTGCCTTGGGGGAAGTAGTCGTTCTGGATATCGACTACGATGAGTGCTTGCTTGGCCATGGGTGTGTCCTCGAATTGCTTGTTGGTGTGGTGCAAGTATTGGCGCTGGCCGATGATTCGAGGATTGGCCGCACCGACAATAGACAGGGGAAAACTGACAATGGGCGTTGAAAAAGCCGCCATCGCTGAACTCGGCGTGCTGATTTATCCCGGCGCGCAGATGGCGGCGGTGCATGGCTTGACCGATCTGTTCGGCGTGGCCAACCGCATTGCCGCTGAGCATCAGACCGCGCAATTGCCGGTGCTGCGGGTCAGTCATTGGCAGGTCGACGGTGATCAGCCGCCCGTGCGGGTTTACGACAGTCATCCGAGCGACGAAAGCGATTTGCTGGCGGTGCTGATTCCGCCGTCAATTGGCGGCTTCAGTTCGGCAAACATGCCAGCCAGCCTTGCGCAGTGGTTGCGCGATCAACATGCCCGTGGCGCGACGCTCGGCGGTGTCTGCGTGGGTTCGCTGATGTTGGCGGAAAGCGGTTTGCTCGATGGCCGTAGCGCCACCACCCACTGGACATCGGCCAAGGCGTTTGCCGAGCAATACCCGAAGATCAAATTGAAAGCCGATACGCCCATCGTCGATGACGGCGACCTGATTACCACCGCTGGATTGATGGCCTGGTCGGAGCTTGGCTTGCGCCTGGTCGACAGGTTGCTCGGGCCGAGCATCGCCACCGGTACCGCACGTTTTCTGGTGATCGAACACAGCGACAGTGCCAGTGAGTGCGGGAGCAATTTTGCGCCGATTCTCAGTCATGGCGATGCGGCGATTCTCAAGGTTCAGCATTGGCTGCAAAGCACCGGCGCGACGGATGTTTCGCTGACCGCGATGGCGGAGAGGGCGGGGCTGGAAGAGCGTACGTTTCTGCGGCGCTTTCGCGCGGCGAGCGGGTTGAAGCCGACCGAGTATTGTCAGCATCTGCGGGTGGGCAAGGCGCGCGAGATGCTCGAGTTCACCAATGGCACGATCGATCACATTGCGTGGACAGTGGGGTATCAGGATCCGGGAGCGTTTCGGGCGATCTTCAGGAAGATCACCGGGCTGGCGCCGAGTGATTATCGGGCGCGGTTTGGTGTGACCCCAACCCCAAAAGCAACGAATGCCTAATGTGGGAGCAGAGCTTGCTCGCGAAGGCAGTGTGTCAGTCACATATTTGCCACCTGACACAGCGCTTTCGCGAGCAAGCTTTGCTCCTACAAGGGCCATAGATCGTGCAATTTGCCGGGGTTTTGTCGGCGGTCGTGCAGATTGAAACAGGCGTGGTGCCAGCACGATTCCGCCAAGTTTCTGATTAAACGAGGGTTTCCCTAGAGCAGCCGTTGGCCTGATCTCTGCACCCTTCACCGCTACAGTCATCGAACCGAGGGAAGGGGGACGCATGACCCCGATCACCCGCAGGAAAATCGTCGTCGCCCACTCGGTGCGTGCCGGCGCGCCGCAGCATGAAGTGCAAACCAACAAAGCACTGGCCCGTTGGCTGGCGCAAATTCTCGGGTTCAAATTCGGTGGCAGTTACGACCCGGAAAAACATCGCGGTCGTGACCTTTATCTATTGCCGACGCAAACCATCGTCGGCGCCACCCACGCTCACGAACTCGGCATCAAAGGCCCGGAAGATTTGTGGGGCGGATTTGTCGAGCACGACTTCATTTGCACCAAAGCCATCAGCCACGGTTTGCGCAGCCACTTGGCCCATGCGCCTGAGGGCTGGTCGCCGCTGTTTTCCGAACGGGTGCGCAACGTGGTGCTCGACGGCCTCAGCGTGTTTTCCCTGGAAGATGCGCGACCCGCCGCCGAGCATTTGCTGTACAGCGGGCCGATCCGTTTGAAGCCGGTTCATGCCTGCGCCGGTCGCGGCCAGGAAGTGATCAAGAGCCTCGACGCTTTCGACGAAATCCTCGCTCGGCCCGATAGCGAAAAACAGTTCAGCGAAGGCGTGGTACTGGAGCAGGACTTGAGCGACGTCGTCACCCACAGTGTCGGCCAGACGTTCATCGGCGACAAAGTGCTGAGCTACTGCGGTGATCAATACTTGACCAAAGATGCCCACGGCGAAGACGTGTATGGTGGTTCGAACCTGCTGGTGGTGCAGGGCGGCTATGCCGATCTGCTGGCGCTGGATCTGGCGGATGATGTCCGGCTGGCCATCGAACAGGCGCAGATTTTCGACAGCGCCGCCGATGAAGCTTATCCGCGCTTCTACGCCTCGCGGCGCAATTACGACATCGCTCAAGGGTTGGACAGTAACGGCAAAACCCGCAGCGGCGTGCTCGAACAATCCTGGCGCATGGGCGGTGCCAGCAGTGCTGAAGTTGCCGCGCTGCAAAGCTTCGTCAACGACCCGGGGATGCGCGCGATTCGTGTGTCGTCGGTGGAAACCTACATCGATCAGCCGCTGCCGGCGGACGCCATCGAGGTGTATCGCGGCCCGGCGGAAAACAGTGAATTTCTCCTCAAATACGTAACGGTCAAATCTTATGACGGCTAGAAGCGAAAGCATTCAAATCGACATTGATGATGAACAGATGAGCGGGACGTTTCTCAGTCCCAAATCGAAAGTCCCGGGGGTGTTGTTTGTTCACGGATGGGGCGGCAGTCAGGAGCGAGATCTTGAACGGGCCAAAGGTATCGCAGGGCTGGGTTGCGTGTGCCTGACCTTCGACTTGCGCGGGCATACCGGTGGCACCGGAATTCCGCTGACTCGCGTCACCCGTGAAGACAATCTGCGTGATTTGCTCGCGGCGTATGACCGCTTGCTCGCGCATCCTGCGCTCGATACCTCGGCGATTGCCGTGGTTGGCACCAGTTACGGTGGTTATCTGGCTGCGATCCTGACGTCGTTGCGCCCGGTGCGCTGGCTGGCGCTGCGGGTGCCGGCGTTGTATCGCGACGAGCAATGGCACACGCCGAAGCGGGAGCTGGATAAAGCGGATTTACGTGATTATCGAAGCACGCTGGTGCGCGCCGACAGTAACCGTGCGCTGCATGCGTGCTCGCAGTTCACCGGGGATGTGTTGCTGGTGGAATCGGAAACCGACGACTACGTGCCCCACGCGGCGATCATGAGTTACCGCGCGGCTTGTCAGCAGACGCATTCGCTGACACACCGGATTATTGATGGTGCCGATCACGCGCTGAGCGAGCCGGTTTCGCAGCAGGCGTACACCTCGATATTGGTGGACTGGATTACCGAGATGGTCGTCGGCGAACGGTTGAGCATTATTCAATCTACTTGAATTTTTAGCGTTCTTTCGGACGCCTTCGCGAGCAAGCTCGCTCCCACAGGGGATCGCATTTCAAATGTGGGAGCGAGCTTGCTCGCGAAGGGGGCATTAGCCTCACCCAAAAATTCAAGAAGGTTTTTTCTCTATCCGCAACGCCTTGGCTTTGGCCTCAACCACCAAATACATCACCACCGTAATCAACAACGGCAACAGAAAATAAATCGCCCGATACGCCAGCAACCCCGCCACCAGACTCCCTCGCGAAGCCTCGTGCTGCAGCAGCGCAACAAACACCGCCTCCAGCACGCCAAGCCCCGCCGGAATATGCGTGATCACCCCGGCAATCGCGCTGATCAACAGCACACCCAGCACCAACGGATAATCCAATTTGCTCGGCAATAATGTGAAAATCACCGCCGCCATCAGCGACCAGTTCAACGCGCCCAACAGCAGTTGCAACACCGACATGCGCAGCGATGGCAGGTTGATTTCCACGCCACGAATCGACCACTCGCGGCGCTTGGAAAACTGACACGCCGCGAGGTAACCGGCGCTGACCAGCAGCAACAAAATCCCGATGCCCTGCAACGCGTCGCTGCTGACTTTCCACCCCGGCGGCATAGTCACCAGACCACTGCTGAACACCGCGCCGGCAATGGTCATATAGCCAAACCAGTTAGTCGCCAGGCTCAGCCCGAGAATCTTGGCGATGTTGCCTTTACTCACGCCCAACCGTGAATACAGCCGATAACGCATGGCGATGCCGCCGACCCACGCGCTCAGGTTCAGATTGAACGCGTAGCTGATAATCCCCACCGGCAGGATCTGTTTCCAGGTCAGATCCTGACGAATGTAAGTGCGGCCGATCAGGTCGAAACTGGCGTACACCAGAAAGCTCAGCAGCGTCAGGCTGGCGGCAATGATCAGCGTGCGCACCTTGAAGTCGGCGAGGGTTTCCAGCACTTCTTTCCATTCGATGCGCGTGGCGAACATCGTCAGCAGCACGATCAGTGCGAGGAAAAACAACAGGGTCAGCGGGCGTTTCCAGCGGCTCCATTTCGAGTGCGTCGCTGGCGCCGCGTGACCGCTCGGGTGCGCTTCGGAATGGCTCATGAGCGGTTACCTCGAAACGGCTTGAGCCGCGGTTTGTGCGCCGGCAGCCAACCCGCCATCGCCGGGAAATGCCGCAGAAAGTGGAACACCAGAAAGCCCACGGTCATGTGCCAGATGCGCCCGCGTGGCGACTTGCTGGCGTCCATGGCTTTGCAATGGTTCTGGCTGAGGTCTTCGAGGCGCTCGAACAAGTGCTGATTAAACGCGCGATCGCGGATCAGCACGTTGGCTTCCAGGTTCAGCGACAGACTCAGCGGATCGAGATTGCTCGAACCGACGGTGCTCCATTCATCATCGACCAGCGCGACTTTGCCGTGCAGCGGACGCTGGCAATACTCATGAATCTGCACGCCAGCCTTGAGCAAATAATCGTAGGTCATGCGCGCCGCGAGTTTCGCCACCAGCATGTCTGGCTGGCCTTGCAGGATCAGCCGCACATCGACACCGCGCCGGGCGGCATTGCGCATTTCACGCAGCAAGCGGTAACCGGGAAAGAAGTAGGCGTTGGCGATCACCACACGGCGTTTGGCGCGGCGCAGCACTTGCAGATAAACGTCTTCGATATCGGTGCTGTGCTGGTCGTTGTCGCGGAACACCAGGCGTACCTGACCGTCATGATCATCGAAGGCCATTTCCGCGCGACGCTGGCGCCGGCGTTGCCACCAGAACCGCGCGCGACCCGGGCGACCACTTTGCAGCAGGGCGAAGTGATGGATGTCGGCGACCGCCGGGCCCTGAATTTCCACCGAATAATCCTGCTTGGCTTCAGGGCCGAAATCAGCCAGATGATCGCCGGAAAAATTGATCCCGCCGATGAACGCGACCATGCCGTCGACCACGACGATTTTGCGGTGCAAGCGGCGGAACCAGTTGGTTCGGATACCGAGGCGTTTCGGCGCTGGATCGAAAATCTGCAAATGCACGCCGGCCTCGCTCAATGCGGCGAGATAACCGGTAGTCAACTCGCCACAACCGAAGCCGTCGAGGCTGACGGTGGTGCGCACGCCGCGCTTGGCCGCATCAATCAGAATCTCCTGCAACTCGGCGCCGACCTTGTCTTCGAAAACGATGAAGGTCTCGAGAATGATTTCACTCTTCGCCGCACGCATTGCTTCAAACACACGCGGGAAGTATTCCTCGCCGTTTTCCAGCAATTGCACATGGTTGCCGCCCTGCCAGCGGTACTCGACGTCGACCTGGCCGGGCTCGCGCACCGGCGGGGTAATGCTGATGGGTTCCACGGCGGATTTCTCCAGCGGCGCGCTGTTCATAGTTCGATCTCCACCGATAACGGTGCGTGGTCAGAAAGGTGAGACCAGGGCCGGTTGGCAAGGACTTTCGGCTGGCTGGCCTTGAGGTTACGGACATAGATACGGTCGAGGCGCAGGGTTGGCAGGCGTGCGGGGAAACTGCGCGCCGGTTTGCCGTGGTGCTCGGCGAACACTTCACGCAGGCCACAGGGTTTGAGCAACGCATCGGCGCGCTGGCGCCAGTCATTGAAGTCACCGGCGACGATCACCGGTGCGTCGTCCGGCAGTTCGGCCAAGCGTTCGCCGAGTAGCTTCAACTGCGCGTTGCGATGACTTTCACGCAGGCCCAGATGCACGCAGATCGCATGGATCTCGGCGCCGTCGCCGGGCAGGCGCAGCACGCAATGCAGCAGACCACGGTTCTCGTGGCCGCTGATCGACACGTCGAGATTGTCGTGGCGGATGATCTGGAATTTCGACAACAACGCATTGCCGTGATCGCCGTCCGGGTACACCGCGTTGCGCCCATAGGCGAACTGCGGCCAGAGGCTGTCGGCGAGGAATTCGTACTGCGGCATCGTCGGCCAATTGCTGTAGCGCTTGTGATGATGTTCGTGGGTGCCGTGGACTTCCTGCAAAAACACCACGTCGGCGGCGACGCTGCGCACCGCTTCGCGCAATTCCGGAAGGATGAAGCGCCGATTCAGTGCGGTAAAACCCTTATGGGTGTTGACCGTCAGCACGGTGAATGTGCGCACGGACGGCGCGACGACCGAGCCTTCGTCAGTGAAACCGACCGGTTCTGAAATACTCATGCCAGCACTCCTTCGCCAGCGGGTTCGCCGGGGGTGGTGGCGAGGTCTTTATCCAGCTCGAAACGCTGCAGCAGATCACGGGCGTCGTAGGGCGCGCGGACTTTGATGTCGTTGTCGAAATAGCAGAACACTTCGCGGGATTTGCGTGCGCGTGGCTTCAAGCGCGGGGCGATCAGATGGGCATCTTTCGGTTGCTCGCCATGGTGCCAGGCGTCGATGCGCTCGGCCCAGCGCTTGAGGGCTGGCGCCGTGTAACCGCTGGCGTAGAGTTCTTCGGCACCGTGCAGGCGCAGGTAAACGAAGTCGCTGGTCAGGTCTTCACGGTAGGGCCATTTATCGGCGGTGTCGGCGATTACCAGCGCGGTGTTGTAGCGCTTCAGTAACCGCACAAATTCGGGATCGAGGAAGCTGTCGTTGCGGATTTCCACGGCATGACGCAGCGGCTTTTTGCGCCAGGCTTTCATGCTCGCGTGGCCGTGCAGGTGGGAGTCGTGTTGATGGGCGAGGGCGGCGGCCGCTTCGGTGTCGTGGGGCAGTAGCGCGAGGAAATGTTCGAAACGCTCGGGCTCGAATTTGAAGTTCGGCGGGAACTGCCAAAGGATCGGCCCGAGTTTTTCCTTGAGCTCCAGAATGCCCGAGGCGAAGAAATTCGCCAGCGGTTTTTCGATATCGCGCAAACGGCGGATATGGGTGATGAAGCGCGGGGCTTTGACGCTGAAGACGAAGTCGTCGGGTGTTTCGGCGTACCACTGCGCATAGCGTTCGGGTCGTTGCAGGGCATAGAACGATCCGTTGATTTCGATGCTGTTGACCGCCCTCGACGCGAATTGCAATTCGCGCTTTTGCGCCAGTCCCTTGGGGTAGAAATCCCCGCGCCACGGTTCGTAGCGCCAGCCGGAAATACCGATGTGAATCGTCGCCATGCCACCCTCCCGTTGAAAGCCCTCGTGTTGCCGCTGTCTTTTGATGACTGCGGGCGGATCGGGAAAGTTTCGGCGGTATTACGGACGGTCACATCTATGGCGAAGATCAAAAGCGCTCCCCCTCACCCCAACCCTCTCCCCCAAGGGGTCGAGGGGGAAGGGAGCAGATCTGCGTGGTTTTGAAGGCCTGAGTTCGACTGTAGACCTTCAGGTCGATGCATCAAGACCAGTCAACTCGGTCAGTTCCCTCTCCCTCTGGGAGAGGGCTAGGGTGAGGGGGCTCTTGAACTTGCCGCGCAAAACTTGATCAGTTCCTTACAGGTTCAGCCACGGGAGATCGGAGTTTTGGTCAAGTTCAGGATCGCCATTCTGCTGGGAGCATTGCTGTTTCTCGGTGCCAGTGAAATCGACGCCGCCGCGCTGCCGGGTGTTCCGGCCGCTGCCGAGGAACCGGCCAAACCCGAGCCGCTGGTGCAGGGCGGTCTGCTCGGTGCGATCAGTTCGAGCATCGACGACGTGCAGGACAAACTCGACATCAACGAACATCTGGTCGACGCCTGGCGCCTGCGCGCCGACCGTGCGGCCGATGAAGTCGACAAATTGGTCAACCAGCCGTCGAACCGCTCAGGCTGGAGTGTCGCCGGAGATTTCCTCACGCTGTCCGGCACCTGGCTCGGCAGTTTTGCGCTGCTGACCGTTCTCGGCAGTTTGTTGGCCAACCGTATGCGTGGAGGTCGCTGGTTACGCACCCGCCAGCGCAGTCAGGATCTGATCGGCTACTTGCTGCCGTACACGCTTCCGGCGCTGATCTGCCTGCCGTTGACCCTGTATGTCAGTCATTTTCTGCAAGCTTCGGTGGGGCGCGCGCTGGCGCTGTGTCTGGCTTATGCCACCAGCAGCGGCATCTTTTCCACTTCGATGCTGTTATGCGTGGTGGTGATGTTCAACGTCGGGCACAAACGTCCCGCCGCACGCATCATCCGCAATTATTGCCCGCGTCCGTTGTTCCTGATCGGCTTCCTCGCCGCCCTCAGCGATGCGCTGACCAGCCCGCAAATCGCCCGGCAACTGGGCGGCAATATCACCAGCAGCGTCGCCGTGTTTACCGGCCTGATCGCCTCGGTGATTTTCGGACTGTTGGTGATTCGCTTGCGTCGCCCAGTGGCGCATCTGATCCGCAACCGTTCGCTGGCCCAACGTTTGAAACAGCCCTCCTTGCAAGAGTCACTGCGGATTTTTTCCGGGCTGTGGTATTGGCCGATTGTGTTGATGGTGCTGGTCTCGGCGGTCAACCTCATCGGCATCGGCGAGGACAATCAAAAAGCCCTGCGCTGCGCGTTGTTCACTACGGTGCTGCTGATCGGCACGGTATTTCTCAGCACGATTCTGCAGCACTTGTTCAAGTCACGAAAAGCCGAAGCGATCCAGCGCAGCAGCGCCTACAAGGAACGCTTCCTGAGCCTGCTGCACGCCTTGCTGCGCATCGTGATCGCCATCGCCTTCATCGATATTCTCGGACGGATCTGGGGCGTGTCGCTGCTCGATTTCGCCCAGAGCAGCACGGTCGGGCGAGCGATCAGTAACGCGTTGAGCAGCATCGGTTTGATCTTCCTGGTGACCTGGCTGTTGTGGGTGGTGCTCGACACGGCGATTCAGGAGGCACTGAAACCACCGCTCAGCAAACGCGCGGCGCGCCAGCCGAGCACACGGGTGAAAACCATCCTGCCGCTGCTGCGCAACGCGATCAAAATCATCCTCGTGGTGATCTGCGCGATCACCACCATGGCCAACCTGGGGATCAACGTTGCGCCGCTGCTGGCGGGTGCCGGTGTGGTCGGTCTGGCCATCGGTTTCGGTTCGCAGCAACTGGTGCAGGACGTGATTACCGGGCTGTTCATCATCATCGAAGACACCCTGTCGATCGGCGATTGGGTGGTGCTTGATTCCGGGCATGCCGGTACGGTCGAAGGGCTGACCATTCGTACCCTGCGCCTGCGTGACGGCAAGGGTTTTGTGCACTCGGTGCCGTTTGGCCAGATCAAGGCTGTGACCAACCAATCGCGGCAGTTCGCTTATGCGTTTTTCTCGGTGCAGTTCACCTATGACACGGACGTGGATAAAGCCATTGAGTTGATTCGCGAGACCGGCGATTCGATCCGCGAAGACCCGTTCCTCAAGTACAACCTGCAAGGGCCGCTGGATGTGTTTGGCGTGGACCGGATGGATTTGAATGGCGTGGTGCTGACGGCGCAGTTCAGGACGGTGTCGGGCGGGCAGTATGCGGTGAGCCGGGCGTTTAACCAGCGTTTGAAGAAGCTTGTGGATAACACCGAGACGGTGCATTTCGCGCAGACTTATCCACAGCAGGTTTTGTTGCCGAAGCGGCAGGTGCAGGAGGGAGAGGTGGTGGCGACCGAGGTGCCGCAAGGGTCGCGGACATAGCGCAAGATTATGTGGGGCAGTGCCGGCCTCTTCGCGAGCAAGCTCGCTCCCACATTGGATTTGTGTACGCCGCAAATCCCTGTGGGAGCGAGCTTGCTCGCGAAGGGGCCAGTGAGGACAACCTCAATGCCGGATCAATTTGCCGCGCACCTGCTCCATATCCATCTGATCCAACTCCAGCCAGAACTGCTGCTTGCCGGCAATCTCCGCCGCCGCCGGCAACCCATCCCGATACACCAACCGATTGCTCACCAGCGCCGGCACTTTCACCCCCGGCAACAACGTCCCGGCCAGGTTCAGCGGATCAACCCCACACACCGCCACCAGACTGCCGTCATGCGGCCGCCGCCGTACCTCGCGCAACAGTGGAATGGCTTCGGGCAAGGCAAACTGTTCCCCCGCCAAACCACTGACAAACCGCCCGCCACGAATCTCGCCGCGCGCTTCCAGCCGATGAAACGTGCTCAGCAATTCCCGCCAACTCGGCAGCCAATCCGCCTCACGCTCCAGCAAGCGCCAGAACACCACGCCGTAACGGCGCAGCAAGGTCATGGCGACATGCTCCAGGGTTTCGCTGTTATCCACAGCCGCCCCGCGCCGTAGCAAAGCCCAGCGCCCGGCATCATCCATGCCGCCAACAAACGCCCCGCGTCCACGCCGACTGCTGCGCTGCTGGCGCTTGCTTGCCGGGGTAATCAGCGCACGCAGGCCGGCGAAGCTGTCGGCGTTCACCAGCCCGGCGCCGACCAGTTCCTGCAAGGCGATTTCCAGTTCGGTGCGCAGCAAATGCGCTTCATGAATCAGCTCATCGAAAAACAGCGCACCGTGCTGACTCAAGGCTTCAAACACTTTCTGGGTTTTCGGCGAGAGTTCGCTCACGGGCGTCTGTTCGGCCAGCGCGCTCCATAAGCCAACCTGATTGCGCGGCAGCAAAACGATTGGCGTACTGCGTAAAGCCGTGCCGCTGATTTTTTGCCGGGCACTGAGGCGCGTCCACACCAGTTTGCCGTTGCGGCACAGGTCATCCAGCCAGCTCGGCGAATAGTCTTTCAGGCGCGCCGGGAGAATGTCGCTGTCCCACGCCGAAGCGGCTGCTGCGTAGCCTTCGAACTGGCCGACAATCGCCGGCAACACGGCGCTGCCCTGACCACGAGTCGCGGGCGAAAGGTGCTGCCAGTCGAACAGAAAGCGCATGAAATCCTGCAACGCCACCGGTTCGATTTCCCGGCGCAGACGCTTGACCGTGTAGCGATGAATACGCGCGAGCAGGTGGCGTTCGCACCATTCTTCGGTGTTGAGTTTCGGCGTGAATTGACCGCGCAGCACGTAGCCTTCACGCTCCAGTTGGGCGAGAGCCTGATTGACTTGAGCGGTCGGCAGCGCGAGCGGTTCAGCTATGGCAGGTAACGGCAGTGGGCCGAACGCACCGAGGCGCGCACGGATTACTTCGACCAACGCCTCGTCGAACGGCCAGACCTCATCGAATCCCGGCAACGCCTCCAGCTCAGGTTGCACTTTGGCCTGTGGATAAAGCGCTTGCAGGCAAGTCAGACGTTCGCGGGCCAGCCATAAACAATGCTCGGCATTGATCTGCAATCGGCAGGCGCGGCCGCTGCTGGCCAGGGTTTCCAGCCATTCACGCCAGCCTTCGTTCGCTTGCACCTCATCCTCGCTGATGCATGCCAGACTCATCAGCGCCTCATGCATTTCATCCACAGCATTCGGCGTCGGCCACGCCTCTTCGCGCACAGCCGTAATCGCGTCGGCATCCAGCGCACCGAGATCATCAGTCGATTGCGGATCACTCCAGCGGCGGTTGATCACCGCTTGGGTACGACGTTCTTCCAGCGGTGCATCGTCGAGAAAAGCGTACGGCCGCGCACTGAGGATTTCCGCCGCGAGCGGTGAGGGCGCCGGTAGATCGCGGCTGATCAAGCGCATCTCGCCACGTTCCATGCGCCGCAGCAGATTGAGCCAGCCTTCGCTGTCCATGGCCTCGTGCAGGCAGTCGTCGAGGGTTTGCTCAATCAGCGGATGCTCAGGGATTTCCCGCTCGCCGGCGAGATTTTCCAGACAGGCGATCTGATCGGGAAATACGCTGGCAATCAGGTCTTCGCTTTTCATTCGCTGCAACTGCGGCGCGACTTTGCGCCCACCGGTAAAACGCGGCAGCGCCAATGCCACCCCGGCATTCCAGCGCCAGCGCACGCCGAACAGCGGCGCATCGAGCACCGCTTGAATAAGGATGTGCTCGGCGCTGTTGCTGTGCAGGTAACGCCAGATCTCATCCAGTTCAAAACTGTGGCTGGTGGACAGCGATAGCACGATGGCGTCTTCGCTGGCCGCTGCCTGCAATTCGAAATTGAACGTGCGGCAGAAACGCTTGCGCAGGGCCAAACCCCAGGCGCGGTTGATGCGGCTGCCGAACGGTGAATGGATGATCAGTTGCGTGCCACCGGACTCGTCGAAAAACCGCTCCATCAGCAGCGTGTCTTGCGAGGGCAGGGCGCCGAGGGTTTGCCGGGCGCGGGCGAGGTATTCGACCAGTTGTTCGGCGCTGGCGCGGTTGAGGCCGAGGGTCTGCGTCAGCCAGTCGAGGGCTGGTTGCAAGTCTCCGGGGCTGGCGCCAAGCAACGCGTCGAGTTGCGCTTGCAGGCGCGCCACGGCGAACGACAATTCATCGCTGCGCCCCGGTGCTTCGCCGAGCCAGAACGGAATGGTCGGCGGCTGACCGTGGGCATCCTCGACGCGCACCTTGCCGGTTTCCACACGGAGGATGCGGTAGGAGGTATTGCCGAGCTGGAACACATCGCCGGCAATGCTTTCCACGGCGAAGTCTTCGTTGACGCTGCCAATGTTCAGGCCTTGCGGCTCGAGCATCACGCTGTAATCGGCGTTGTCGGGGATGGTGCCGCCGCTGGTCACGGCAGCGAGTTTCGCACCACGGCGGCCACGCAAAGTGCGGCTGACGGCGTCGCGGTGCAGGTAGGCGCTGCGGATGCCTTGGCGACCGTTGTAACCTTCGGCGAGCATGCTCAGCAGGGCTTGATAGTGTTTTTCGTCGAGGTCGCGATAGGGCGAAGCCTGGCGGAACATCGCCAGCAAGGCGTCTTCTGACCATTCCTGACAGCTGACTTCGGCGATGATTTGCTGGGCGAGTACATCCAGCGGCGCGACGGGAATATGCAGGGTGTCGAGTTCGCCACGGCGTACGCAGTCGAGCAGGGCGGCGCATTCAATCAAGTCATCGCGGGTGGTGGCGAACAAGCGGCCCTTGGGCGTGCCGCCGACCTGGTGTCCGGAACGACCGACCCTTTGCAGAAACCCGGCGATGGAGCGCGGTGAAGCGATCTGACAGACGAGATCGACTTCGCCGATATCGATGCCCAGTTCCAGCGAAGCGGTGGCGATCAACACCTGCAACTCGCCACGCTTGAGGCGTTGTTCGGCGTCGAGACGAAACTCCTTGGCCAGACTGCCGTGATGCGCCGCCACTGCGTGCTTGCCGAGGCGCTCGCTGAGGTGCCTGCTCAGGCGTTCGGCCAGACGCCGGGTGTTGACGAAAATCAGTGTGGTGCGGTGCTCGCGGGCGAGTTCGGCGAGGCGGTCGTAGACCAATTCCCAGACATCGTTGGCCATGACGGCCGACAACGGCACGGGCGGCACTTCGATGCCGAGATCCCGTGGCCGGGCGTGACCGATGTCGATGATTTCGCAGGGCCGGTCATGGCCGACGAGGAACTGCGCCACGGCTTCGACAGGTTTTTGCGTGGCGGACAGGCCGATGCGGGTCAGCGGTTCGGCGCACAGTGCTTGCAGGCGCTCCAGGCTCAGGGCCAAGTGACTGCCACGCTTGCCGGCGGCCATCGCATGGATTTCGTCGATGATCACCGTGCGCGTGGTGCCGAGCATTTTCCGTCCGGATTCCGAGCCGAGCAGCACGTAGAGCGATTCCGGCGTGGTCACCAGAATGTGCGGCGCGGTTTTGCGCATGGCGGCGCGGTCTTTTTGCGGGGTGTCGCCGGTGCGCACGGCGGTGGTGATGTGGACTTCCGGCAGGTTCATCTGCCGCAGCTGTTCGGTGATCCCGGCGAGTGGATTTTGCAGGTTAATGCGGATGTCGTTGGACAGCGCTTTCAGCGGCGAGACATAAACGACGAGCGTTTCGTCGGGCAGGCCGTCGGGGTTTTCCAGTCCACGGTGGACGAGGTCGTCGAGTACGGCGAGGAACGCGGTGAGGGTTTTGCCCGAGCCGGTGGGCGCGGCGATCAGCGTCGAGCGGCGCTGGCGGATCAACGGCCATGCGCGGGCCTGGGCGGCGGTGACCGTCGGGAAGGTCTTGCGGAACCAGGCGCTGACGGCGGGGTGAAAGCCTGCCAGAGCGCTGTCGGCGGGGAGGGGCAGATTCATGGCTTAAGTTATGCGGTCGCAGGGGGGAAGATGCAAGTACCGCTCAGGATCTTCAGTGTCTGGTCGGGCCTCTTCGCGAGCAAGCTCGCTCCCACAGGGGATTTGCGGCGCACATAAATCCACTGTGGGAGCGAGCTTGCTCGCGAAGGGGCCAGCGGCCACAGCACAAATCCTTGGGATGAACACTTTACGGATGACGGTTGCGCACTAAACCCGCAAAATGCAACGATTCCGGCAATTATCGGCGACGCTTCCACAAGATCCGTCGCTCAAGCCATCGTTCCAATCAGACTGGGCCTGCTGACTCTATGCGAATGCGCCTTATGTTACTGGGCGGCGGAAATGCCCTTGGGCAGGCGCTGATTCGCCTCGGTGCGGAGGAAGACATCGGTTTCCTCGCCCCCCGCCCGCCCGAAAACGGCTGGGATGCCGCGAGCCTGACCCAATTGCTCGACGACACCCGTCCCGATGCGTTGATCAACCTCGCCTACTATTTCGACTGGTTCCAGGCCGAGACGGTCAGCGAAATCCGTATGGCCGGGCAGGAACGCGCGATCGAGCGTCTGGCCGAATTGTGCCAGCACCACAACATCGTCCTCGTGCAGCCCTCCAGTTATCGGGTGTTCGACGGCTCGCGCGCCACCGCTTACAGCGAAAAAGATGAACCAGTGCCGCTGGGTCTGCGCGGTCAGGCGTTGTGGCGTACCGAACAGAGCGTTCGCGCGACCTGCCCGCAGCATGTGTTGCTGCGTTTCGGCTGGCTGCTCGATGACAGCGCCGACGGCACCCTCGGGCGTTTCCTCGCCCGCGCCGAGCAACCGGAAGAATTGCTGCTGGCCGATGATCGCCGTGGCAATCCGACCCCGGTCGACGACGCTGCGCGGGTGATCATCTCGGTGCTCAAGCAACTCGATTGCGCGGCGCCGCTGTGGGGCACTTATCACTACGCCGGCCATGAAGCGACCACGCCGCTGGCGCTGGGTCAGGCGATTCTGACCGAAGCGCGCAGCCTGCACGCCCTGGCCATCGAAGCGCCGACCGCTCAGGCTCACGCCGCGCGCCCGGACGCTGCCGAAGAACCGCAACACGCGGTGCTGGCCTGCAAGAAAATTCTGCACACTTTCGGGATCAAGCCGCGCGCCTGGCGTGCCGCGCTCCCGGCTTTACTGGATAGGTTTTATCGTCATGGCTGAAGGCCCTGTTTTAATCACCGGCGGCGCCGGTTTCATCGGCTCGCACCTGACTGACGCGTTGCTCGCCAAGGGCCATTCGGTGCGCATTCTCGATGACCTGTCGACCGGTAAACGCGCCAACCTGCCGCTGGACAATCCCAAGGTCGAACTGGTTGTCGGCGATGTTGCCGATGCGGCGCTGGTCGCTCAGGCGATGCAGGATTGCAGCGCCGTGGCGCATCTGGCCGCTGTGGCCTCGGTGCAGGCTTCGGTGGATGATCCGGTGAAGACGCATCAGAGCAATTTCATCGGCACGCTGAATGTCTGCGAAGCCATGCGTCAGGCCGGGGTTAAACGTGTGCTGTTCGCCTCCAGCGCGGCGGTGTACGGCAACAATGGTGAGGGTGAGTCGATTGATGAAGACACGCCGAAAGCACCGCTGACACCGTATGCCTCGGACAAATTGGCCGGTGAGCATTACTTCGATTTCTATCGCCGCCAGCACGGTCTGGAACCGGCGATTTTCCGCTTCTTCAACATCTTCGGCCCACGCCAGGATCCGTCCTCGCCGTACTCCGGGGTGATCAGCATCTTCAGTGAGCGCGCGCAGAAAGGGTTGCCGATCACCGTGTTTGGTGATGGCGAGCAGACGCGGGATTTCCTTTATGTCGAGGATCTGGTCGACGTGCTGGTGCAGGCGATTGAAAAGCCTGAAGTGGAAGCCGGCGCGGTGAATGTTGGCTGGAATCAGTCGATGAACCTCAAGCAAATGCTCGCGGCGTTGCAGACAGTGGTGGGTGAGTTGCCGCCGATTAGCTACGGGCCGGCGCGGTCGGGGGATATTCGGCATTCGCGGGCGAATAATCAGCGCTTGCTGGCGCGGTTTAAGCTGCCACCGCAGACGCCGATGAGCGTGGGGTTGGCGCGGTTGTTGGGTCGTTCCTGAGAAGAACCCCTCACCCTAGCCCTCTCCCGGAGGGAGAGGGGACTGATCGCGGTGGATAGTTGAATAACGCCGACGTGAAATACCGGGTCGAATTCAGGTTTTGAACAGCACACAAATCGGCTCCCTCTTCCTTCTTCCTGAAGGACTGATTGCGGTAGATGGTCGAGTTACGCCGACGTGAAATACCGGGTCGAGCTCAGGTTTTGAAAAACATGAAGATCGGCTCCCTTTCCCCCTCTCCCTGAGGGAGAGGGCTGGGGTGAGGGGGTTGGATTTCAGCCACCCAACAATTCCAGCAGACATGAAAAAGGCGCCCTTCAACAGGCGCCTTTTTCACGGCCGGAATGTACCGCTATCCCTTGTGGCGAGGGGATTTAACGAATCGTCTCACCGCCCCGATCAACTGCATGGCAGTCGCCTTCAGATTCAAGTCTGCCCACCACCAAGCCTCATCCACCACCACGCGAATGTTCCTTAGAACTTGTAACCCAACCCCACCATGTACACAAACGGATCGACATCCACATTCACCCGTGCCCGAGTACCCGGCGCCACTGCGTTGTTCTCCACTGTCGCGCGAGTATCGATGTCGATATAACGCACCTGGGCGTTGATCATCACCTTGTCAGTCAGCATGTAATCGGCACCGACCTGCCACGCCAGACCCCAGGAGTTTTTCGCCTTGAAGTTGCTGAAGCCTGCAGTCTGCGCTTCGCTGCCGACGTGTTCGTCATAGATCCAGGTGTAGTTGATGCCGCCGCCCACATACGGTTGGAAAGCCGACTTCGAATCCAGCGGGTAGTAGACGACGCTGAGGGTCGGCGGCAGGTGTTTCAGGGTGCCGAGTTTGCCGTTAGCTGCTGGCAGGGCCGTGTTTTTCAGCTTCACGTCATGTTCGAACGGCGAGGCCGCCAGCAACTCGATACCGATGTTGTTGGTGATCATGTAAGCGAAGTTGAGACCCAATTGGGTGTCGCTGCTCATGGTCGCCTTGCCGCCCAGGTTGGCGCCGCTCAGCGGACCCTGATCGACCTTGACGCTGGAGCTGTCGGCCTTCGGGTTGACGGTGATTGCACCGGCGCGAACGATGATGTCACCGGCATCGTGGGCGTGGGCGAGCGGGGCTGCGAGCGCGAGGGCAAACAACGAAGCGCTGAGCAAGGACTTGTTCATGGGGGCTCCAAAGGACGTTAAAAATTTCTGATGTCCTATGGTACGAAGCCAACTGATACGGTCTTTTGACGCAGCTCAATGAAACAGTGAAGTCCGCAAAAGATCGCAGCCTTCGGCAGCTCCTACAGAGAAACATGATCCCCTGTAGGAGCTGCCGAAGGCTGCGATCTTTTGATCTTGAAACTACCGGGATTTACTCCGGCAGCTCATACACATAAATCTTGTCCGCCTCCATCTGATACCCGGCATCCGCCAGCTCGCTGCTCGACGCCTTGACCTGCAACGGCCCCTCGATCCAGTACGGCTGATACAGCTCATCCAGCTTCACACCCAACTCGCTTTTCACATGCACGATCTGGTTCGACGGCGGTGGCGGCACATGGATGCACGCGCCGAAATACGGCACCAGCAAGAAGTCCGTGGTGCGCCCCTCTTCATTGACTTCCAGCGGCACGATATAGCCCGGCAACCGAATGTTCTGGCCATCGAGCGCCTGCACCACCGGCGCGTTCGGCAGATCCTGCTTCGCCGCTGGCGCTGACTCCGCCGACAGCGCATCGCTCATTTTCGACATGTCGTGCAGCGGGGTCATGTTCGGCACTTCCGGTGCGGCGTCCGGCGGGATCATTTCCGACCATGTCAGGTCTTTTGGCGCCGCGGCCCACACGGGCAGGGCAACCAGCAACAGCAGCGCAAGTACGGCGCGGGGCATGGTGAACATCCTCATAAACGGATCGACAGGCCATCGGCCAACGATTGGCGATAAGCGCGCCAGGCCGGCACGCTGCCCATCAGCAGCGCGGCCGCCAGAATGCCACCGAGCAGCGTCCATTCATACTCGCTCGGCCACGCCAGCGGCAGAAACAAACCGTAGTTGGCCTGAACGTAACCCTGCGCCGCAGCGATGCCGATGTACAGCAACGCAACGCCGGCGATCACCCCGGTCAGCGCCAGAGCGAACGCTTCCAGCACCAGCAGGCTCGCGATGTGCCACGGTCGCGCACCGACCGAACGCAGAATCGCCATCTCCCGGCGACGCTCGTTGAGGCTGGTGAGAATCGCCGTGAGCATGCCGATCAAACCGGTCAGTACGACGAACAGCGAAACCACGAACAGCGCTTTTTCAGCGGTGCTCATCAGGCTCCACAACTCCTGCAACGCCACGCCCGGCAGGATCGCCAGCATCGGCTCGCCACGGAATTCGTTGATCTCACGTTGCAGCGCAAAAGTGGAAATCTTGCTGTTGAGGCCAAGCATAAACGCGGTGATCGCTTGCGGCGTCAGATCCATGTTGCGCGCCTGATCCGCCGTGATTCGGCCATTGCCACGTGCCGGCACGCCGTTGTGCCAGTCGATGTGAATCGCCTCCATGCCACCGAGGCTGATGTGCAACGTGCGATCGACCGGCGTGCCGGTGCGCTTGAGAATGCCGACCACGGTGAACGGTTTGTCGTCGTGTTTGACCAGACTGATCGCCGCCACACCGTGGGCCAGCACCAGTTGGTCGCCGAGTTTGTAATGCAGTGCATCGGCGACTTCGGCGCCGAGCACCACTTCAAACGGATCGGTGGCAAACGCACGACCGTCGGCCAACTCCAGATGCTGCTTGCGACCGTACTGGTAGTGCTCGAAATACGCTTCGGTGGTGCCCATCACGCGGTAGCCGCGATGGGAGTCGCCGAGGGACATCGGGATCGCCCACTTCACTTTCGGGTTGTTGGCGAAGTGTTCGAAGCTGTCCCAGCGAATGTTGTTGGTCGCGTTGCCGATGCGGAACACCGAGTACAGCAATAGATTCACCGAACCGGAGCGCGCGCCGACGATCAGGTCGGTGCCGCTGATGGTGCTGGCGAAACTGGCTTTGGCTTCGGTGCGCACCCGTTCAACGGCGAGCAGCAGGCACACTGACAAGGCAATCGCGAACGCGGTGAGGAGGGCGGTAAAGCGGCGGTTGGCCAGGCTGGCCATGGCCAGACGAAACAGATACATCTCAGACCTCGGCAGACGTGGCGGCGCGATTGAGTTCGGCCAGGGACAGATGACGGTCGAACAACGGCGCCAGGCTCTGATCGTGGCTGACGAACAGCAGACTCGATCCGGCTTCGCGGCACTCGGCGAACAACAGACGAATGAAGTTTTCCCGGGCGTCGTAATCCAGCGCCGAGGTTGGCTCGTCGGCGATCACCAGTTCGGGCTGGCCGATCAATGCGCGTGCGGCGGCCACGCGTTGTTGCTGACCGATCGACAGCGAATCGGCGCGGCGGCTGAGGATGCTTTCATCCTTCAGACCCAAGTGCGCGAGCAGGGTAGCGGCGGCTTGATCAACGCTGCCGTGACGCTGTTTCGCCCGTTGCGCACGCAGTTTGGAGAAGTGGCATGGCAGCTCGACGTTCTCGCGTACCGAGAGAAACGGCAGCAAGTTGAACTGCTGAAAAATGTAGCCGGTGTGATCGACGCGGAAGGTGTCGCGGGCGCCGGCGGAGAGTTCGGTCAGTTCCTGGCCGAGCAAACGAATGCTGCCGCGATCAGGTTTCTGCACGCCGCCGAGCAGGCCGAGCAGGGTGGTTTTGCCGCTGCCGCTCGGGCCTTTGAGAAACAGGGTTTCGCCCGGTTCCAGACGAAACGCCGGGATGTCCAGCAGCGGCGGGTGACCGGGCCAACTGAAGCCCAGGTCGGACAGTTCGATGAGTGCTTGGGTCATGGCACCAATTTCATGAGGTGAACGCATTACCCCTGTGGGAGCGAGCTTGCTCGCGAAAGCGGTAGATCAGTCAATCCAGAGGCGCCTGACGAATCGCATTCGCGAGCAAGCTCGCTCGCACAAGGGTGTTTCGGTGAGGCTTAGAATTTCAGGGAGGCAGCCTTGGCCGTCACTTCAGCACCTTGCTGGCCGCTCGCGCTGATCAGTTGTACCTGAATTTTCTGGGTCGCCGGGAAGGTATTGAAGATGTTCGCCAGATCCAGTGTCTTCAACGCGCCGGGCGTTGCGCACTTGATCTGGTAGTGCGCGTGGATTTCGCTGTGGTCGTGGTGATGTTCGTGACCGTCCTTATCCGCTTCATCTTCGTCATGATCGTCGGCATCCGGTTTGTCGCCAAACAACGGACTCTCGAGTTCCTGACCGACGACTTTGCAACCGGCAGCGGCCGGCAGACTGAACAGCGCCAATGGTTTTTCCAGCTGCGCACGGGCTGCGGCGACTTTGGCTTTATCGGCATCCGTGGTCGCGAGGTGTTCGAAACCCACGAGGTTCATCGCCGGGCTTTCCAGCTCCAGCTCCAGCATCTGGCCGTCGAGCGCGGCGTTCAGGCGACCGACACCGTGCTCATGCGCGCCGAGGCTGCCGTGTTCATGATCGTGGTCGTGCTCATCGGCAGCATGGGCGACGGCCAGCGGCAACAGGGCAAACGGCAAAGCGAGCAGCAGACGGCGCATGGCGAACTCCGGGAGTAAAGTGAAAAGTTTGTTATGTAATCTTATAACGAAAGTCCGCAGAGTTTGCCCGTGCGCTTGGCGTTGCACAAGTCCCGTGGGAGCATGCAGGTCAGAAAAGTGCAGGAGCGAACTCAATGTTGCGGATACGCGGAACCGTCGGTGACCTGCCGGTGGATTTGACGGTGGAACTGGATGACAGCGACTGGGCACGGCTCGGCTCGGCCCTGAATGGGCAAGTGCAGACGGCGCAGCCTGAAGTGGCCACGTCGGCGCCAGCAGCGAAAACGCTGAATCAGGATGATGCGTTTTGGCAGGTGGCGCGGGATCTGTTGCGCAAGGCCGGGCAACTCAGCGGGCCGGATCTGCTCGATCAGCTTGAAGGGCTGACCGGCAGCGCGGTGGCGGGCAAGCGCTTGCTGGTGCGTCTGCGCCACAGTTCGGACGTGAAAGTGGTGAGTGGCGGGGATACGCCGCTTTACAGCTGGATCGAGTGAATCGCAAAAGATCGCAGCCTGCGGCAGCTCCTACAGGGATGTACACGATCCCAATGTAGGAGCTGCCGAAGGCTGCGATCTTTTGATTTTAATAAAGCGCAGCAAACATCTTCCGGCGGTAAACGCTGACCAACGGATGATCATTGCCCAGCAGCTCAAACACCTGCAGCAACGTCTTGTGCGGTAACCCTTCGGCATAATTGCGATTGCGGATAAACAGCTTGAGCATCGCCTCCAGCGCGGCTTCGTACTGTTGACGCGCCAGTTGCTGGATCGCCAGTTGATACACCGCCTCATCGTCCTGCGGATCTTTTGCCAAACGCGCTTTCAAGTCAGCCGCATCCGGCAGATCGCGCGCCAGACCGAGAAACTTGATCTGTGCCTTGGCCCCGGCCAGCGCGGCTTTGTGCTCGTCGCTTTTGACCGCATCCAGCACGGTCTGCGCTTCGCCCAGCTCACCGCGTTCAGTCAGGCAGCGCGCATAGAGAATCAGCGCTTTGGCGTTGGTGTTGTCTTCATTGAGCATCACCACCAGCGCCGCTTCGGCATCGGCATAACGGCCGTCATCGAACAACGCTTGAGCCTGTTCGAATGGATCGGCTTCGGCCGGCGGTGGCATCTGCACATGCGGCTCAAGCAGGGCACGCACGGCGGATTCCGGTTGCGCACCGGCAAAGCCGTCGACCGGTTGACCGTCCTTGAACAGCACCACGGTCGGCAGGCTGCGAATGCCGAAACGGGCGACGATGTCCTGCTCGATGTCGCAGTTGACCTTGGCCAGCAGCAACTCGCCCTGATAGCTCTCGGCAATGGTTTGCAGCATCGGCATCAGCGCCTTGCACGGCGCACACCATTCGGCCCAGAAATCCACCAGCACCGGTTTGCTGAAAGAAGCCTCGATCACCGACTGGTCGAAATCGGCCGTCGTGGCGTCGAAGATGTACGGCGTTTGCTCACTCATGGGGGATCTCGTCAAAGCGTGGATGGGGCAACTATACGGCTTGGCGGGGGGTGGCCGGAAGCGGGGCAGATCTTGGAGGTGTGTTGTCTGGCAGGGCCTCTTCGCGGGCAAGCCTTGCTCCTACAAGGATCACCGCTGACCTGTAGGAGCAAGGCTTGCCCGCGAAGCTTTTAATTAACGCCGCGCATGGTAAAGGCTGACATGCCGAAATTCCTCAGGCTCCGCGAGATCCGGCAACGTCATCGCCTCAAGCATTTCAATGCGCTGATACAACGGATGGCGAAAATCCCGCACCCGCGAATCCGCCACCAACGCCTCACGGCCACGGCTCAAAAACGCATCGAGCAACGGCAGATTCGCCCGGTCATACAACACGTCCGCCACCAGAATCAGATCAAAGCGGTCGGCCTCGGCAAAGAAATCCGTCGAATAACCCATCTCGACATCATTCAACGCGGCGTTCGCCCGGCAGGCGGAAATCGCCAGTGGATCGACATCGCACGCCACCACCTCAAGCGCTCCAGCCTTAACCGCCGCAATCCCGGCAATCCCGGAACCAGCGCCGAAATCCAGCACGCGCTTACCGTGCACCCACTCGGGAAACTCCGCCAGATAACGCGCCACCGCCAAACCGCTGGCCCAGCAGAAACCCCAGTAGGGCGGCTCATGCAGAATTCGCTGGATTTCTTCCTGGCTGAATTGGCGATCCATGTTGTCGCCATCGATCAGCCATAGCTGTAAATCAGTTTCGGGCAACGCGCAGACCTTGAGTCTGGCATCGCCGAGCAATTCACCTAACGCCTGTTGCAGGTCGAGCGGTGCCGTCATGGTGCTTTGACAAATTGCAGCTGGCCCAACGCTTGAGTAGTCGGCTGGCTGATGGTTTGCGAAGGCAAGTGCAGGATCAACTGGCCGGACTGGCTGGCGCGGCCACGCAGCTCAACCCGCGCACCGGCCGGGAAAGCGTCCGGGTTGAAGCGCAGGCGGAACGGCAGGATCTGGTTGTTGCCGATCAGGCTGGAACTGGCGAGCAATTGTTGCGGGCGATCCTTCTCGTCGATCACCAGCAACGCCAGTTCGACTTCGGCGCCGGCCGGCACGCCTTGCAGGGTGCCACTCAGTTCACGCTGATAGGCCGGCAGCGGGCCGAGCTCGGCAGCCTCTTTGGCTTTTTTCTGCGCCTGTTGTGGCGCCGGCCCCGGAGTCGGCGGCTGCGGCTTTGGAGCATCGCTGCCACAGGCCACCAGCAGGCTGAAAAGACTGAGCAAAACGAGCGGACGTAACGGCATTGGAGGCTCCGGCAAAATGAAATCCATGGATCAAACGATCATGCCGTTCTGTATACCGCAAACCCTATGGCTTGTCTTGCCACCGGGATGCGCTACCATGGCCCTCCCTTTTTTTGTTGCCAGCCACCATGCACTGTCCCTTCTGCGGTGCCAACGACACCAAGGTCATCGACTCGCGTCTGGTCGCCGAGGGCGAACAGGTGCGCCGCCGGCGTGAATGCCTGGCCTGCGGCGAGCGTTTCACGACGTTCGAGACGGCCGAACTGGTGTTACCGCGCCTGATCAAAACTGACGGCAGCCGCCAACCGTTCGACGAAGAAAAACTCCGCGCCGGCATGCAACGCGCCCTGGAGAAACGTCCGGTGAGCGTCGAGCGCCTCGAATCCTCTCTGGTTCACATCAAGCACAAACTGCGCGCCACCGGCGAGCGCGAGGTCAAATCCCTCGTGGTCGGCGAACTGGTCATGGCCGAATTGCAGAAGCTTGATGAAGTCGCCTACATCCGCTTCGCTTCGGTGTACAAGCGCTTCCAGGATCTCAACGAATTCCGCGAAGAAATCGACCGCCTCGCCCGCGAACCGGTGAAAGAATGACCACCGTCGCCGAGCAGGCCATCCTCGACGCCCACTTTATGGCGCGTGCGCTGGAACTGGCGCGCAAAGGTCACTACACCACCCATCCCAATCCTCGGGTCGGCTGTGTGGTGGTGCGCGACGGGCAGATTGTCGGCGAAGGCTGGCACGAACGCGCCGGCGAACCGCATGCCGAAGTCCACGCCCTGCGCGCCGCCGGCGAACTGGCCCGTGGCGCCACTGCTTATGTGACTTTGGAACCGTGCAGCCACCATGGCCGCACGCCGCCGTGTGCCGATGCGCTGGTGAATGCCGGGGTTGCTCGGGTGGTTGCGGCAATGCGTGACCCGAATCCGCAAGTTGCCGGACGTGGTTTGCAGCGTCTGGCCGATGCCGGCATCGCCACCGAAAGCGGTGTGCTCGAAGCCGAGGCGCGCAAGCTCAACCAGGGTTTCCTGAAACGCATGGAACACGGCTTGCCGTTCGTGCGGGTCAAGTTGGCCATGAGCCTCGACGGTCGCACCGCGATGGAGAACGGCGAGAGCCAATGGATCACCGGCCCGGCCGCGCGTTCGGCGGTGCAGCGTTTGCGCGCTCAGGCCGCCGTGGTGCTGACCGGCGCTGACACCGTGCTGGCCGATGGCGCGCGTTTAACTGTGCGCGCCGACGAGTTGGGTCTGGATGGCGAACAAACCGCGCTGGCCATGAGCCGTCCGCCGTTGCGCGTGCTGATCGACGGGCGCCTGCGCGTGCCGCTCGATGCACCGTTCTTCAAGGCCGGCCCGGCGTTGGTTGCCACTTGCATGGCGGTCGAAGAGCAATACGCCAATGGCCCGGAATGCCTGATCGTGCCGGGTGATGACGGTCAGGTCGATCTGCATCAATTGCTGATCGAACTGGCCAATCGCGGCGTCAACGAAGTGCTGGTCGAGGCTGGCCCACGTTTGGCCGGCGCCTTCGCTCAGCTCGGCCTGGTGGATGAATTCGTGATCTTCATCGCCGGCAAGTTTCTCGGCTCCACGGCGCGTCCATTGCTCGACTGGCCGCTGGCCCATATGAAGGATGCTCCCGAGCTGAAAATCAGTGAAATTCGTGCGGTGGGCGATGACTGGCGAGTCACTGCCATCCCTGTGCCATCGGCGAGCGTATAATTCCCGGCCATCGCGTTAGCGCTGGCTCAGTTCTCAAGGAGAACCCATGTTTACCGGCATCATCGAATCCATCGGCAGTATCCGCGCACTGACCCCAAAGGGCGGTGATGTGCGGGTCCACGTCGCCACCGGCAAGCTCGACTTGAGCGACGTCAAACTCGGCGACAGCATCGCGGTCAACGGCGTCTGCCTGACGGCGGTTGAGCTGCCGGGCGACGGCTTTGCCGCCGACGTCAGCCGTGAAACCCTCGACTGCACCGCCATGAATGACCTGAAAAGCGGCAGCCCGGTCAATCTGGAAAAAGCCCTGACCCCGACCACCCGTCTCGGCGGGCATCTGGTCAGCGGCCACGTCGACGGTGTCGGCGAAATCGTCGCGCGCTCCGACAATGCCCGCGCCGTGGAATTTCGCATCCGCGCGCCGAAAGAACTGGCCAAGTACATCGCCCATAAAGGCTCGATCACCGTCGACGGCACCAGCCTGACCGTGAACGAAGTCGATGGCGCCGAGTTCATGCTGACGATCATTCCGCACACCCTGAGCGAAACCATCATGGCGTCGTACAAGCCTGGGCGTCGGGTGAATCTGGAGGTCGATTTGCTGGCGCGTTATCTGGAGCGTCTGCTGCTCGGTGACAAGGCGGCAGAGCCAAGCGCTGGCGGCATCACTGAAAGCTTTCTGGCCGCCAATGGCTATCTCAAATCCTGACTCAAGGGGGTGCCTTGTGGCGCTCAATAGCATCGAAGAACTGGTTGAAGACATCCGCCAAGGCAAGATGGTCATCCTCATGGATGACGAAGACCGCGAGAACGAAGGCGACCTGATCATGGCCGCCGAATGCTGCCAGGCCGAGCACATCAACTTCATGGCCAAGCACGCCCGTGGCCTGATCTGCATGCCGATGAGCCGCGAGCGCTGCGAACTGTTGAAGCTGCCGCTGATGGCACCGCGCAACGGTTCCGGTTTCGGCACCAAGTTCACCGTTTCGATCGAAGCGGCCGAAGGCGTCACCACCGGCATCTCCGCCGCTGACCGTGCGCGCACCGTGCAAGCGGCGGCGGCCAAAGATGCCAAGGCTGAAGACATCGTCAGCCCGGGCCACATCTTCCCGCTGATGGCTCAGGCTGGCGGCACCCTCGCTCGCGCTGGCCACACCGAAGCCGCCTGCGACCTCGCGCGCATGGCCGGTTTCGAGCCGAGCGGCGTGATCTGCGAAGTGATGAACGACGACGGCACCATGTCCCGTCGCGCTGAACTGGAAGCTTTTGCTGCCGAACACAACATCAAGATCGGCACCATCGCCGACCTGATTCACTACCGGATGATCCACGAACGTACCGTTCAGCGGATTGCCGAGCAGCCACTCGACAGCGAACTGGGCCAATTCAACCTGGTGACCTATCGTGATTCGGTGGAAGGCGACGTGCACATGGCACTGACCCTGGGCACTGTTTGCGCCGAAGAACCAACGCTGGTTCGCGTGCACAACATGGATCCGCTGCGCGACCTGTTGATGGTCAAACAACCGGGCCGCTGGAGCCTGCGCGCCGCGATGGCTGCGGTTGCCGAGGCCGGCAGCGGTGTTGTTCTGTTGCTCGGTCACCCGCTCGATGGCGACGTGTTGCTGGCACATATCCGTGAAACCGGTGATCAGCCAGCACCGAAAAAACCGACCACCTACAGCATTGTCGGTGCCGGTTCGCAGATCCTGCGTGACCTTGGTGTACGCAAAATGCGCCTGATGTCTGCGCCAATGAAATTTAATGCGATATCCGGTTTCGATCTGGAAGTTGTAGAATACGTGCCCTCCGAATAATGACCGGTCGTTTCCGGCATTGTTGACATGGATTCTTGTGGTGAGGGGATTCATCCCCGACGGGCTGCGCAGCGGCCCCTGTTTTTGGGACTGCTGCGCAGTCCATCGGGGATAAATCCCCTCGCCACAGTTTGTAATCAGTCAGCAATGCGGTTTGTTCCGGCCATGTATTCGTGGCTAATATCACTGAGGGATGCGTACGAGACGCGTCCCGGCTCTTTAAGAGATCTGACGAATGACCCTGAAGACCATCGAAGGTACCTTCATCGCCCCAAAAGGCCGCTACGCTTTGGTAGTAGGCCGTTTCAACAGCTTTGTTGTTGAAAGCCTGGTCAGCGGTGCAGTTGATGCCCTGGTTCGCCACGGCGTGAGCGAAAGAGACATCACCATCATCCGCGCGCCTGGCGCCTTCGAAATCCCGCTGGTTGCGCAGAAAGTCGCTCAGAAAGGCGAGTTCGCAGCCATCATCGCCCTCGGCGCGGTCATTCGTGGCGGTACTCCGCACTTCGAATACGTGGCTGGCGAATGCACCAAGGGTCTGGCCCAGGTGTCCATGGAGTTCGGCGTACCGGTCGCGTTCGGCGTCCTGACCGTTGATTCCATCGAGCAAGCCATCGAACGTTCCGGCACCAAGGCCGGTAACAAAGGTGCCGAAGCTGCCCTGTCCGCTCTGGAAATGGTCAGCCTGCTGGCACAGTTGGAGGCCAAGTGATTAGCGACGAAAGCGATCGTTTCAACCCGCGCGAGCCGCGTCCAACCGACGCCGGCAAGCCTTCGAAAAGTGAAAAGCGCCGCGCTGCCCGTCAGTTGGCGACGCAAGCGTTGTACCAGCGCCACATGGCCGGTGCTTCGCTGAACGAAATCGAAGCGCAGTTTCGCGTCGATAACGACTTCACCTTCGCCGACCAGAGCTACTTCCACGACATCCTGCACGGTGTTCCGGCCAGTCTGACCGAGATCGACACCGCGCTGGCGCCGTGCCTGGATCTGACCATCGAAGAGCTCGACCCGGTTGAACTGTGCGTCCTGCGCCTGTCGACCTGGGAACTGCTCAAGCGCGTCGACGTGCCGTACCGCGTTGTGATCAACGAAGGCATCGAACTGGCGAAAGTCTACGGTTCCACCGACGGGCACAAGTTCGTCAACGGTGTGCTCGACAAGCTGGCCCCGCGCCTGCGTGAAGCTGAAGTGAAGGCGTTCAAGCGCTGAAACGCGCTTGATACTTCAATGGGCGAGTTTGAGCTGATCCGCAATTTCTTCGCCGCCGCGCCTTGTGCGCAGGGCGGCGAAGGCGTTGCTCTCGGGATTGGCGATGACTGCGCCTTGCTCGCTGTTCCCTCCGGGGAACAGCTGGCGATCTCTACCGATACGCTGGTGGCCGGTGTGCATTTCGCCGACCCCTGCGATCCGTTTCTGCTCGGTCAGCGCTCGCTGGCCGTTGCGGTCAGCGATCTGGCCGCCATGGGCGCCACGCCCGTTGCCTTTACCCTTGCCCTGACTGTACCGACGGTGACCGCCGATTGGCTGCAAGCCTATGCCCGCGGTTTGAACCGCATGGCGCAGAGTTGCGGCGTTGCATTGGTTGGTGGCGATACCACGCGCGGGCCGTTGAGCCTGACGGTGACTGTGTTTGGTCGCGTGCCTGCAGGTCAGGCGTTGACCCGCGGCGGCGCGCAACCGGGCGACTTGCTCTGCGTCGGCGGCGAGTTGGGCAATGCTGCCGGCGCGCTGCCGCTGGTGCTCGGTCAGCGTGATGCCGAACCTCATATCGCCCAACCGTTGCTCGATCACTACTGGTCGCCGCAACCGCAACTCGCCCTCGGTCAGGCCCTGCGCGGCAAAGCCACGTCGGCGCTGGACATCTCCGATGGCCTGCTCGCCGACTGCGGCCACATCGCGTTGGCGTCGCAGGTGCGACTTGAGATTGAACGCGAGCGCGTACCGTTGTCGGATGCTTTAGTGGCGTTTCTCGGTCAACGGGGTGCCGAGCGCGCGGCGTTGAGCGGTGGCGATGATTACGTGCTGGCGTTCACCCTGCCGTCCGTCGAGTTGTCGGCGCTGCTGGCCAATGGCTGGCCGATCCATGTGATCGGCCGCGTGGCCGAAGGGCAGGGCGTGGTGCTACTGGATCGCGAAGGGCACGACATCACCCCGCAAACCCGGGGCTATCAACATTTTCAGGAGACACCGTGACAGATCACCCGAAACAGGTTCCGGCCGAATTCGTTCCGCCGTCGGTCTGGCGCAATCCCTGGCATTTCCTCGCGTTCGGCTTCGGTTCCGGCACGCTGCCGAAAGCGCCGGGCACGTGGGGCTCGTTAGTTGCGCTACCCTTTATCCCGTTGTGGCAGATGCTGCCCGACTGGGGTTACTGGCTGATGCTCGGGATCACCATGCTGTTCGGCTTCTGGCTGTGCGGCAAAGTCGCCGACGATCTGCGGGTACACGACCACGAAGGCATCGTCTGGGACGAAATGGTCGGGATGTGGATCACTCTCTGGCTGGTGCCGGAAGGCTGGTACTGGTTGCTCGCGGGTTTTCTGGTGTTCCGCTTCTTCGACATTCTCAAGCCGTGGCCGATTCGCTGGATCGACCGGCATGTTCACGGCGGCGTCGGCATCATGCTCGACGACGTGCTGGCCGGCGTGTTCGCCTGGCTGGCCATGCAGGGACTGGTGTGGATTTTCGCCTGATCCGCGCCGTACAGGGTTAAGTGAGGACACTAGGGATGGCTCGACGCTGGCTGGCGCTGCTGATGTTGACCTTGTTGAGCACTGTCGTCAGTGCTCAGGAAGCTGTGCATGCGCCGGCGGTGATTCATCTGGCCAGCGAAGACTGGGAAGACTACACCGCCGCCGACGGCCACGGACTCGCCTGGGATGTGCTGCGCAAGGTATTTGAGCCGATCGGCGTCAAAGTCGAGATCCGCAGCGTGCCGTACACCCGCTCGATCGGTTTGGTGCAGTTGAAGGAAGTCGACGCGCTGGTCGGGTCCTATCGTGATGAAGCCGAGCAAGTGCTGTATCCGCACTGGAATTTCGATTCCGATCACATCTACGCGCTGGGTCTGGCGAGCAACCCGCCGCCGACCTTGGCGACCCTCGGCAAATACCGACTGGCCTGGGTGCGCGGTTATCGCTACGAAAACTACCTGCCGAACGTCAAACGCTACAATCAGATCGAGCGCCGCACCGGCATCCTGCCGATGCTCAAGCAGGGGCGGGCGGATTACTACATCGACGCGCTGACCGAGATCGAAGCGGTGATGCGCAGTGCGCCGGATCCGGCGCAGTATCGCTATTCACACCTGGTCGAGTTGCCGCTGTACCTCGGCTTCGCCGACACCCCGCAGGCTCGGGTCTTGATGGCGCTGTATGACCAGCGCATGGAGCAACTGGTGAAGAGCGGCGAGTTGAAGCCGATCTTCGAGAAGTGGAAACAACCCTACCCCTTCGCCACAAATCCCCTGTAGGAGCTGCGGCACGCTGCGATCTTTTGATCTTGATTCTAAAAAACAGATCAAAAGATCGCAGCCTCGTTTCACTCGACAGCTCCTACAGGGATCCATGTCGACCGGGTAGTTATCAAACTTTTTGATCGTTATCTCCGATAATTCAGCCTAAGCGCCGGTAGGAACCTGCTGTTACAATGCCGGCCTGCGAATTTTCAGACTCTTTAGATCAGGAGCACACCGGTGCCTGTCGTCTTTGTCGCCGCTTCCAAGCTGCCAACGCCTTTTGCGCAATTCACCATGCACGGTTTTCTCGATGAAGCCACCGGCCGCGAGCACGTTGTGCTGAGCCTCGGTGAATTCACCGACGGTGCCCCGGTACTCGGCCGTTTGCACTCCGAATGCCTGACCGGCGATGCCTTGTTCAGCCAGCGTTGCGACTGCGGCTCGCAACTCGAAGGCGCACTCAAAGCCATCGCTCGCGAAGGCCGAGGCGTATTGCTCTATCTGCGCCAGGAAGGTCGTGGCATCGGTCTGTTGAACAAGATTCGTGCTTACGAGTTGCAGGACGGCGGCGCCGACACCGTTGAAGCCAACGAACGTCTAGGTTTCGCCGCCGATCAGCGTGACTACGCCATGTGCCTGCCGATGCTCGAGCATCTGGGCGTGAAATCCCTGCGGCTGATGACCAACAACCCGCGCAAGGTCAAAGCCTTGACCGACATGGGCATCACCGTCGCCGAGCGCGTGCCCCTGCACACCGGCCACAACCCGCACAACAAACTCTACCTGGCGACCAAGGCCAGCAAGCTCGACCACATGATGGGCAACGAGCATCAGGGCGAGGTAGACCGGGCGTGACCCGTGGTCAGGTGCGGCGCCGATTGTCCGTCGCCTGGTGGAAATACCTCGCGCTGGCACTGGTGCCGCTGTTCGTGATCAACGCATTATTCGGCCAGAGCGACGGCATTCTGCCGGTGCTTGCGATGCCGCTGTTCATTGCCGGCGTGGCGTCGATGTTTGTCAGCCTGAAGTTTTTCGGCCGCTACAAACACGCACTGATCGCCACGCAAAAAGCCCTCGATACCCCTGAAGAACCCGGCGCGTGGATTGCCCTTGCGGCGAACCGTCGCTCGGCGTTTCTCGCGGCAGCCTTGCCAGCGTGGATCGGCGCACTGGCGGTATTCGTCGGTCTCGAAGCAGTACCGTTGATGCTGCTGGCGCTGTCCACCGCCGTGCTGTTTTATCTCTACCGCATCCCGCGTCAACTCGGCTGATGTACCGTCTCTGGCTGGCGGTTCTGCTGCTGGCCGTCAGCGGCCCGGTGCTGGCAAACCTGCGGGTGGTCAGCCTGGCGCCGTCGCTTTCTGAAATTGTCGTTGAGCTGGATTCGGCCGACCTGTTGGTCGGGGTGCTGGATGCCGGTGAACGTCCTGCGGAAATTGCCAACGTTCCGTCGGTGGGTCGTTACGGCCAGCTTGACATGGAACAGTTGCTCAGCCTTAAGCCTGATTTGTTGCTGCTCTGGCCCGGCAGCGTCGGCCCGGCACAACGTGATCAGTTGAAGCGCTTGGGCATTCCGACTTTCGTCGCCGAACCGCATTCTTTAGATCAACTCTCCACGCAGATTGAAGCCATTGCCAAGCAATTGGGCAGGCCTGAGCGTGGGGTGAAACTGGCAGCGGATCTGCGGCAAAAACTCGCGGATCTACGCCAGCGCTATCACCGGGAAGTGCCGTTGCGGGTGTTTTATCAGGTGTGGGACAAGCCGCTGTACACCGTTGGTGGCGGGCAGATCATCAGTGATGCGCTGCAAGTGTGCGGGGCGCGGAATGTGTTCAGTGATCTGACCTTGCCTGCGCCGCAAGTCAGCATCGAATCAGTGTTGCAACGTGATCCCGAAGTCATTCTGGCCAGCGACCATTCCCAGCTCAACGCCTGGAAAAACTGGCCGCAGGTCGCCGCTGTAAAGAGGGAGAACTTGCTACTAGTCACCGACAAAGGCCTCGAACGCCCAAGCGGCCAAATGATCGACGCCACCGCCAAACTCTGCCAACTCATCCAGCCGCACCGATAACCCCTGTAGGAGCTGCCGAAGGCTGCGATCTGTTGATCTTGCTTTGGGGCTGAGTCGGGATTGCCGAAGATCAAAAGATCGCAGCCTTCGGCAGCTCCTACAGGGTGTTGGGTGATATCCAGATGCGGGGTCTTAGCGGATTTCGGGTGTCCAGGTGACACCAAACATCCACATCCGACCTTCCTCGCGATAACCATACTGACCGCCGTCATAGCTGTAATTCGCTCGGCTGTAACCTTTGTCGAAAACGTTATCGACCTTCAGATCCAGCTTGATCTCACGGTTCAGCGCCCAACTGCTGCGCAGTCCAAACAATGCGTAGCCACCCAGCGATTGATTGTTGTCGCGATCGTCATAACTGCTGCTCACCGCCTGCCAGCTCGCACCGACACTGATCCGATCAAACTGCCGATCCAGATCCCAGCTCAACGTCCGCCGCGCACGACGCGCCAGGGTATGCCCGGAATCACGATCGCGCGGATCAATGATCGACACGCCCAGGTTGCTCTGCCAGTCGAACAGTTCCTGTTTCAGCGCCGCTTCAAAACCGTTGATTCGCGCCGAAGCGACGTTCTCTGGACGTGAGTTGCTGCCGAAGATAATCGCGTCTTGCAGATCTGTGCGGTAAATCGACGCTTCCAGACGGCTGCTGTCGCTCAACTGGCTGCGCCATTGCAGTTCATAGCTCTTCGACGTTTCCGGTTTCAGATCCGGGTTGCTGAAGTCCGGGTAGTACAGGTCGTTAAAGGTCGGCGCGCGGAAGCCTTCGCTATAACTCAGCAACAGATCGTTATCCGGATTCAGCGGCAGGGTGAGCGTGCCGCTCCAGGTGTTCTGGCTGCCAAATTGCTGATTGTCATCGTGGCGCAGACCGAGTTCGGTGGAGAAACTGTCCGCTTGATAACGATGCTGGATAAACGCCGCGCGGTTCCAGCGGCTGTCCTCGTCAAACGCGGTACTGCTGTTGACGCGATCTTCGTACCAGTCGCCGCCGAGGATCAGGCTGTTGCGCGCGTTCAAGGTCAGGTCGTTCTGCCAGTTCACCGAATCGCGATAGGTGTTGAACACCGTGCGCTCGTCGCTGAGTTTATCCAGGGTCTTCTCGCGGTTCTCGGTATGGCCGAACTCGACGCGGGTTTTCCAGAGGTCGTTGACCCGTGCGTCGAAGTAGCTGCTGATACTGCTGACATTGAAATCGCTGTAGGGCTGCTGCTGCACCGACTCGAAGGTGTTCATGTCGAAGCGGCCGAACGGGTTGTCGAACTCGCTCTTGCCACGGTTATCCAGCAGATTGGCGCCGATTTCGATGTCATCGGTCAGCGCATGGCTGAGGCTCAAACTAACGGACTTATTGCGGTAGGCATCGTGATCGGCATCGCTTGGATACGACTCGTGCGTACGATCAATCCCGGCGGTTTCATCAAGGCTGGCGCCGAGATTGAAGCGGGTTTTGTCATCGCCGCCGGACAAACCGAGGCTGCGTTCCCACGTCTGGTTGCTGCCGAAACCAACGTGCATGCGTGGCTGCAAACCCTGCTCAGTACCGCGTCGGGTGAAAATCTGAATCACCCCGCCAATCGCATCGCTGCCGTAAATCACCGAACGCGAACCGCGCAGCACTTCCACACGCTCGATCTGCTCGATGTTCAGATGCTGCAGATTGCTGTCGCCCGAAGTCGAGTTGCCGATGCGCTGACCATCGACCAACACCAGACTCTGCGCCGATTGCGTGCCGCGAATATAGATCCCCGGCAGACTGCCGCGCCCGCCAGTCTGCGCCACTTGCACACCCGGCACGCGACGCAGCAAGTCCGGCACGTCGCTCGGTTGCAGGCGGTCGATGTCTTCACGGGTGAACACGGTGTTGGCGGCGCTGCTGTCGTTGCGGGCTTCGACCTGGCGGTTGGCGGAGATCAACGTGTCCGGCAGCTTCAACGCCTGATCACGCTCGAAGTTATCGGCGAGGGCATTAGCGGACGGCAGCAAGAAGAAGGGCAGGGCGAGGCGCGAGAGTTTCATGGCAATCCATGGTTTGTGCAAAACCCTGTAGGAGCTGCCGAAGGCTGCGATCTTTTGATTTTGCTTTTTTGAAAGGTCTGGAGCCGCCTAGAAGCAGGATCAAAAGATCGCAGCCTTCGGCAGCTCCTACAGGGGGGAACGCTTAGCGGTTGAGTAGGGCCAGACGCTGACGAATCGACGCTTCGATCCCGGCCTCATCCAGCCCGCACTCCGCCAGCATTTGCGCAGGCTTGGCGTGTTCGACGTAGATATCCGGCAAGCCCAGATGCAGCATCGACTTGAGGATGTTCTCCCGCGCCAGGAACTCGCTGACCGCGCCACCGGCGCCGCCCATGATCGCGTTCTCTTCGATGGTCACCAGTAACTCGTGGCTGCCGGCAATCTCGCGCACCAGTTCTTCATCCAGCGGTTTGACGAAACGCATGTCGACCACGGTGGCATCCAGCTTCTCGGCGACTTTCAGCGCTTCGGTCAGTTGCACGCCAAACACCAGCAGGGCGACTTTGTTGCCCTGACGGCGGACGATGCCCTTGCCGATTTCCACCGGTTCGAGATCTTTTTCGATGGTCGCATTCGGGCCGTTTCCGCGCGGATAACGCACCGCCGCCGGGCCATTGTAGAGGTGACCGGTGGTGAGCATTTTGCGCAGTTCGTTTTCATCACTCGGGGTCATGATGACCATGCCCGGGATGCAGCGCAGGTACGACAGGTCGAAGCTGCCAGCGTGGGTCGGGCCGTCTTCGCCGACCAGACCGGCGCGGTCGATGGCGAACAGCACGTCGAGGTTCTGCACCGCAACGTCATGCACCAGTTGATCGTAACCACGCTGCAGGAACGTCGAGTAAATCGCCACCACCGGTTTCGCGCCTTCGCAGGCCATGCCGGCCGCGAACGTCACCGCGTGTTGCTCGGCAATTGCCACGTCGAAGTAGCGCAGCGGGAAGCGTTCGCTGAACGCCACCAGATCCGAGCCTTCCTTCATCGCCGGGGTGATCCCGACCAAGCGTGGATCCGCCGCCGCCATGTCGCACAACCACTCGCCGAACACCGCCGAATACTTCGGCCCGCTGGCTTGCTTCGGCGCAGCGGCCGGAGCGTCCAGTGGTTCGAGTTTGGTGATGGCGTGGTAACCGATCGGGTCGACTTCCGCCGGGGCGAAGCCTTTGCCTTTCTTGGTGACGATGTGCAGAAACTGCGGGCCTTTCAGGTCACGCATGTTGCGCAGCGTGGCGATCAGCGTTGGCAGGTCATGGCCGTCAATCGGGCCGATGTAGTTCCAGCCCAGCTCTTCGAACAGGGTGCCGGGAACCAGCATGCCTTTGGCGTATTCTTCGGTACGACGGGCGATTTCCCAGGCGCCGGGCAGGCGCGACAGGACTTTCTTGCTGCCTTCACGCATGCTCGCGTAAGTGCGGCTGGACAGGATCTTCGCCAGATAATTGGACAGACCGCCGACGTTGCGCGAGATCGACATGTCGTTGTCGTTGAGGATCACCAGCATGTTGGCGTTGACTTCCGGCGCGTGGTTCAGCGCCTCGAACGCCATGCCGGCGGTCAACGCGCCGTCGCCGATCACCGCGATCGCCTTGCGATCACTGTTTTGCAGGCGGGCGGCAATCGCCATGCCCAGCGCTGCGCTGATCGAGGTGCTGGAGTGACCAACGCCAAAGGTGTCGTACTCGCTCTCGGCACGGCGCGGGAAGGCAGCGATGCCGTCCTTCTGACGCAGGGTGCCCATGCGCTCGCGGCGACCGGTGAGGATCTTGTGCGGATAAGCCTGATGACCGACGTCCCACAGCAACCGGTCGTCCGGCGTGTCGAAGACGTAATGCAGCGCGATGGTCAGCTCGATCACGCCCAGGCCGGCGCCGAAATGCCCACCGGTCTGACCGACCGTGTAGAGCAATTCCAGGCGCAACTCATCGGCCAGGGTTTCCAGCTCGGCTTCGCCTAACCGGCGCAGGCCGTCCGGCGTATTCGCGCGGTCGAGCAGGGGCGTGGTCGGGCGCTTGCGGGGAATCTCATGAAACGTCGTGGGCATCAGGCGAATCGTTATAGGTATAAAAGATGCGGCAGTTTACCTGATGCATCGCCCCCTGCCCACGCGTTGGTATTTTTTGGCTGCTCGGCGCTTAGTTGCGCCGCTCAACGATATACCGGGCCAGCTCACGCAAAGGCTCAGCCGCCGCGTCAAACGGTCGCAGCGCATGCAGAGCCTGATCGCGCAGTTCCAGGGCGTAGGCCTTGGCGGCGTCGAGGCCGAGCAATGCCGGGTAGGTTGGTTTGTCACGAGCGATGTCAGCGCCCTGGCGTTTGCCGAGGGTTTCGGTATCGCTTTCGACGTCGAGAATGTCGTCCTGCACCTGAAACGCCAGGCCGATGGCCTGTGCATAAGTCTGCAGGGCACGCAGTTCGTCTTTCTCGGCACGGCCGCTGGCCAGAGCGCCGAGTTTGACGCTGACTTCGATCAGCGCGCCGGTCTTGTGCCGGTGCATCTGTTCGAGGGCTTTTTGATCGAGCTTGAGGCCGACCGAGCCGAGGTCGATGGCCTGGCCGCCAACCATGCCCGCCGGGCCGGCAGCCTGCGCCAGCGCGGTGACCATTTGCAGACGGATATCGCTGCTGCAATCGCTCAGGCGCGGATCGAGCAGGGCGCTGAAGGCCAGGCTCTGCAAACCGTCACCGGCGAGAATCGCGCAAGCTTCATCGAATTTTTTGTGGGTGGTCGGCTGGCCGCGACGCAGATCGTCATCGTCCATCGCCGGCAAATCGTCGTGAACCAGCGAATACGCGTGGATCAACTCAACCGCGCAGGCCGCGCCGTTGGCTTGCTCAGCCTTGCCGCCCAACGCTTCGCAGGCAGCATAAGCCAGCAGCGGACGCACGCGTTTGCCGCCGTTCATCACGCTGTAGCGCATGGCTTCATAGAGGCGTGCGAGCTCTGGCAGCGGCGCATTGAACAGGGTTTCCAGAGCCGCATTGACGCGGTTCTGGCTGGTCGCCGTGTACGCTGCAATCATTCTGGCTGTTCCGCGTCGAAGGGTTCCTCGGCGAGTTCGCCATCACGCTCCAGCAGCACTTGCACCTTCTGCTCGGCTTGCGCCAGCGCTGCCTGGCAATCACGGGTCAGACCGATGCCCTGCTCGAAAGCGGTCAGCGAGTCTTCCAGCGACAATTCACCGTTCTCCAGACGCTCGACCAATGTTTGCAGGTCGGCGAGGGACTGTTCGAAATCCAGTGCAGCTTTTTTGCGGGCCATGGCGGCGATTTCCGGTTGACGTTAAACCGGCGCGACACTAGCAGATAGGGGGGTTGTGGGCAAATGAGCAGGGCGATGCGCGCCAGAACAAATGATCCTTTGTGCAGGATAAAGATCTTCTCTGACTGAAAAGATCCCTTGTGCAAAACAAAGATCGGATCTGAATACAAAGATCCCTTGTGAGAACAAATATCCTTTGTGGCGAGGGGATTTATCCCCGTTCGGCTGCGCAGCAGTCGTAATCAATGCTGACTCGGTAGACCTGAAAGTAGGTGCTCGTAGCTTTTGGGGCTGCTGCGCAGCCCAACGGGGATAAATCCCCTCGCCACAGGTGGGCATTGTCAGTGCTAATCCGGATAGCGGATTTGATAGCGCGTGCTCCGGCCACCTCCCGGCAGGCGCTGCAAGCATTCTTTCTCCAGCAACTCCGCAAGATGCCGGGTCGCCGTGGCCTTCGACACTTTCGCCACCGTCTGATACTGCCCGGCACTGATACCGAGCTCAAAACCCCGCTCACCGCCGTCGAGCAAACGATTGAGTACTTTGATCTGCTCCACCGACAGTCCGGACTCGCGATGCGCCTGCCAGAACCGCGTCTTGCCCAGCACACTTTCAATCCGCGTGATGGCTTGTTGCAGACTGCGCAGCAACGTTTGCAGAAACCACGTCAGCCATTCAGTGATATCCAGCGAAGCTTTCTGGCTCGACTCCAGCACTCTGTAATACCCGGAGCGGTCATCCAGAATGCTCGCCGACATGGCGTAAAAACGAATGGCTTGCGCCTCGCCTTGAGCCAACGCCAGATCAGTGATCGTGCGGGTCAGACGACCGTTGCCATCGTCGAACGGATGCAAGGTGACAAACCAGAAATGCGCGATGCCCGCCCGCAACATCGGATCGAGCGCTGTTTGATGCTGGCTGGCCTCAAACCACTGCAGAAATTGTTCAAGTTGATCTTCAAGTCCCTCGCGCGGTGGGGCTTCGAAATGTACCGTCGGACGATCAATTCTTCCTGACACCACCTGCATCGGCTCATCCCCGCGTAGCGCGCCGACCCGCAATGATCTTGAAGTGAGCTCGGTGTCCTGGTCAGGAAACAACCATCTGTGCCATTCCAGCAAACGCTCTGAGCTAAGTGGTTCTGCGAATCGCCGGGTGGCATCCAGCATCAATTGCGCCAGACCTTCACTGCGTTGGCTGACGTTATCACCATCGATCAACGCCACGCCCAAACGTCTGGCCAGCGACGAACGCACCGAGCCGACGTTCAGTTGCTCCCCCTCAATCGCCGAGGAGGTCACGATGTTTTGCAGCAAGGCATCCAGCTCAGCCTGCGCCCCCAAGGCGTTACTCACCGAACCGGCCATGCCCATTAACTGACCTTGCGCCTGCACACACTCGCGCAACAACGGCGTCAGGCGCTCTGCCTGCCAGTTGAAGTCGGGCCAGTCGGGCTGCTGCCAGATCCACTGAGTTGCCATTTGTGACTTGTCCTCAAATGCGTGAGCCGAATAGAAAGGCTATTCGGCTCATTTTGTGAGCCGAATATGATCCCTAATCGGCTCACCGTCCACCGTTTGGCCAGTTTCCTACAGCTATCGCACCTGTATCCGATTGTTAAAAAACCACCAAATGGCTAATCTTCGCGCCTTCTACGACCCGACAGTCACGGGTCTTTCAGACGAAACGCAGTTTCACCGCTGTGAAGTACCGAGGATCGGGTGCAAGGTTTCGTTCAGGCATGGCAGGAGGCATCACATGCGTTCACTTCTTTTGCTGTTGATCGGCCTGGCCTGCGCGCCAGTGCTGTGGGCCGCGCCGACTGCCGAACTGTCTGAACCGGTCGGTGGCTGGCGCTATCACGGCTTGCTCGATCGTACGGAAAACCCGCAAGTCGCCTACCCGACGCCGCCGATCGATCGCGGCATCCAGCGCAATCGCACGATGATCCAGGGTCAGCTCAAAGCTATCGGGCATCAGCGCCCGCCACACAGCCTTGCGGTAAATGGCAATCCACTGAATCTGTACACCGACGACCAGGGGCGTTTCGCCCGGCCGTATGCGTTCGGCGCCGGCTCCAACAGCGTCGAGGTGATGAGCGCCGAGGGCCAGTCGCTGAAGCGCGTGCAATTTTATGAAGCAAACAATTTGCGCACGCCGGCGCGAATTCGTCTTGTCTTGGGATGGGACGATCCGAAAGCCGAACTCGATCTGCACATTGTCACGCCCGACGGTCAGCATGCGTTCTGGGCGCAGCCGGCGCTGAGCAATGGCGGCGGGCTCGACCCGGATGGCGTCGATGGCCCCGGCCCGGAAATGTTCACCATGACTGCGCCGTTGCATGGTACCTATCTGGTTTACGTCAACTATTGGGGCAACTTCGGCAACGGCGGCTATAACTTCGAGGAGACCAGCAATCAGAACGAGGTGATCACCTCGCAAATCACGCTGGTGCTCAACGAAAACACCGTCGACGAAAAACGCGAAACGTTCATCGTGCCCCTGCGGGCGATCGGTGATCTGCTGCTGGTAAAGACTTTCAACTATTAATAAGCATCCCGCTGCACGGATGAAATCGGGCTTTGAAAAGATGAGCGAAAACACTGTGACTTCGGCTGTCGACACGCCAGCGGCGAAACCTTCGCGGCGCTGGCCATTGCTGCTGGCCGGGTTGTGCCTGGTGGCTGGCGTGGCGGGTGGTTTTGGCTGGCTGTTGCTCAAACCCAAGGCGCCGCCAGCGGAATTGGCCAGTGACAAGCTCGGTCTGAGCCGCCCGGACGCGCTGCTCGAAACACATTCCCTGAGCCAGTTGCCCAAAGACTTGCTGACCGTGCCGTTCCTCAAAGCCACGCTCACCGAAGATTTCGTCTTCTATTACGAAACCCACGCCGATCGTCTCGGCCTGATCGGTAGCCTGCGCCGGATCATCTACGAGCATGATCTGAAGTTGCAGGACAGCCTGATCGAGCAGCTTTTCGATCAACCAGCCGACGTGGCGCTGTGGCGCGGGGCGGATGGTCGCCTGAAGGATTTCCTGTTGGTGATGGATCGCGGCGGTCTGGCCAAATTGCTCGAGCCGCTGGCGAAGGTCGCACTGGATGACACGCAACTCAGCCAGATTGCCGAAATCAAGGTCGGTGGCGACACCGTGCCGCTCTATCAGTTGACTTACAACGCGAGCAAAGCCCTGCTGTTCGCTTCTCACGGCGACAAACTGGTGGTGCTGTCCAACCCGACCAAGTACGACGACCCGGAAAGCGGCGCCTCCGAAGAGTCGGGTCACGTTTCACCGCAGGCATTCGCGGCGCTGCTCAACGGTGAAAAACTGTTCCCCGAAGCCTTCGGTCTGCCAGCGAAAACCCCGGAAACCAAACAGCGTCTGTCGGTCAATTCCAGCGTCCTCGCCATGGGTTATCAGCGCTTCATCCCGAACTTCGCCGGGCTGCGTTTCGACATGGACGACAAGGGCTGGCACAGCTACCTCGCGATGGACGAACTGGAAAACCAGCCGGACTTCGATTTCAAACCGGTCTGGCAGGCGATGCCGCTCGGCGCCAGTGCCTGCGTGACCTTGCCGGTCGCGGCCGAACCGCAAAAACCGCTGCTGGTAAAACTCGGTGCCGAAGAAGCCGTGGCGCAAACCCTCACCGAACACGTGGCCGGCGCGGCAGGCCTGTGCTGGTATGCCGATTCGCGTTTGTACACGCCGCTGTTGGTCGTCAGTCTGAAAGATGAAGACAGCGGCAAACTCGACGGCGACCTCGGCAAATTGTTCGGCTCGATGGTCGGCGCGTTTGAGTCCAATGTTGAAGAAAACGTATTCCCGGTGGTCGAGAAACAGGAAGGCCAGAACCACGTCTGGCAGCGTCAGGTCAGCTCCAACTTCGGCCCTTACGCAGCCAAAGATGCCGAGAACCCGGAGGCTATTTCCGGCAAGGCTTTCATGAAAGTCAGTCTTGCCCGTCACGGTTCGACGCTGCTCTTCTCCCTCGATGACAAACTTGTCGACAAGGCACTCGGCACCCTCGACAAACGCTTCCCGCCGATGGCCGACGTGCTGCCCAAAGATGTGCTGATGCCGATCTACTTCGGCCCGGATTCGATGGCGCAACTGATGCAGCAGGAAACCCTCGAAAGCCTGCCGCAGGACATGGAACCGGTGTTTTACAACGCCGCGCAAACCTACCTGATCCCGAAACTGCGCACCCTCGGCGGCTACGGCAAATATGCCCTGACTTTGCCTGAAGGCAGCGAGCCTGACGGCCACTGGCAGTGGCTGCCGCTGGAGTGGAAAGCGCTGTGACGACACTGATCCGCAGTCTCGGCTTGCTCGCACTGTTACTCAGTGCGGGTGCCCGAGCCGTCGAAGCCCCCGCGCTGGATCCCGCGCAATCCCAGGTGTTTCGCGCCTGGTTCGTGCGCATCGCCCAGGAGCAACTCAGCCAAGGCCCGAGCCCGCGCTGGTATCAACAGGATTGCGCCGGGCTGGTGCGTTTCGCCGCCAACGAAGCGCTGAAAGTCCACGACGATAAATGGCTGCGCAGCAATGGCCTGTCCAATCGTTATCTGCCGCCGGAGCTGTCGCTGACCGATGACCAGCGCAAGCTCGCCCAGCAATGGCAGCAGGGTGGCGGCAAGGTCGGGCCTTACGTCAACGCGATCAAACTGATTCAGTTCAACAGCCATCTGGTCAGCCGCGACGTGTCGCAGGCGCGGCCGGGTGATTTGATGTTTTTCGATCAGGGCGACGACCAGCACCTGATGATCTGGATGGGCCGCTACATCGCCTATCACACCGGCACCACCACCCCGACTGACAACGGCATGCGTTCGGCAAGCCTGCAGCAACTCATGACATGGAAGGACACCCGATGGATACCCGACGCAGCCAACCCCAACTTCATCGGCGTCTATCGACTGAACTTTCTCTCCCAATGACCGGTGCCCGCATGTTGCGTTTCCTGCCCCTACTGTTGGTATTAGCCCTGCCTTTTTCGGCGGTGAATGCCGAAGATACCGTCGAGCCGAGCGGCTATACGCCGGTCTCCGGTGAGAGCTTTTTCCTGCTTGCCGACAGCAGTTTCGCCAGTGATGAACAGGCAATGGTTCGACTCGAAGCGCCGGGCCGCGATTACCGTCGATTCCGCATGGAGCCGTATGGCGGCGCCGACATTCGTGTGTACCGCATCGACAAGCCGTTGGACTTCCTCAAGCGCCAAAAGAACTTGCACCGTGTGGTCAGCGACGGCCAGTTCAAGGGTGAAGGCCTGTCCAACACCCTCGCGTACCTGTGGGATAACTGGTACCGCAAATCCCGTCGGGTGATGCAGCGCGCGTTCTCTTATGAGTCGCGCAAACAGGTCACCGAAGAAGTGCCGGAACTGAAGATGGGCAACGCCATCGCCGCACCGACGCCGTACGACGCGCAGCCGCAATTTGCGTTGATTCCGGGTCTGCCGGTGGTCAGCCAGTTCCGCTATCCGTTGTGGCAGGCCAAGCCGATTCAGCCACCGGAAGGTGTGAATCTGACGGGGTCTTCCAGTGATTTCGTCAGCGTCGCACCGGGCAACGTCTACATCCCGTTGGGCAATCTGAAACCCGGTCTGTATCTGGTCGAAGCGCTGATCGGCAAGTACCGCGCGACCACCATGGTCTTCGTTTCCAACACGGTGGCAGTGAGCAAAATTGCCGGCGATGAATTGCTGGTCTGGGCCGCACGCAAACATGAAGGCAGCTCGGTGCCGAAGGTCAATGTGCTGTGGACGGATGGCCTCGGTGTGATGAGCAGCGGCGCGACCGACACTGATGGTTTGCTGCGCCTGAAACACGTCAGCCCTGAGCGCTCGTTCGTCATCGGCGAGGACGAAGAGGGCGGGGTGTTTGTCTCCGAAAACTTCTATTACGACAGCGAAATCTACGACACCAAACTCTATGCCTTCACCGACCGGCCGCTGTATCGCCCGGGTGATTGGGTATCGCTGAAGATCGTTGGCCGTGAGTTCAAGAATGCGCGGGATTCGGTGTTGCCGGGGGCGGCGGATGTCAGCGTCGCGGTGCTGGATGCGACGGGCACCGAGTTGCAGCACCTCGATTTGAAACTCGATTCGAAGGCCGGCACTCAGGGCCGCTTCCAGTTGCCGGACAACGCGGTGGCGGGCGGTTACGAGATTCGTTTCAACTACAAGGATCAGGCCTACAGCAGCGCTTTCCGTGTAGCCGAGTACATCAAGCCGCACTTCGAGATTTCGCTGAGCCTGGCCAAACAGGATTACCGCACCGGCGAACCGGTGAAGGGCAGTCTGGTGCTGCTGTACCCGGACGGCAAACCGGTGGCCAACGCCAAACTCACTCTGAGTCTGCGCGCCCAACAACTGTCGATGGTCGACAACGAACTGCAATACCTCGGGCAATTCCCGGTGGAACTGACCAGCACCGAACTGACCACCGACAGCAAGGGCAACGCGACCCTCGACCTGCCGGCCGCCGACAAACCGAGCCGCTACATGCTCACCGTGTTTGCCAGCGATGGCGCGGCGTATCGGGTCAAGACCACCAAGGAAATCCTGATTGACCGTGGCGCCGCAAGCTTCCGCTTGAGCGCGCCGCAACGCTTCAGCGCGGTCGGCGACAAGGTTGCGTTCAGCTACGCCAACGAGGGCGGCAGCGAGCAGAGCAAAGCGGTGACGCCGAGCACTTATGGCTGGGTGCGTCTGGAAGACCAGAGCACGGGCGAAGGCAAACTTGCGGCGACTGACAAGGGTTTCAGTCTGGCCTTCGATCGTCCCGGCACTTACAACCTGACGTTGAAAGACCAACACGGTCGCGTGCTCGGTGCCACCGGGCATTCGGTCACCGGCGATGGCGTCAAAGCAGTGCCAGGTACCGTGGAAATCGTCCTCGACAAACCTGAGTACAAGGCTGGTGATGAGGCGCTGGCGCTGATCACGTTCCCGGAGCCGGTCAGCGATGCCTTGCTGTCGCTGGAACGTGACAAGGTCGAAGCCACTGCGCTGCTGGCCAAGGGTGGCGACTGGCTGAAGCTGGAAAAACTCAGCGACACCCAATACCGCGCGCGCATCCCGGTGAAAGACAACTTCGCGCCGAACCTGACCTTCTCCGTGCTCTACACCAAGGGTGGTCAGTACAGTTTCCAGAACGCCGGGATCAAAGTCATCGCGCCGCAAATCGACGTGGCGATCAGCACTGACAAACAGGTCTATCTGCCGGGCGACACCGTCACGGTTGACCTCACCACGCAGTTCGCCGGCAAAGTGGTACCGGCGCATCTGACCGTCAGCGTCGTCGACGAAATGGTCTACGCGCTGCAACCGGAAGTCGCGCCGACCATCGACCAGTTCTTCTATCACCCGCGCCGCAACAACGTGCGCACCAGCGCCAGCCTGTCGTTCATCAGTTATGACGTCGCGCTGCCGGGCAGTCCGGGTGCGCCGGGCAAAGCCAACCGCAGCGAACGAGGAGTGAAAGTGCTGGAGCGTCCGCGTCGTGAAGACGTTGACACCGCCGCATGGCAACCGGAGTTGTTGACCGGCGCCGACGGCAAAACCCGCTTCACCTTCAAGATGCCAGACTCGCTGACCCGCTGGCGCATCACTGCCCGAGCGATCGCCGACGACGGTCAGGTCGGGCAGAAGAAGCAGTTCGTGCGCTCGGAAAAACCGCTCTACCTGAAGTGGAGCGGGCCGAGCAAATTCCGCAAAGGTGATCAGCCACAGCTTGGTGTGTTCGCGTTCAGTCAGGCCGAGAAACCAGTGAAGGCTGAATTGGTCACTCACTACGCTGGCACCGAACAGCGTCTGCCGGTGACTTTGAACAACGGCATCAATTACCTGCCACTGCCAGGGTTCGCATTGGCTTCCGGCGAATGGACTGCGGAACTGGTGCAGGACGGTAAAACTGCTGATGCCTTGGCTGTACGCCTCAGCGCGACGGGTGATGGCTGGCAAGTGACGCAGACGCAAAGTCTCGACGTCGCCAGCGGCGATACACCGTTAAGCCTGCCAGCGGATGCCACCGATATTCGCCTGCGCCTGGATGACAGTCCGCAAGCGCTGTTCCGCTCGGCGCTCGATGATCTGCTCAGCTATCCGTACGGCGGCGTCGAACAAACGGCCAGCCGCTTGCTGCCGTTGAGCATCGCTTATCCATCGCTGGCGTCGAACCCGCAGATCCGCGATCGCTTGCGCCTGATCATGCAAAACAGCCGCCTGCGTCTGGTGCAAATGGCCGGGCCTTCGGCGAGTTTTACTTGGTGGGGCTACGACGGTGAGCCGGATGCGTTCCTCACCGCTTACGCCTATTACGCCGACTTCAACGCCAGCCAAGTGCTGGAACTGACCTTGCCGCCGGAGCACTGGCAGCGAGTGTTGGAGGTTTACGCCAAACAAGCGCCGAACACGCCGTTGCTGCAGCGCGCGTTGATTCTGTCGTTCGCCAAGCAGATGCATCTGCCGGTGAATACGTTGCTGACAGGATTGATGGAGGATCTGGCCAAGGCTGGTGAAGGCAATGCCGAAACCATGCTCGACGATGGCCAAAACAGTTTGGTGATGAGCGATCCGGATTCAGCGCTCGGTCTGGCGGCGGCGCGGGTGTTGACCGCAGCGTTGGCTGCGCAGTCGAAAGTGACCTTGCCGGAAGCCTTCAATCGTCAGGTGGGCGCTGCGCAACAGCGTCTGTCGGTGAGTTCGCAGCCATTTGCCGAAGCGCTGAATGTGTCGCTGCAACCGTTCGATCAGGCGCGCGCGCAGGCATTGTTGCAACGTCTGTTGCCGCAGCAATCGACCTTGGAGCGAGCGCTAGCGCTGACCTGGCTACAACGCAGCATCGCTCAAGCCTCGCCGACCATCGCGCTGACGCCGGGTGAAGGCTGGAAGAAAAACTACGGTGCAACCGGTGAGATGTACTGGACGTGGCAGGGCACGACGCCGGTGCCAAGCGTGTTGACGGTTTCCGGTACTCAGGAGCGTCCATTGCGCGCGGCGCTGAGCTTCCAGACTCAGCAGCCGGCAGTCGATCCGATGGCCGTGACCATCACCCGTCGTCTGTCGCGACTGGTGCCGGGCGACGAAGCATTCACCTTCAAACTGGAGCCGGTCGGCAGCAAGCCGTTGTCCAGCGACAGCCTGTATCTGGACGAAGTGATCCTCACCAGCAAAGCGCCGAAGCCGCTGCGTTACGGCATGCTCGAAGTGCCGTTGCCGCCGGGTGCCGATGTCGAGCGTACGACGTGGGGCATCAAGTTGCAGGGTAAGGACGGCACTGAGCCGAGCGCGCTGGAGAAGGCGCGCTTCGAACCGGGACAGCTGGCTTACGCGGTGCCGGTGGATGCGCTGAGCGGCGAGTTGCGTCTGCGTCATCTGGTGCGTTTCTCGCAGAAAGGCCAGTTCAATCTGCCGCCGGTGCGCTTCACCCAGATTTACGCGCCGCAGCATCAGGCCCAGGAAGCGAAAGCCGCGCTCGGTCAGGTCACGGTCAACTGACATGACCCGCTCGCTGCTGTGGCTGATGTTGTGTGTGATGCCTGCGCTGGCGACGGCGCAGGATGAGCCGCTGCGTCTGGCTTATAAAGGCGAGTTGTTGTCGCTGAATCACACGCAGTTGATTGCTCGCGAACCGTTGCCACCGACGCTGGACACGCCCCTGGGCAGTCTGTGGAAGTTGTTCGTCTACGCGTGGCTGGTGGATACCGTCGCGCACGAACCGGCATATGAATGTCGTGGGCAGTCGAAGGAAGAGGTTTATTGCTGCACGGCGGGCGGCAAGATCGAGCGTGATCAGGCGTTGGTGAAGTCTTGCGGGTTGTATTTCGAGCCTTCGCGGTTGGGGATCGCGGCTGGGGATTGGCGTGCTTATTGGCAGGCGCGGCAGGCGCCGTCGTGGCTGCTGGATTTGCCATCGGTGCAGCCAGCTCAACGCGTTTCCGTTGTCGAGCTACTTAAGGTGTTGGCGACTTTGCCTGCACAGGATCAGGCGCGGCGGGTGCTGCTCGATGTACTGCTTAATGCAGCGGACGGCAATGTCGTGGGTGAACTGGGCGGACGTCTACGGGTGAAAACCTGGAGTTGGCTCGGCGATCGGGATCCCCAGTCACGGCAGGGTGGTTTCGCCGGTTGGACGGCTGACGGCTCGCCGCTCTGGGCGGGCGGGCGCGGCACCAGTCAGATGGTCTTGCGTCATTACGCGCAAGCGCTGTCGACGGTTTTGCCAATTACATGGCCGGCGGAAGCGGGGCGCTGTGTTGAAGTCGGCCTGTTTTCGAAATATCCGGTTTCGAGGGTTTTAGCGGGCGAACGTATCGCGGCATCGGGTTCATTAAAGGGTGACTACCGTGTCGAGTTCGCCAACGGCAACGCGCTGGATATCCACAGCGACGGCGAACTGTTTCTGCTCAACGACAAACTCGTCGCCCGCGTGGATCGCGAAGAATATGTCGCCCGAGTCCTTGAACGCGAAGCCAAAGCTGACCCCGCCGAAGCTGCCAAAGCACTTGCCGTCGCCATTCGCACCTATCTATTGCAGAACGCGACGCGCAATGGCGATTGCCTGAGCATTGATGACAGCAGCAATCGGCAGCGAGTTGCGCCGCGTCCGGCCTCTGTCGAGTCGCGCAACATTGCCGCGTGGACAGCCGATCTGGTGTTGGCCGGCAGCACCGTCACTTATCACTCGGATCAGCCCGGCCCGGACAAACTCTCTTGGCAGCAGGCTGTCGAGCAGGCGAATGCGGGGCAACGATATGACGCGATTTTGCTGCACGCCTATCCGCGCGCCAGCCTCAGCCGTTGGGATAACCCGATTGCTTCTTGCCAAGCATTGCCCGCCGCACAGGACTGGCTGCAAAAACAGCGTCGTGGCTGGCGGCCAAAACTGGACAGCGAAACCGGCTACAACGAAGTCAGCACATTTGCCGTGTGCAAACTCGCGTTCGGACGACCTTACGTCGACCGCGAACGCCAGCGCATTTATGTGCGCGGCGTGCTGACCTTGCAGGATCGCCTCGATCTGACTCACGAATATCTGCACCTGGCCTTTGAAGCACACCCCAATGGCCAGGATGAAACCTACATCGAAGGGCTCGCCCGTCACCTTTTGCTGGAATAGACCATGACACTCCGTTATCCACAGGTCTTGCTGCTGCTCTGTGCCTTTAATGTGCTGCCCGTGGCCATGGCTGCCGACAGCGTCAAACTCGACACGCCGGTCGGTGGCTGGCGCAGCGGCGCGCCCGAAGGCGAGGGCGAAAGTTTTCGTCAGACCGTCAACTACCCGGCCTCGTCAGTGAACACGCCGATCGGCCAGGCCAAGACCGCGCGCATCAGTGGCGAGATCAAAGCCACGCCGAAGAGCAACGAGCCCGGCCGATTGATTGTCAACGGTGTGAGCATGCCGTTGAAGATCGACGAATCCGGACGCTTTGACCGACCGTTCTCCTTCCCCAATGGCAGCAACAGTGTCGAAGTGCGCAGCCCCGACGGACAACAACGCCATCGCACGCAGTTTCTCAACACCAGCGGCGGCGCGACCCCGGCCAAGCTTCGCGTTTTATTGGCATGGGACAGCGACGGTACCGACCTCGACCTTCATCTGGTGACGCCCGATGGCGCGCACATCTGGTACGGCAATCGCGTCGCGCCAAACGGTGCAGCGCTGGATGTCGACGTCACCACTGGTTACGGCCCGGAAATCTTCGCCATGCCGGCACCGATCAAGGGTCAGTATCTGGTTTACGTGAATTATTACGGCGGTGGCTATCGCGGAGATGAAGAGGGAGGGGATGACGCGGTGCAGCCGTTAACCACGGCGCAGGTAACGGTGATCACCGAAGAGGGAACACCGAGCGAGAAGATGGAGACGTTCCTTATCCCGATGCGCGCGGTGGGAGAGTTGACGCTGGTTAAGTCGTTTAGCTATCCGTGAGGCTCAGGTACAGCGATCGCAGCTTATATATAGAAGAGCAGGGCTACGAAGGCCGACCCCTTGGGGTCGGCCTTCGTG
>NZ_LHVN01000036.1:0-240105 GCF_001269815.1 Pseudomonas sp. P1.31 | reverse complement strand
GCATTGCCGGGTAGCTATGTTCGGAATAGATAACCGCTGAAAGCATCTAAGCGGGAAACTAGCCTCAAGATGAGATCTCACTGGAACCTTGAGTTCCCTGAAGGGCCGTCGAAGACTACGACGTTGATAGGTTGGGTGTGTAAGCGCTGTGAGGCGTTGAGCTAACCAATACTAATTGCCCGTGAGGCTTGACCATATAACACCCAAGCAATTTGATGCTCCTAGTTGAAAAGACGAGAGAGACCAGATTGCGGTGTGTGAAGACGAAACGAACCGAAAGTTCGATGTTCACAAACACCGAAAGCTGTCACATACCCAATTTGCTGAAGCGAGGCCATCTGGTCACGACTCAGTACCCGAATTTCTTGACGACCATAGAGCGTTGGAACCACCTGATCCCATCCCGAACTCAGCAGTGAAACGATGCATCGCCGATGGTAGTGTGGGGTTTCCCCATGTGAGAGTAGGTCATCGTCAAGATTAAATTCCGAAACCCCAATTGCGAATGCAGTTGGGGTTTTGTTTTGCCCGCAGGAAAGTCACCGAAAGAGTTTTTAACAAGACAATGGACAGCCGCCACCCAGCACGACGCAACCTGACAGGCCGAAGTGAGTCAGCAGCGAGGGAATTAACAGGTGAGTGTCTTTCTGGCGGGCATTAAAAAGCCGGCTTGTGGCCGGCTTCTCGGGGACTGGCTTGGTTCATTTTTGGTAAACCGCGCCAGCCTTCAAAACGTACACCCGGATCTTGCGTCCGGCTGTGGGACTTGGTCAGAGGTTGGTCTGCCGCGTCGGGCGCTATCAGAACCGCAGGGCGGGTCGATGCGCAAATGTGGGGCGAAGGATACTGATTTTTACCGCAGATTCCCAGCCCGAAGTGCGGATTAGAGCTGTCAAAGCATCAGAAATAGCGTTGTGCACTGACGATCATTAGAGAAACGGCACCACCGGCCGACGCTTGCTCAGTGTCGACCACCAGAACACCCAGCCCAGAATATGAATCCGCTGCTCGTCCAGTTGCGCTGCACGGAAGATCTCGTCCGGGTACTCGGCACTGTTGTGGCTACGCAGGCGTAAGCCATTGCCCGGCATGCGATGCAGATACTTGATGCGCAACATCCCGTCGTGTTCGATCGCATAGATCTCACCATCGACGACCTGAGTCAGTCCTCGATCAATGGCAACGATGGATCCGTCTTCGATTCGCTCGGCCATGCTGTTGCCGATCATGCGTGCACAGATAGCGTCAGAGTGTTTTATTTCAAGTTGATCCAGCTGCGCGCGAAGCAGGCGGATGGATTGATCCGTATCTTCGATGACGTGTGTTTTGCCGGTATCGGTGAGAGGTTTCTCATTGAAAAACACCAGGTCGATGTCGTTGGGATCAATGACCGTATAGACGCCGCGCACAGATTGGGCGTCGAAGGTGTCGCCATTGCTGGCAGGGGCATGGAGACGCGGCGACTCCTTGTGGCCTTCGCCAGTCTTCAGCCATTCGCTGTTCACGGACAGCAGGCGTGAGACCTCTTCCATGCGATACGCCGGGACGCCCCGGGTGTACCAGTTGTGGACATTTTGGGCTTCCGTGCCCCAGAACTTTGCGAATCCCGTGGTGGAGATGTTCGCTGCTTCCAGGAGTGCCTTGAATCTTGGACCGCTCGTGTTCTTTCTCATAAACACGGAGTCTACGGCCGTGCCAGAGCGGTTTGAATAAACCGAGCGTTCAAAAGCAGGCTGAATTTTACGACGGGATGTAAGACGTTCTTGTGGGAAATTAAACAGGTCACAACAATATCAAGAGAGCGATAAACAGCCTGTTTAAGCGACTGGCTCACGTCGATAAAAAAACCCCGGATATCCGGGGTTTTCTTCAAGCATCACGCGAGCCGAAGCGTCTTAGCCTTTGTAGGCAGCAACCGACTTGGTGATTGCTTCGCGGGCGGCGTCTGCACCGGCCCAGCCTTCGATCTTGACCCATTTGCCTTTTTCGAGATCTTTGTAGTTCGCGAAGAAGTGCTCGATCTGCTGGATCAGCAGAGGTGGCAGGTCGGTGTATTCCTTAACGTCCACGTACAGCTGGGACAGCTTGTCGTGTGGGACTGCGATGACTTTGGCATCGCCGCCGCCGTCGTCGGTCATGTTCAGGATGCCAACCGGACGTGCACGGATAACCGAGCCTGGCGCAACCGGGTAAGGGGTTACAACCAGAACGTCGAGGGGATCACCGTCGTCAGCCAGGGTGTTCGGGATGTAACCGTAGTTGGCCGGGTAGAACATTGGGGTGGCCATGAAACGGTCAACGAACAGGCAATCGCTGTCTTTGTCGATTTCGTATTTGATCGGCGCGTGGTTGGCCGGAATCTCGATCGCGACGTAGATGTCGTTCGGCAGGTCTTTGCCAGCCGGAATCTTGCTGTAGCTCATTGGGCGTTGCCCCCGTAGTTGACCAAAAACACTTGGCCGGATTGACCAAAAAGTGGCGGCGATTATAGGCATATTCTGCCGTCGACGCCATTCACCGAAAGTCCTGAAGGTCGTGCAGAGCTTAGTCGTGAGCCTGATAGACCGGGTCGCTGGCCTGAAGTTGCCGCAACCTGCTCAATGGATCCTGACGATAGAAAAGTCGCAACTGCTCATAGACCTGTGGATAAGTCTCATGGAGCAGATCGGGTGCGCTGAAGAAGTACTCACTGGTGACGGCAAAGAACTCTGCCGGATTCTCAGCCGCGTAAGGATCGATCGCGGTCTCGGCGTCAGGATTACGCTCCAGTTGACCGTCAAGATCATCGTAAGCGGCCTGCATCACCTCGGCCCAGTCGCTGACGCGCATGTCCGCGTGCAGCGGTGGCAGGCCATTGGCATCGCCATTGAGCATGTCGAGTTTGTGCGCCAGCTCGTGGATCACCAGGTTGTAACCTTCCCAGCCACCACTGGCCATCACCCCAGGCCAGGCGAGAATAATCGGCCCCTGCTGCCAGGCTTCGCCGCTGTGTTCGCCATCCCATTCGTGCTCGACGCCGCTGGCATCGCGGTGTCGTTGCGGGCTGACAAAGTCATCGGGATAAAGGACGATTTCGTGGAAGCCTTGATACCAATTCAGATCACCAAGATTGAGCAGCGGCAATTGCGCCTGAGCGGCAAGCAGCAGGCGTTGTTCCTGATGCAGTTCGACGCCTGGCAGGGCGGTCAGGTGTTTTTCTTCGAGGAACAGGACGCAGGCTTCGCGCAGCCACTGATCTTCGGCAGCAGTGATGCCGTCAAGAAAACTCAGGTGGTGGCGCACCCGTTGCCACATGTCGTCGGCAATCGGATGCTTGGCGAGGATGCGTCGACGCCGCCAGGCGCTTAGCGACCACATCGCTTAGTGCGATTGGGCTTTAGTGCCGCCAAAACGGCTGCGCACCACGCCGATGATCATCGGAATGAGAGACAGCAAGATGATCGCAACAACCAGCAACGACAGGTTCTTCTTGATGAACGGAACGTTGCCGAAGAAGTAGCCCAGCGTCACGAGGCCACCCACCCAGAGGATCGTACCCAGAACACTGAAACCGAAGAAGCGCGGATACGGCATACGCGCAACGCCTGCCACGAACGGAGCGAAGGTACGGATGATCGGTAGAAAGCGCGCAAGCGTTACGGTTTTGCCGCCGTGCTTGTCGTAGAAGTCATGGGTCTTTTGCAGATAGTCACGACGGAAGATTTTCGAGTTCGGATTGCTGAACAGCTTCTCGCCGGCCGTTCGTCCGATCACGTAATTGGTACTGTCGCCGAGAATCGCCGCGAGCATCAGCAAACCGCCCAGCAGTACTGGATCCATGCCGCCGCCAGCCGCCACGGCACCGGCGATGAACAGCAGCGAATCACCCGGCAAGAATGGCATCACCACCAGACCGGTTTCGCAGAAAATCACCAGAAACAGGATGGCGTAGATCCACGGCCCGTAGTTGTTAACCAGCAAATCGAGATAAACGTCGAGATGCAGGATCAGGTCGAGCGGGTTGAAATCCATGGAGGCACCTGTATGGCGGCCCGACTCGGCAGGCCTGTGCGGATAACTTCGTGTAAGCCTACAGCGAGGTGTAGTTTTTCTTACAAGCTGGGAAGCTCGAGATTATACGGCCTGAAACATCAAAAGCGCGTTGGTTTTGTAGCGAGGGATGTCGGTGTGTGAGTAATTGTCAGGGAGTGGATCGCAGCCCCGTAGGAGCTGCCGAAGGCTGCGATCTTTTGACTTCAGAGCTCGTCGCTGATCGGCAACACGTAGTTCTTGAACTCGGTGTCTTCCTTGAACCCAATCGATTCGTAGGTTTTCTGCGCCACTTCGTTGTTGCTGCTGGTCGAGACGCGCATGCGCACAGCCTGGGTTTCCTTGGCCATCTTCTTCGCAGTGCGGATCAGGTTGTCGGCGACCAGTTGGCGGCGGGCGTCTTCGGCGACGTAGATGTCGTTGAGGATCCACACACGCTTGAGTGACAGCGATGAAAAGCTCGGATAGAGCTGACAGAAACCCATGAGCTTTTTGTCGTCATCATCGGCCAGCGCCAGATAAATCACCGATTCCTTGCGGCGCAGGCGTTTTTCGAGGAAGGCGCGGGACGAGTCGGGATAAGGCAGGGAGCCATAAAACTCGCGGTATTTGACGAACAACGGCGTGAGCAAATCGAGGTGTTCAAGAGTCGCTTGGATAATCCGCATGTCAGGTCTCGTCCTTCAAGTGGCTGTCTTCACGTGTTGTGACGGCGACGGTAAACCCTGGCGGCCGTGCATCGATCCTGCCTCAAACAGGATCAGAAACGCAATGCAGAAACGGTTCAGTTTGGCGGCGGATCCAGTAGGAAGTTTCCTTTCATGTCCTGACCTGCATCCGACTCCAGCGTCTGAACTTGCGCTTCATCCTTCAGATTGACCCCCGACAGCTGCCGCCGGCACGCCTCGCGCATCAGGTACAGCAAGCGATGCGCCGCCATGCCGTAGCTCAAACCCTCCAGCCGGACATTGGAAATGCAGTTGCGATAGGCATCGGTCAGGCCGACTTTTGGGTTGTAGGTGAAATACAGCCCCAAGCTGTCCGGCGAACTGAGGCCCGGGCGCTCACCAATCAGCATCACCACCATTTTCGCGCCGAGCAATTGCCCGATTTCATCGCCGATGGCGACGCGGCCCTGTTCCACCAAGACCACCGGGGCGATTGACCAGCCATCGCCGCTCATTTGTTCTTCCAGCCGGTTGATAAACGGCAGTGTGTGGCGATGCACTGCCAGTGCCGACAAGCCATCTGCGACGACAATGACCAGATCGACCCCGCCGGGGTGCGCGGCCAAGTAGCCGCGAAGACTTTGCGCCGAGTCATCGCTGAGTTTGCGTCCCAGATCCGGGCGTTGCAGGTAGCTGTTGCGATCCAGCGCCGCACTGTGAAGCAGCAAACTCTCACGCCCTCGTTCACTTAATTGCGCACTGAGCCCCGCGTGATCAAACGGCAAGTGCACCGCATCACGCGCCTGAGCGTGAGCAAACTGGAAATCCAGTTGTGCGCTGGTCGGCAAACTGGTGCCGGTGCGGCCAAGGGCAATCCGCGCCGGGGTCAGGCGGCGCAGTTCCAGCCAAGGGTTTTGCGGATCGACGGGCGGTTTATCCATGCGACTCATCCCAGTTGCGCCAGCGCCTGGCGGAAGGCCGGCGGCAGATTGTTACCGAAGCGAACCTTGCCGTCCGCCTGCGTGAAGATGCCCATGTTGGCCAGCCATTGTTCAAATTCCGGGGCTGGTTTCAGGCCTAGTGTCTGGCGAGCGTAGAGCGCGTCATGAAACGAAGTGGTCTGGTAATTGAGCATGATGTCGTCGGAGCCGGGGATGCCCATGATGAAGTTGATCCCGGCGACACCGAGCAGAGTCAGCAGGGTGTCCATGTCGTCCTGGTCGGCTTCGGCGTGGTTGGTGTAGCAGATGTCGCAACCCATCGGCACGCCGAGGAGCTTGCCGCAGAAGTGGTCTTCAAGGCCGGCGCGGATGATCTGTTTGCCGTTGTAGAGGTATTCCGGGCCGATAAATCCTACGACGGTGTTCACCAGAAACGGTTTGAAATGCCGTGCCACGGCGTAGGCTCGGGTCTCGCAGGTCTGTTGATCGACACCGTGGTGAGCGTTGGCCGACAGCGCGCTGCCTTGACCGGTTTCGAAATACATCAGGTTTTGCCCGAGGGTGCCGCGATTAAGGCTCAGGCCGGCGTCATAACCCTCCTGCAAGACATTCAGGTTGATACCGAAACTGGCGTTGGCCGCTTCGGTGCCGGCAATCGACTGGAACACCAGATCCAGCGGCACGCCCCGGTTGATCGCCTCGATCGAGGTGGTGACGTGGGTGAGCACGCAGGCTTGAGTCGGAATGTCGTAGCGCTGGATGATCGCATCGAGCATTTCCAGCATCGCGCAAATCGAGGCAATGCTGTCGGTGGCCGGGTTGATGCCGATCATCGCGTCGCCGTTGCCGTAGAGCAGACCGTCGAGAATGCTCGCGGCGATGCCGGAGGGTTCGTCGGTCGGGTGGTTCGGTTGCAGACGCGTAGACAGGCGCCCGCGCAGGCCGAGAGTGCCGCGAAATTTCGTCACCACGCGGATCTTCTGCGCGACCAATACCAAATCCTGCACGCGCATGATTTTCGACACGGCGGCGACCATTTCCGGCGTCAGGCCGGGGGCGAGGTTGCGCAGGCTGGTTTCATCGGCGGCGTCGCTGAGCAACCAGTCGCGGAAGCCGCCGACGGTGAGGTGGCTGACCACGGCGAAGGCCTGTTTGTCGTGGGTGTCGATGATCAGTCGGGTGACTTCATCGGATTCGTAGGGGATCAGCGCTTCTTGCAGGAAATGCGTGAGCGGGATGTCGGCCAACGCCATTTGTGCCGCCACGCGTTCGCCATCATTGAGCGCGGCGACACCGGCGAGGAAATCTCCGGAGCGCGCCGGGCTGGCCTTGGCCATGACGTCCTTGAGGCTGTCGAAGCGATAGGTCTGGGCGCCGACGGAATGGGCGAATGCGGCCACGATATCCTCCTGTAATCGATAAACCCCTGTAGGAGCTGCCGAAGGCTGCGATCTTTTGTCTTTGAATTTCTAAAAACAAGATCAAAAGATCGCAGCCTGCGGCAGCTCCTACAGGGTTCCAGCACAGTGCCTGAATGGGCGCTGTGCACTTTTATATGTCAGCTAGATACCTTCGAGCATAGCGTCTGTCGGGGCATCGGCGCGTTGCTTGGCGGTCAGCTGGAAATACAGATAGCCAGCGGCCATAAAGCCAAGGAACACACAACCGATCAGCGTGTTGAACCACGCCATCGCCACCAGACACACCACCGCCAGAAACAGTGCAATCGCCGGCACCACCGGATAACCCGGCGCACGGAAGGTGCGCTCCAGGTTTGGCTCGGTTTTGCGCAGTTTGAACAGGCTGAGCATGCTGATGATGTACATCACGATCGCGCCGAACACCGACATGGTGATCATCGCTGCGGTCAAAGTCATGCCTTGCAGGTTAACCAAACCATCGCTGTAGATCGCCGCAATGCCGATCACGCCACCGGCCAGAATCGCCCGGTGCGGGGTCTGGAAGCGCGAGAGTTTGGCCAGCCCCTTAGGCAGATAACCGGCGCGGGCAAGAGCGAAGAACTGTCGCGAGTAACCGAGGATGATCCCGTGGAAACTCGCCACCAACCCGAACAGGCCGATCCACACCAGCATGTGCATCCACGTCGAGTTATTGCCGACCACGGCTTTCATCGCCTGCGGCAGCGGATCGTTGATGTTCGACAGCTGACGCCAGTCGCCAACGCCGCCAGCCATGACCATCACGCCGATGGCCAGAAATACCAGGGTCAGAATGCCGCTGACGTAAGCCTTGGGAATCGTCCGTTTCGGGTCTTTCGCCTCTTCGGCGGCCATCGCCGCGCCTTCGATGGCGAGGAAGAACCAGATCGCGAACGGTATCGCCGCGAAGATCCCGGGGATGGAGGCCATGGTGAATTCGTTGGAGCCCGACCAGCCATTCAATACAAAATTACTGAAGCTGAAGCCCGGCGCCACCACGCCCATGAATACTAAAAGCTCGGCAACGGCCAGTACGGTGACCACCAATTCGAAGGTCGCAGCAATGCTCACGCCAAGGATATTCAAGGTCATGAACACGAAATACGCGCCGACCGCTGCAATCTTCGGATCAAGTTCCGGATATTGCACATTCAGGTAGGCGCCGATGGCCATGGCAATGGCGGGGGGCGCAAAGACAAACTCGATCAGCGTGGCGATGCCGGCGATCAATCCGCCTTTCTCGCCGAACGCCCGACGGCTGTAGGCAAACGGCCCGCCGGCGTGTGGGATAGCGGTGGTCAATTCGGTGAAGCTGAAGATGAAGCAGGTGTACATGGTCGCGACCATCAACGCCGTGACCAGAAAACCCAGGGTGCCGGCGGTGCCCCAGCCGTAACTCCAGCCGAAGTACTCGCCGGAAATCACCAGGCCGACGGCAATGCCCCAGAGGTGCAGGGTGCCGAGTGTGGGTTTGAGCTGTGTGGTTGAAGTCATAAGTCCTCGCTGTCTTTTTTATTGTTCGATTTTTTGGACTTTCGGGTGATGCGGTTGAGGTGGATGAGTGCTGTTCACGCAGCGGCAGTTTTGGTGCAAATCCTGAATGACGGGTACGCAAGGGCCGTGCCAGAGCGGCCAAGGATGTTGTGGGTGTTGTTATTGAGGACGCCTTCGCTGGCAAGCCATGCTCCTACAGATCCTGCGTAACCCTGTAGGAGCAAAGCTTGCTCGCGAACGCCGTTACACGATCAAAAGTCGGGTTTAGAAGAAACCCAACGGATTGATGTCGTAGCTCACCAGCAGGTTTTTCGTTTGCTGATAGTGATCGAGCATCATCTTGTGCGTCTCACGCCCCACGCCGGACTTCTTGTACCCGCCAAACGCGGCATGCGCCGGATACAGGTGGTAGCAATTGGTCCACACACGACCAGCCTTGATCGCGCGGCCCATGCGGTAGGCGCGGTTGATGTCGCGAGTCCACAGACCGGCGCCGAGGCCGAACTCGGTGTCGTTGGCGATCGCCAGCGCTTCGGCTTCGTCCTTGAACGTGGTGATGCTCACCACCGGGCCGAAGATCTCTTCCTGGAACACGCGCATCTTGTTGGTGCCCTTGAGCAGGGTCGGCTGGATGTAATAGCCGGTCGACAGATTGCCCTCGAGTTTTTCCACCTTGCCGCCGGTCAACAGCTCGGCGCCTTCGCCCTTGGCAATTTCCAGGTACGAAAGAATCTTGTCGAATTGTTGCTCGGAGGCCTGCGCGCCGACCATGGTGTCGGTGTCCAGCGGATCGCCACGTTTGATTTGCAGGACTTTTTTCATCACGACGGCCATGAACTCGTCGTAGATCGATTCCTGTACCAGTGCGCGCGATGGGCAGGTGCAGACTTCGCCCTGGTTGAAGAACGCCAGTACCAGACCTTCAGCGGCTTTCTCAATGAACGTCGGCTCGGCCTGCATGATGTCTTCGAAGAAGATGTTCGGCGATTTGCCGCCCAGTTCCACGGTCGACGGAATGATGTTCTCGGCCGCGCATTTCATGATGTGCGAGCCAACCGGGGTCGAGCCGGTGAAGGCAATCTTGGCGATGCGTTTGCTGGTGGCCAGTGCTTCGCCGGCCTCTTTGCCATAGCCCTGAACAATGTTCAGCACGCCCGGCGGCAGCAGATCGCCGATCAGTTCCAGCAACACGGTGATGCCCAGCGGGGTTTGCTCGGCAGGCTTGAGCACCACGCAGTTACCGGCGGCCAGCGCTGGTGCGAGTTTCCACGCGGCCATCAGGATCGGGAAGTTCCACGGGATGATCTGCCCGACCACGCCCAGCGGTTCATGAATGTGATACGCCACAGTGTTGCCGTCGATTTCGGCAGCGCTGCCTTCTTGGGCGCGCAGGCAGCCAGCGAAGTAGCGGAAATGGTCGGCCGCCAGCGGGATGTCGGCGTTGAGGGTTTCGCGGATGGCTTTGCCGTTGTCCCAGGTTTCGGTGATCGCCAGCAGTTCGAGATTCTGTTCGATGCGGTCGGCAATTTTCAGCAGGATCAGCGAGCGCGCCTGCACGGAAGTGGAACCCCATGCATCGGCTGCGGCGTGAGCGGCGTCCAGTGCCTTGTCGATGTCTTCGGCAGTGGAGCGCGGGAATTCGGCAATCGGTTGGCCATTCACTGGCGAGGTGTTGGTGAAGTACTGACCTTTGACAGGCGCGACGAACTCGCCGCCGATGTAGTTACCGTACTTGCTCTTGAACGAGACTTTGGCGCCTTCAGTACCGGGGTGAGCGTAACGCATGATGATGTTCTCCTTGGCTTTGTACTTATTAGAGAAACGCGCAAGTGCGCTTGCTATAAGCGTAGAGCAAGGGTCGGGCCACTGCCGCGCGGAGCCGTGAAATCAAGGGGTTGGCGGGTTTTTGTCGGACGAGCGGAATGGCGCTGTGACGCTATCGGTACAGGTGGGGTGACAGTTTGTACCGCTTTTGGCACAGCCTGTGACCGGGCAGTCTTGCCAGCATTGCAATGGTGCGTGAGCTGGAGGATGCTCAACCCACAGCAACCCCTGTAGGAGCTGCCGAAGGCTGCGATCTTTTGATTTTGCTTTTTTGCAGATCAAGATCAAAAGATCGCAGCCTGCGGCAGCTCCTACACGGGGAATATGGAGAACAATAAGAAATGCACGACAATCATTTGAGTCGCCATGCCCAGCAGGTTCTCACCGTCAGTCAGGGCAAACCGCACCTGCACGGGCCCGGTGCTGATCCGTCGATCGCCCGCTCGTGGCTGCGCTGTCTTGAGGACTATCACCTCGACCCGGCGCTGACCATGGCGCCGACCGTGCTCGAACACGGACGTGTCCTCGAAAGCCGCGAACGTCTGCAACAAGTCCTGCAAATCGCCGGCAATGAAATGAGCAGCCTCCATCAACAACTGTCCGGTGCCGGCCATGCGGTGCTGCTGACCGACGCGCGCGGGGTGATCCTCAATTGCGTCACCGCACCCGCTGAACGGAAAATTTTCGAACGCGCCGGCCTCTGGCTCGGTGCCGACTGGAGCGAAGCCTGCGAAGGCACCAATGGCATCGGCACCTGCCTGGTCGAACGTCAGGCGCTGACCATTCATCAGGACGAACACTTTCGCGGTCGCCACACCGGCCTGACCTGTTCGGCGAGCCCGGTGTTTGATCCGCATGGCGAACTGCTGGCGGTGCTCGACGTGTCCTCGGCCCGTCACGATGTCTCGCGGCAGAGCCAGTTCCACACCATGGCGCTGGTCAATCTGTCGGCGAAAATGATCGAGAGTTGCTACTTCCTGCGTTGTTTCGATAACCAATGGTTGCTGCGTTTCCACTTGCAGGCCGAGTCGGTCGGGCTGTTCAGCGAAGGTTTGCTGGCGTTTGACGGCGAAGGGCGGATCAGCGCGGTTAATCAGAGTGCGCTGAACCTGCTCGGGCATATTCGCGGCGGGCTATTGGGGAAACCGGTCGAGGCGTTTTTCGATTGTTCGCTGGATGAGTTGCTTGGCCGCGCCAGCGCGAATGCCAGCGCCAGTTGGCCGCTGCGCACCCGTGACGGGCGCCATCTGTTTGCTGTGTTGCGCGGTGAATCGCGTAAACCCGCGCCGCTCATGCCGCTGGCAAAAATTATCGAAGCGCCGCGCCTGTCCGGGATTTGTCTGGGTGACGCCGCGCTGCAAGCGGATTTTCGCAAAGCACTGCGCGTGTTCGAGCGGGATGTGCCGCTGCTGATCAATGGCGAAACCGGCTCGGGTAAAGAAGCCTTTGCCAAAGCTGTACATCAAGCCAGTCAGCGCTCGGACAAAGCTTTTGTCGCGCTCAACTGTGCGGCGATTCCTGAAAGTCTGATTGAAAGCGAGCTGTTCGGTTATCGCGGCGGCAGCTTTACCGGCGCAAGAAAGGATGGCATGCGCGGCAAGTTGCAGCAGGCCGATGGCGGCACGTTGTTCCTCGATGAGATTGGCGATATGCCGTTGGCCTTGCAGACGCGTTTGTTGCGGGTGCTGGAGGATCGGCAGGTGGTGCCGATCGGTGGCGAACCGGAATCGGTCAACGTGCGCATCATCAGCGCGACGCACCGCAATCTGTTGGCGCGGGTTGAGGACGGCAGCTTTCGCGAGGATTTGTATTACCGCTTGAACGGGCTGGAAGTGGCGCTGCCGGCGCTGCGTGAACGCAGTGATAAATCGCAGTTGCTGGATTTTCTGCTGGCCGAAGAGGCGGGCGGCGAACCGATTCTGATCGAAGAGCCGGCGCGACAGGCGTTGCTGGCGTTCAACTGGCCGGGGAACGTGCGGCAGTTGCGTAATGTACTGCGCACGTTGGCGGCGTTGTGTGATGAAGGGCGGATCGGGGTGGACGATTTGCCGGCGATGATTCGGCAGGTGCGCCCACCAGTGGTGGAGTCCGCTCTGTCCGAGCAACCACTTGAAGATGCCGAACGATTGGCGTTGCTCAGTACACTGGAGCGCACGCGCTGGCATATGACCCACACCGCCGAGCAACTCGGCGTGAGTCGCAACACCCTCTACAGAAAGCTGCGCAAACACGGCATCGTCCGAACTGCATAAATCCCCCTGTAGGAGCTGCCGAAGGCTGCGATCTTTTGATCTTGTTATTTTCAAGATCAAAAGATCGCAGCCTCGTTGCACTCGTCAGCTCCTACAGGTGGGGTAGTGATCGTGGTGGTGGGTGATGGTGATCACCTAAAGAGTGCGATTTCCCCCTCCCTACGCTAACCTGCGGCCATGTTTTACGAGGTCGACTATGCACATTCATATTCTGGGTATCTGCGGGACTTTCATGGGCTCGATGGCGGTTCTGGCCAAAGAGCTGGGCCATCACGTGACCGGCTCCGACGCCAACGTCTATCCGCCGATGAGCACGCAGCTTGAAGCCCAAGGCATTCAACTGACGCAAGGTTACGACCCGGCGCAACTCGATCCGGCACCGGATCTGGTGGTTATCGGCAATGCCATGTCGCGCGGCAATCCGGCGGTGGAATATGTGCTGAACAAAGGCCTGCCGTACGTTTCCGGCCCGCAGTGGCTGGCTGATCACGTGCTGCAAGGTCGCTGGGTGCTGGCGGTTGCCGGCACGCACGGCAAAACCACCACCAGCAGCATGCTCGCCTGGGTGCTGGAACACGCCGGCATGAGCCCGGGTTTCCTCATCGGTGGTGTGCCGCAGAATTTCTCGGTGTCGGCGCGACTGGGCGGCACGCCGTTCTTCGTGATCGAGGCTGACGAGTACGACAGCGCGTTCTTCGACAAGCGCTCGAAATTCGTTCACTACCGTCCGCGCACCGCGATCCTCAATAACCTTGAGTTCGATCACGCCGACATCTTCCCGGATCTGCCGGCGATCGAGCGGCAATTCCATCACTTGGTGCGCACCATTCCGAGTGAAGGCCTGGTCATCCATCCGACCACCGAGCCTGCCTTGCAGCGGGTGATCGAAATGGGTTGCTGGACGCCGGTGCAGACCACCGGTGCTGGCGGCCAGTGGCAGGTCAAACTGCTGAGTGAAGATGGCTCGGCATTCGAAGTAATGTTCGAAGGCGTGTCGCAAGGCACTGTCGAGTGGGAACTGACCGGCCAGCACAACGTTGCCAACGCCTTGGCAGCTTTGGCAGCGGCGCGGCATGTTGGCGTGGTGCCATCGATGGGCATCGCCGGTTTGAGCGCGTTCAAAAACGTCAAACGTCGTATGGAGAAAGTCGCCGAAGTGCGCGGCATCACCATTTACGACGACTTCGCTCACCACCCGACCGCCATCGCCACGACCCTCGACGGCCTGCGCAAACGCATCGGCGATGCTCCACTGATCGCGATCATCGAACCGCGCTCCAACTCGATGAAGCTCGGCGCCCACCGTGACGGCTTGCCGGCCAGCGTGGTCGATGCCGACCAAGTGATCTGGTACGCCCCGGCCAACCTCGGCTGGGATCTGGCTGGCACCGCCGCGTTGTGCACCGTGCCGTCGATTGTCAGCGATTCGCTGGAAGGCATCATCGAACGCGTGAAGAGCCAGGCCCAGCCCGGCACGCACGTGGTGATCATGAGCAACGGCGGCTTCGGCGGCCTGCACGGCAAACTCGCCGAGGCGCTGCAATGAACACTTTTTCGCAGGGCAACGGCCCGGAGCGCATCACGCTGGCGATGACCGGCGCCTCGGGCGCGCAGTACGGTTTGCGTCTGCTCGATTGTCTGGTGCGCGAAGATCGCGAAGTGCACTTCCTGATCTCCAAGGCTGCGCAGTTGGTGATGGCCACCGAGACTGATGTCACGCTACCGCCGAAACCGCAGATGATGCAGGCGTTCCTCACCGAATACACCGGGGCGGCCGCCGGGCAGATCCGTGTGTATGGTAAGGAAGACTGGATGTCGCCGGTGGCTTCGGGCTCTGGCGCACCGGCGGCGATGGTCGTGGTGCCGTGCTCGACGGGCACGTTGTCGGCGATTGCCACGGGCGCCTGCAACAATTTGATCGAACGCGCTGCGGATGTGACGTTGAAGGAGCGTCGCCAGTTGATTCTGGTGCCGCGTGAAGCGCCGTATTCGAGCATTCATCTGGAGCACATGCTCAAACTGTCGAACATGGGCGTGACCATTCTGCCGGCGTCGCCGGGTTTCTATCACCAGCCGCAGACGATTGATGATTTGATCGATTTCGTTGTAGCGCGGATTCTCAATCTGCTCGGTATTCCACAGGACATGCTGCCGCGTTGGGGTGAGCATCATTTGAGCAGCGATGAATAAGCTGCTGCTGATCGGGCTGGTGGTGTTGCTGACCGGGTGCGCCACGGCGCGCACCTTGGATGCGGCGAAACCGGGCGCGCCGGTGGTGTACTCCGGGACGCGGCTGGATTTGTACGCGATGAATGGCGGGTGCTGCGCGATGGATCGGTTCGGGGCTGAAGCGCCGAGCTATCCGGGGGTGGATCTGCCGGGGAGTGCGTTGCTCGATACGCTGTTGTTGCCGTTGTCGCTTCTTACCGTGATCGGCGTGAGTTTTCAGGCAACAGGCGGATTGTAGTTAGACAGATCGTTCCCACGCTCCGCGTGGTAACGCCTCCGGTGACGCTCTGCGTCACGCTTTGGGACGCAGAGCGTCCGTGGCTGCATTCCCACGCAGAGCGTGGGAACGATCATGCGGCGGAAGATTATTTGCCTAACTTGCGCAAATCATCCGACTCAATCACCCGAACCCCGTCCTGTTCTTCCAGCGCCAATCGCCACATCGCCCGCGCCAGTTGGCACGCTTCGATGCCGCGATATTTACCCGGAATCAGCTTCGACAACGGCCCGGCCAACTGCTCGGCCAGACGCGGCTCCGTGCGTTCGCCAAGCAACAGCGAAGGCCGGCAAATGGTCAGCTGCGGCCAGTCCTGCGCGCGCAGTGCCTGCTCCATTTCGCCTTTGACGCGGTTATAGAACACCGATGACTTCGGATCCGCGCCAATCGCGCTGATCACGATCAGATGCCGCGCGCCCATCTCCCGCGCGCGCTTGGCAAACGCCACGACCATGTCCAGATCGACCGCGCGAAACGCCGCTTCGGAGCCTGCCTGTTTGATCGTCGTACCGAGGCAGCAATAGGCGATATCGACGCGGCCGCTGAGCTGCGGCAGAAACGCCTGTGGATCGCCGACCGGGTTTTCCAGGTGCGGATGTTCCGCCAATGGCCGGCGCGACGGGGCGAGCACGCGAGAAATCGTTGGCTCGTTGAGCAAACGGTCGAGTAGATGTTCACCGGTCAAACCGGTGGCTCCGGCAAGCAATACGTGCTGAGGCGTCAAGTACATAGTGTCTCTCCCTTGATACTGTTCAGCTTAGTTGCTCTTTGTCGCTCCGTCGTTCAACGCAGCACTTTGCAAAGCTTTTCTTGCTTGTTGTTTGCGCAGCGTTTGCCAGTGCGACAGCACGGTTTTCGGCGCCCAGATCTGCGGCTCCGAGGCTTCGAAATTGTCCGCCAGTTCACGTTCGGCGACGGTGGCCTTGGCCAGTTTGAAGGCTTGCTCCAGATCATCGGTCTGGTTCAGTGCCTGGGCGAACAGTGCATCGCCGAAGTAGGTGAAATTGGCCTCTTCCGAGCAACCGAAGGACACCCGATCGGCGCGCGAGGCGGTCATGATCAGCGTGCGTTCGTCTTTCAGCGCCGGGATGAAACCGCCGGAGTAGCACGAGGAAATCACGATGATTTTGTCGCGGTTTTTCAGCGGCGCGAGCACAGCGGCGAGTTCGTCAGCGGGCAAGTCGGCCAGTTCCATGCGCGGCTGGTCGAGCACCAGTTCATGTTCGGCGGTGCCGTGGCTGGTCAGGTAGATAAACAGCAGATCTTCCGGGCCAGTACGTTCAGCGAGGGTTTGCGCGGCACGACGCAGGTTCTCGCGGGTGGCCATCGGTCGGTCGGCGAGGTGGTCGCGATGGTTGACCAGACGGATCTGGCCATAAGCACCGAACCGCGTGCGGAGCATATTGGCGACGAAGTCCGATTCGCGCAGGAACACGCTTTGCTTGCCGTCGCCGCCGAGAGTCAGCGTGTACAACTCGACTGCTGGCGTCGACGCCGGGATGGCGGCCAACGCTTCATCGAGCAAACGGCCCTGAGCGAGCAAACCGAGTTCGAGGGTGTCGGGCAACAGCTTGCCATCGGCGTCACGCACGCGCTGGCCGTTGATCCAGGTGCCGCTCATGACGCTGCCATCGGTCAGCACCAACGTGCCGCGCCCTGCGTAGCTGTCGTTGTCGAAACCGCCGATGTAGAAACTGCCATCAGACAGATTCAAACGGCCCGGCCCGCTGAAGCGCCAATCGCTGAACGAGCCGATGTAATGGCTGCCGTCGGCGCCGATCAGTTCGCCCTTGCCGGTCAGCGCGCCTTCTTTGAACTGGCCGAGCCAGACATCGCCGTCAGCGTTTTCGTAGCGGCCCTTGCCGTGCAATTGATTGTTCTTGAAGCCGCCGACGTAGATGTCACCGTCAGCGCTGTTGAACGTGCCGTTGCCTTCCAGCTGACCGTTGACGAAATGCCCGCTGAACGTGTTGCCGCTGGAGTCGCCGCGCTGGCCTTCGCCGTTGGGTTTGCCGTGGGCGAACTGGCCTTGATAGGAGCTGCCGTCGTCCATTTCCAGACGACCGAGTCCGGAATACTGGTCTGCCTTGAACTCGCCACGGTAGGTCATGGCGTTTTCTTTCAGAGTGCCTTCACCGTCGCGTCGGCCCTGTTTGAAACCACCGGTGTAGCTGCTGGCGTTGGTGGTCAGGCTGCCCTGACCGTCGAACAGCCCTTGCTGGAACTGGCCGCGATAGACCTCGCCATTGCTGCCGTGCCATTCGCCCTGACCATGCCACTGACCTTTGTCGAATTGCCCGGCGTACCAACTGCCATTGGGATAATCGACGCGCCCCTGACCTTGCAGCAAGCCATCGACCAGTTCGCCACGATAGCGTCCGCCGTCCGGCAGGCGCGCATCCGGGGGCAACAGCGATTCGCCGTCGCCGCACGCGGTGAGCATCAGGGTCAAGGCAATGGGTGCGAGGGAAGCGAGTGAGCGCATAGCGGGATCCGGGCAATTAGGCGACCGAGTATGCCGCAGCTATGCGTCGCATATATAGAGACGTGACGCGAAACAGCGTGCGCTGCTTCGCATCCGGAACGCTTAGACGAAGCAGAGCGACAGTGGCTCAGCGATATAGGCCGGTTTGTCCGAGCCTTCTATCTCCAGCGTTGCCGTTGCTTTGAGCAGCCATTGGCCGGGTTTTTTCTCGGTCACTTCGCCCAGATCGACCTTGAGCCGAACTTTCGAATTGACCTTCACTGGCTGGATGAAACGCACGCTGTCCAGACCGTAGTTGACGACCATCTTCACGCCTTGCGGCAGGACGAGGATGTCTTCCATCAATTTCGGGATCAGCGACAACGACAGGAAACCGTGGGCAATGGTGCTGCCAAATGGCGTTTGCGCGGCTTTGACCGGGTCGACGTGAATGAACTGATAATCCCCGGTGGCTTCGGCGAACAGGTTGATGCGCTCCTGATCGATGGTGAGCCATTCGGAACGTCCGAGTTCCTTGCCGACATAATCTTTGAGCTCTGCAACTGGAACGTAGGGCATTGAGACTCTCCTTGGGTTCATCGGTTTTATAGTTTTTCAGGTGGGGGATTTGACCGCCCTGCGAACCACTGTAGATCAACATGGCAATTTGCTCCGGTCAACTGACCATGCTTTTGGCGAATGCCGATCCATAGCGCAGGCGTGCTTATAATGCCGGCGATGAACGGGAGAGAGACGGGGAGAGAAGTCGGATGTTGTTACGTGGCCTGACCATGCTGGTGCTGTTTCAATTGCTCGGCACGGCACTCAATCATTTGCTGTTGCCGGTGCTGCCGGGGCCGATTATCGGCCTGCTGCTGTTGCTGATCTTCCTGATCATTCGCGGTGAAGTCGGCGAACCGCTGAACCTCGCGGCCGGCAGTCTGCTGCGTTATCTGCCGTTGCTGCTGGTGCCGCCAGCGGTGGGGGTGATGGTGTATGCGAGCGACATTGCCGCTGATTTTTGGGCAATCGCCGGTGCGCTGGTGTTGTCGCTGGTGTTGTCGATGGCCTTCGCCGGTGTGCTGATGCAGCGCATGGTCAAGCGTCACACGCCGCCGTCGGAGGAGTCCTGATGCTCTTCGATTGGCAAGGTGCCTGGGCCTCCGTAATCCATCATCCATTGTTCGGCATCGGCATCACCCTCGGCGCCTATCAACTGGTGCTGGCGGCGTTCGAGAAAACCCGCTGGATCTTTCTGCAACCGGTGCTGGTCTCCATGCTGTTGGTGATTGGCGTATTGGTCGGCTGCGGCCTGACCTACGCCGAATACCGCAAGAGCACCGAGATCCTCAGCATTCTGCTCGGCCCAGCGACCGTGGCACTGGCGGTGCCGCTGTATCTCAACCTGCGGCGCATTCGCCAATTGTTCTGGCCGATTTTTACTACGCTGGTGATAGGCGGGGTTGTCGCTACGGGCATGGGCGTGCTGTTGGGCTGGTGGTTCGGCGCTGAGCACATGATCTTGATGACCATGGCGCCGAAGTCGGTGACCTCGCCGATCGCCATGCTGGTCGCCGAACAGATCGGCGGCGTCGCGGCGCTGGCGGCGGTGTTTGTGTTGATCACCGGGGTGATCGGAGCGATCTTCGGCCCGGCGCTGTTGACCCGTCTGGGCGTACACAGCCCCGAAGCGCGCGGCATGGCGCTGGGCATGACCGCCCACGCGGTCGGCACCTCGGTGGCGTTGCAGGAAAGTGATGAGTGCGGCGCGTTTGCGGCGCTGGCGATGAGTCTGATGGGCGTGGCCACGGCGGTGTTCCTGCCGTTGGCGGTGTCGATGGTGGTGTAAGGAAATGTCTATGAGTCTGCCGCTTTTCCCGCTGAACACAGTGCTGTTTCCCGGCTGCAACCTCGACTTGCAGATCTTCGAGGCGCGCTACCTCGATATGATCGGCCGCTGCATGAAGCAGGGCGGCGGTTTCGGCGTGGTGTGCATTCTGCAGGGCAGCGAAGTCGGGCTGGCGCCGGAGGGCTATGCGCTGGTCGGTTGCGAGGCGCGCATCACCGATTTCCAGCAACAGGACAACGGCTTGCTGGGGATTCGCGTGCAGGGCGGGCGGCGTTTCAACGTGTTGCGCACTGAAGTGCAGCGCGATCAGTTGATTCTTGCCGACGTCGAATGGCTCGACGATGAACCCGAGCAACCGCTGCAGGACGAGGACGCCGATCTGGTCGCGCTGCTCAAAGCGCTGGCCGAACACCCGATGGTCGAAGCGCTGAACATGGGCACTGACGCGCTCGGTCAGCAGTCGTTGGCCAATCAGCTGGCGTATCTGCTGCCGTTCGCCGAAGAAGACAAGATCGATCTGCTGCAACTCGACGATCCGCAACAGCGACTGGATGCGATCCAGGCGCTGCTTGATGAGTTGCAGGGCGAGTTGTTTGCCTGACGTTCGATTATTCCGGCCAGACAATATCGTTGGCGAACCAGTCTTTCCCGGCAGACAAGATCAGCACGGGCTTACCAGCCTTCGCAACGGCGTCAATCAGTGCATCGTATTCGCGCTGGTTGTTAACCCCGCTGTGGGTACGCGCTTCAATCTCGCTGCCCCAATCGCTGCTCTGGGCTTCGGCAGCCACGTCGTCTACCTTGGCCGCGCGAGTGAACGTCGAATCGAGTAGCCAGAGCCGTTGCGATGGAATACCGCTTTTGGAGGTTGAGATCAGTGCCTCCAACTCGTCGTCAGGAAACCAGGCGCCCTTGTCCAGTGCCGCCCGATTGAGTAAGTGGTTTTCTTCATTGAGAACCACTTCCATCCCTCGCGTATCGATAATGTAAGAGAACACGAATTGCTGATCGTGACGTTTCGTTTCGTAGTTGCGCTCCGAGTCCAGATCCACGTCTGATGCGTCGGACCAATCGTCATCGGATTGACCGGAGTCGTTATCGGACTCGCCCGGTTTCTTTCCTGGATACTTATTCTTCTGATTGTTGTAGCGCAGGTATTCCGGATCAGGAGCATCGGTGCCTTTACCCGCATATGTCTTGACTGACTCCAGGCTGACCGTTGCACTGATTGGTTTGGCCGTCGTGGCCCCGCGTGGATGTTTCAAGCGCGGCAGCATTCGCCCGTCGTTATAGAACTCAAAGGACGTGCGCTCATCGGCCCTGAATAAAGCGGGGATGTCGGTTCGATACAGGCAGTCGTTTGCATTGCGCAAATAGCCGGTTTTGGCGAGAAAGGCGTCGAGAAACGCAGGGCTGACACTTTTATCAAAGTCCACCAGATGGCTATGCGATGATCCGTTTCTCACGGACAGAAGCAGGGGTTCGATTTCTGCATACAACGGGTCTAACCGGTTCGGAGCAGTTGTATCCATCGAGCGCAACTTGTGCTGGTTGGCCCAACTTGGCATCTCACCGGGATTGAGGTTCAAGTCGTCGTGTAACCGCACATGTTGTCCGGGCGAAAGATTGTAAGAGCGCAGATGTTCGACGCGCTGGCCGTGAGTCATGTGCGGGTACAAGCCAACCAGAAAGTTGCCTGTCAGTCGGGAGGTTGCCTCATTCACCGACACCGGCGAGTCGCGTAGTTTTTTATTCGGTACTGTTGAATCGCTGTCGTCGACAACGGGAACGGGATGTTTCGATGGCTTTGATGACTCAACGGGTGCGGCCAGTCGCCAGGTGGCTTCGCCGCTATTTTTGACCAGTACCGGGCCGGGTGGCAGCTTCTTGTAGAGATCCATTACCCGATACTCACCCGTGGCGCTATCAAGCGTCACGTGCACGGTGCCTATGCCCTCGATGTCGGCGAATCCACGCCCGACCACATAGCGAATGCCCTGGTCATCGGCAGCGCCCATGTTGCGCAGCAAGGCCGGGTTCAACAGGTAACGGTGCAGTTCATGGGAGAGGGCGGGTTGAGCGCTGTGAATATCGGTGATTTCAACACTCGATGGGCCTGGGCCATTATCGGCAACACTCATCTGAGGCTGGCGGTCGCCATCGGGTCTACGGATGCCGGTCAATTGTGGCTGATGGAGCAATGGCGGATTGGCGTCCGCGCGGACTCGGTTAGATCCCGGATCAAATTGCGTCGGTACTCTTGTTTTCGGGCTGTTGGGGGGCGCAGGGGGTTTCGGTCGCATGGGGTCATTCCTTGACAATTGAATAGCGCTCAGGCGCGTGATTGCTTTTCGGCTAACGACAAATCCTGAATGATCAGGTGTGCAGCGGTGATAAGGCGTGCCGGATCGCTGCTGATCTGCCAGCGGCGAGTGTCAGCGTTGTAAACAATCTGTCCTGGTGTGGAATCCGTCAGTCGAATGTTCTCAATGTGCACTTCATCACTCTCGAGATCATCCTGCTGTTTGTGCTCTTCGATCAGCGCAACAATTGCCTGAGGCGATACACAAGCCAATGCATTGATGGTGTGCAGACCGATAACTTCAAACAAGGCGTTGATCCGATAACGATGTCCGGCAGAAACAAACACATCAACACTCTCCAGGGGTAGTGCCGGGTCGCTGCTGTCTGGCAGATGAATATGGATACTGCCGATCTTCAACAGGTTGTTGCTGATGCTCAGTTGGCCGCGGGTGATCTTTTCTGGCAATTGCTGTGTGTGGATCTCCCAGGTCGAAGACCCCGTCAGCCTGGCATCGACCGCCTTGGTCGATAACCGAATGGACATGTTGCTCGCCGGGTAGATTGCGTAGTGCGCTGACCTGCCTTCCAGTGCATAAACGGCGGTGTGCGGTGCGGATCGGAAGTCGATACGTTGCGCGCTGTTCTTCAGCGTTCGCTGGTCGAGTGCTGGTTGGACGAAGGTGTATTTCCCGGCACGCTTACGCAGCGATTCGCGTGTTTGAATCGTGTGGTAACCGGCTTTTTTTGCATCTTCCCGATAATTGTTATGAGGGTAATCGAGGTGGTAGGAAACGCCGTCGCGCATGACCAAAATGAACGTGTGATCAAGCTGCCAAGGCGAGGCCAGAATGCCGGCACCCATGTCGACTGTCTTGTTGGTCTGTTCACTCATCGCGCCGAACAGCGAGAGCAGCCCGCCTCCTTGAGTAAAGGTAAGGGTGAAGTGCAGGCTTTCATAACTCAGTAATGTGTAGGCGCCTCGCTTCGTTGTCTCCACGATGTAACTGGCCCTGACTTCATCTATTTCCGTACTGTCGTAGTCGACATACAGCGTGCTGTGAGCAATTGCGGGGCGTTTGCTTGCCCGCAGGGTGGTGTGACGGGTATCGCGTGAAACGTAGTAGTACGAATGCGGACTGTTCGAGACAGTCTGTTGGCGGTCGTGTAACAGGAATGGCGATGTTTTGCTGACACCTGCGTTAATGACGACGGCGTCGAGTGTGTGCTCCATCAGATCCTCGGTATCGACTGGCCAGTCCGGTTGCAGGTGGTAGCCCTCCTGTGTGACGAAAAGCCATTTGTCGTTGAGCAGCCTGCGCTTGCCATTGATCGTCTGGAACACCGCTTCGATCGTCAGAGTGCGCTGCGACACTTGCGGGTCTTCGTCACGCAGGCTCTCGATCACCAGCGAATTGCCACGGACGTACCAGCGCTGGATCGCCTCCAGTTGCACGCCGAGGTACACGGTGCTTTGTTCCTGATCGTCATCGGTGATCGACACATCGAGGCTCATCGGGTCGATGTGATAGATGTCGGCTCCGCTACCGCCGTTGACACTGGCGTGGGTGCCCCGGATTGAAATCTGATCATCGCCGGCACCAGCATCGATATGGTCTGCACCGTTGGCAGTAATGATGTCTGGTTTGTCCGAGCCGGTTACCCGGTTGGCTGCGCCGGCCAGGGTTTCGACTCTTTCTATGGAGTCGAAAGTCGAGTGTGGAACGGGTTCGGCTGCCTTGTCGGATGAGCGCAAGCCGAGCTTGCCGTTCTTCAGGTCGAAGTCGTAACCGATGTAGTCCGGGGCACCAGGCTTGGGCTCCTGGTGGATGTGTTTGCCTTGTAGCCACAGAAGATCAGTGCCGTCGCCGCCGCTCAAGTGGTTGACCCGGTTCGGGGCCGAGGTCAGTCCTGCAGAACCCGCCTGAAAGAGAAATGAATCATCTTTGTCACCGCCGCTGAGGCGTTTTTCACCGGCGCCAAAGTTAAAGTGATTGGACTTGTTTCGCACGCCGTAAACCCGGTCGTCACCTCCCCCCAGGTTCCACAGCACGCCTTTGGCCGGGTCGCTCTGCACACTGATAATGTTGGCGTCGGCGGATGGCAGACCGTCCCTGGCATCGTAGATATCGTCGATTTCATGTATGACTGGCGTATTGACGGTCAGGTAGGCCGATTCACCGCTGTCCTCGTCCCACTGGTGTTTATAGACACGGGTCGGCTGCAGATGAACTTCGAACCGGCCAATCACCACTGAATCGACACTTTCTTTCAGTTCGTTTTTGAGCCAACTGAGGCTGCTGCTCTTGAGTGCCTTTTCGTAGTCGCTGTAAGTCTTGGCCGCGGTAAAACGATCCATGACCTCTGCGTCCTGTTCTTGCCCGGTAAAGGCGAACCAGCCGGCGCGCCAGCGTTCATTGAGCGTCAACTCGATGTAGTCGTCCATGTCATCGACCACTCGGGCCGCGCCGTAGATACGCGCGCCGACAATCAGGATCGCGGCAGCGGCAAGGCCGACCGGGCCAGCGCTTTGAAAACCCATCAGCGCAGCGGCGCCGAGCATGAGTGAGAGCCCGGCACTGAATACACTCAAGCCACCGGTGACGTACAAATCCTGAGCTTCTTTGCCCTCGGCTTTGGCTGCATCGCTGAAAGACTTGATGGCCGTATACAGGTCAAAAGGCAGCGTCAGCACGCTGGCGATCAGCCCCGCGCCGCGACACAGCCATTTGCCCATGCTGGTCTTGCCGAATTGTTCAAAGGCCAGGGCGCCTTGGCGCAGCATCTTGTCGCCGGTTTTGGTCAGGGCATATTCCAGGCCCAGTGAGCCTATCTCCGCAACGCCGCCGCCGATATTGATCAGCACCTCAGCGGTATCACCTTTCTTCAGAGCGTCGATGCTGCCGATGTAGGCACTGTACAGGCCATAGGCTTGCAGGCCCGCGCCCATGCTGGTCATGCCGCGACTTTTGGTTTTGTTGACCCAGGTTGGCAAGTGCTCGGGTAACGGGCTGCGGTGGATATCCAGGCGTTGGGTCGCGGTTAGCAGATTGCTGATTTTGCGGAGTGGGTCGGTAGCGGTGCTCGAGGGAAGATCTCGCAGCAGTGGCGCCGCATCTGAGGAGCGCTGCGTGACGATTTCATAAAGCAATTGCGGTATTCGCTGGCGGTCTTGCGCATCGACGGATTTGATTCGTTGCTCGATCTGAACCGAGTCGAGTTCCAGAGCGTCGGTAAAAGTCTGGGAGGGCTCGGAAAAATAGGTGTCAGCCGCTGTAATGAGCTCGCCGCTGACTCGTGCTCCAAGCGCCTGAAGTTCCTGGCGGCTGACGGTCAACTCTCCAAATCGAAGCGGTCCGAACAATTGATCCAGATCTCTCAGGCTGGGTTGATTGCCAAGATAGGCGCCCGCCTGCGCAGTCGATGGCGTCGCTTCAGTGTCGATGTCGGAAATGGTTATTGGCGCTGCATGACTAGTTTCAGCGCGGGTTGTAAAGGGTTCGGCCAAAATCGATACTCTGTTGTGATGTGTCGATGGAATCTGACACGAAGAGCAGCAGGCTTCATTGGTAATTGTTTTTCTGGTTGTATTGTTGAATCTTGTATTGTGTTTGAAGTGGTTTGTTTAGTGTTTTTCAATTAGTTTGAAGTTTGGCTTGCTCGGCGCAAGTTTTTATCGATGGTGAAAGTAAGTTGATGTTTTATAACAATGAGAAGGTGTCTTGCAGTTGTATTGCAAAAAGTTTGATGGCGATGTGTGAATCTTGATTTGACGGCGGATAACACGGGAGGAAAGTTGCATTCCTGATTTATTTGAATGATAGATAAGCCTGTCTTTAAGCTGCGATCAAACGACGCCGGGCACTATGCTTGCAAACCTGTGCCCGTGTCGTTTGTTTTTGGTACTTGGCTGTTGTTGACGTCTTCTGCCATTTAGTACGAATAACGCAGCAATGTATGTGGCAAATGCCGCAATACAAAGAAACCGAACAAAGCGAGCATCGCCGGCAGAACCAGCCACCAGACCTTGAACGGCATGGCATTCAGCGGCTCTTTACGCTGGCTCAACCACAACCCCGCCGCACACACGCACGCCGCGAGCATCGCGCCGGCGAGAATGTCCGTCGGCCAATGCGCCCCTAGATAAACCCGCGACAAGGCAATCGACAGAGCCGGAATGCAACCGACAAAGAGCCAGGTCAGGCGCATGCGTGGCGGTTGGCCGCGACCAGCCAACACCGCGAGCACCAGAAACAGCGCGAACGACCCCGACGCGTGGCCGCTCGGCATGCTGTAACTGGTCAGCGGATCACTCAGTACTTCCGGACGCACCCGGGCAAAAAACATCTTGGTGCCGGTATTGAGCATCGCTGTGCAGAGCAACACGCCGCCGGCAAAGATTGCCTGGCGCCATTGCCGGCACAGCAGCAACAGACCGGTGAGCAGGGCGCTGAACATCAGCATGTTGCGGAATTCGCCGATCAGGGTGAACGTCACCGCGATCTCATCGAGCAGCGGCTGGCGGTGTTCCTGCACCAGCGTCATCACGCCTTGGTCGAGCGCCGTCAGGTACGGGTAACCAATGAACAGGCCAATCAGAATCAACAGGCTCATGCTGCTGATCCAGATCGTCGCGCGGCGATGGCGGCGCAGGCTGCTGTTGACGCTGAGGCCGACCATGACCGCAATGCTTGCCGCGACTATCCCGGCCTGTAGCCAGAAACCTTCCGGCAGCGGCAGACGAATCGCCGCGCCAGTGGCCCAGCCTGGCAGCAGATAGGCGACGCTCCAGCCGGCGGCGGCCAGCAGGCTGACAGCGGCAAAGCGCGGGAACGGCATGTCGCACATGCCGGCGACCATTGGCAGCATTGGTCGCAACGGGCCGATAAAGCGACCGACCAGCAGACTGGCGATGCCATAACGCTGGAAATAGCTTTCTGCGCCCGCCATCCATTCCGGGTGATGGCGCAAGCCCGGCAGACGGCGGATGTTCTGGTGGAAGTGGCGACCGAGGAAATACGAAATCGCATCGCCGAGAATCCCGCCGAGGAAACCCAGCAGCAAGGTTTCGCTCAACGACAGCGCACCGCTGCCGGCCAGTACGGCCACGGCAAACAACAACACCGTGCCGGGCACGATCAATCCGGCAATCGCCAGGCATTCCACGCAGGCAACAATGAACACCGCTACGGCCAGCCACTGCGGATTGGCCGCCAGCCAACCGGTCACGCTATCGAGCCATGGGCCCATACCAAAAAACTCCAAACCATTGATGATCCCCTGTAGGAGCTGCCGAAGGCTGCGATCTTTGTTTTTAAAAGATTAAAAGATCGCAGCCTTCGGCAGCTCCTACAGGGGTTTGTGTTTACAGCAAAAAATAATCCCGGCCTTCGACCTGACCGCGGCGCAGCGGGTTCCGCGTGCACCATTGCGCATAAGCGGCGTCGACAAAGCGGTACATCAGGTGTTCGTCACGGCCATGGGGGATGCCCAGTCGCGTGGTTTGAATAATCTGCGAGGGCGCCGGGCCGGTGTCTTCGACCAGAATCAGTTCATGATCGAAACGCTTGGCGTCCCACATCGGCACCTTCAACCCCAGCGCCTTGCACAGCAAAGTCTGCCCGGCACAGAGCTTCTGCGACGGTCGCGCACGCCCTTGAGCGTCAGGATTGTTCAGCAGCATCTGCGCCAGGCTCGCCGGCCCGCTGACTTCATCGACCCACGGATAGGCCGATTTGATCAGCACCGCATTGCCCGGCCCTTGCGCGCTGAAGTTCAGCGAGTCGCCACCACGGGCGTAATACATATAGATGTGTCCGCCATCCAGAAACAAAGCCTTACGCTTTTCCGTGTAGCCGAGCGAGGCATGGCTGCCTTTTTCCGCGCAGTAATAGGCTTCGGTTTCGATGATCCGCGCGCTCAGCCACAGACCGCTAACGCGATGGCGAATGACTTTGCCGAGCAGATCCTTGGCGAGGACTTGTGCGTCACGGTCGAAAAAAGCGTCGGCAAGCCCCGCAGGCTGGCGCTCGGCGCTGGCGCGAACAGTCAGGTTGGACATGGCAAGCGATGTTTATCCGGGCTGATGAGGTCGTGATGATAACAATTCAATGCTTAATTACGGCTGAACGTCGGCAAATTGCAGTCCATTTCGACCATCCGCCTGTCACCGCTGTTAGTCCCGGGACGCGACAGCTATAATCTGCCGCTTTCCTCTTTGCCAAGACCCCAGCAGACCATGACTGAGTCCGTTCTTGACTACATGACCCGATTGGGTCGCGCCGCCCGCGAAGCTTCCCGGGTCATCGGCCGTGCCAGCACCGCGCAGAAAAACCGCGCCCTGCAGGCTGCTGCCAATGCCTTGGACGCCGCTCGCGCCGAGCTTGCTGCAGCCAATGAGCAGGATCTGGCCGCCGGTCGCGCCAATGGTCTGGAACCGGCACTGCTGGAACGTCTGGAACTGACCCCGGCGCGCATCGACGGCATGATCGTCGGTCTGCGTCAGGTGGCAGCGCTGCCGGATCCGGTCGGCGCGGTCCGTGACATGAGTTTTCGCCCGTCGGGCATTCAAGTCGGCAAGATGCGCGTGCCGCTGGGCGTGATCGGGATCATCTACGAGTCCCGGCCCAACGTGACCATCGATGCCGCCAGTCTGTGCCTGAAGTCCGGGAATGCGACGATTCTGCGTGGTGGCTCCGAAGCGATTCACTCCAACCGGGCGATTGCCACGTGCATTCAGCGCGGTCTGGCCGAGGCCGAACTGCCCGCCGCCGTGGTGCAAGTGGTCGAAACCACCGACCGTGCCGCCGTTGGCGCGATGATCGCCATGCCCGAGTACGTCGACGTGATCGTGCCGCGCGGTGGCCGTGGCCTGATCGAACGCATCAGCCGCGATGCCCGTGTGCCGGTGATCAAACACCTGGACGGCATCTGCCATGTTTACGTGAGTGCCCACGCCGATCTGGCGAAAGCCCAGCGCATTGCCTTCAACGCCAAGACTTATCGTTACGGTATTTGCGGTGCGATGGAGACGTTGCTGGTCGATCAAACTGTTGCGAAGGATTTCCTGCCAGCGATGGCTGCCCAGTTCCGCGAAAAAGGCGTCGAGCTGCGTGGCTGCGAGCGCACCCGGGCAATCATCGAAGCGGTCGCGGCCAGCGAAGAAGACTGGAATACCGAATATCTGGCGCCGATTTTGTCGATCTGCGTGGTCGACGGGCTGGATCAGGCAATTGAACACATCAACCATTACGGCTCGCATCACACCGACTCGATCGTCAGCGAAAACCTCGCCGACACCCGCCGGTTTGTGGCGGAAGTCGACTCGGCGTCGGTGATGATCAACACCCCGACGTGCTTCGCCGATGGATTTGAATACGGATTGGGTGCCGAGATCGGCATTTCTACTGATAAGCTGCACGCCCGCGGCCCGGTGGGCCTCGAAGGACTGACCTGCGAGAAGTACATCGTGGTCGGTGATGGCCAGTTGCGCGGCCAGGCGACGGTCTGAGTTGACCGACCTCGACCTGACCACGGTGCCCGCCGGCAGCGACGTTCGACCTCAACGCATTGGCGTTCTGGGCGGTACGTTCGACCCGGTGCACATCGGCCATTTGCGCGGTGGGCTGGAAGTCGCCGAAGCGCTGGCGCTCGACGAGTTGCGCTTGATGCCGAACGCGCGGCCACCGCATCGCGGCATGCCGCAGGTGTCGGCGCAGGATCGGCTGGCCATGGTTGAATGCGCAGTGGCCGGCGTGCCGCCACTGGTGGTGGACGCCCGTGAGTTACAGCGGGACAAGCCGTCCTGGACTATTGATACCCTGGAGTTGATGCGCGCCGAAATGCCCGCCGAGACCCAGGTTTTTCTGCTTTTGGGCTGGGACGCATTTTGCGGCCTGCCCACTTGGCATCGCTGGGAAGAGTTGCTCCAGCATTGCCACATCCTGGTGCTACAGCGCCCGGACGCCGACAGCGAACCGCCGGATGCCTTGCGCAACCTGCTGGCAGCGCGTTCGGTGAGCGACCCGCTGGCCCTGAAAGGGCCGAGCGGACAGATTGCATTCGTCTGGCAGACACCGCTCGCGGTTTCCGCCACCCAGATCCGTCAACTGCTGGCCAGCGGTAAGTCGGTACGTTTCCTGGTGCCCGACGCGGTCCTGGCCTACATCGATGCGCACGGTCTATACCGTGCGTCGAACTGAACAAGGCGTGCTTCACTGATACGAATCACCGTGTCCCCAAGCCGCCGAATACACGAGCAAAACGAGTTTTATATGACTGACAAAGACGTAAGCAAAGTTAAGCGCAAAGGCACGTTCAAGAGCGCACCGCTGCCGGTCGAAGTAAAAACCGGCCCAGAGCTGGCTGGCGAAGAGCTGGTAAAAGTCGCTGTCGCTGCCCTTGAAGACGTCAAGGCGCAAGACATCCAGATCCTGGATGTTCGCGACAAGCAAAGCATCACCGACTTCATGATCATCGCCACCGGTACCTCCAACCGCCAGATCGGCGCGATGCTGGACAAGGTTCGCGAAGCGGTCAAAGCCCAGGGCGTCAAGCCATTGGGTGAAGAAGGCAAGGGCGACAGCGACTGGGTTCTGCTGGATATGGACGACGTGATCGTGCACATGATGACCGCCTCGGCGCGTCAGTTCTACGACCTGGAGCGTCTGTGGGCCGGCGCCGAGCAAAGCCGTGCGGCGGATGCCAAGCACCACAGCCCGGAAAACACCCACGAGCATTTCACCAAGCTCAACAAAGACCAGCTGTAAGGGATTGCTGTGCGACTGCGCCTGATCGCCGTCGGTTCACGCATGCCTAAATGGGTGGAAGAAGGCTGGCATGAATATGCCAAGCGTCTTCCTTCCGAGCTGGCGCTGGAACTGGTGGAAATTCCGCTCAACACCCGTGGCAAGAATGCCGACGTGGCCCGCTTCATCCGTCAGGAAGGCGAAGCCATGCTGGCCAAGGTCGGGCCGAATGAGCGAATTGTGACCCTCGAAGTCCATGGCAAGCCCTGGAGCACCGAGCAGCTTGCGGTCGAACTCGATCGTTGGCGGCTGGATTCGCGCACGGTCAATTTCATGGTCGGTGGCCCGGAAGGGCTGGCGCCGGAAGTCTGTGCCCGCGCTGATCAACGCTGGTCGTTGTCGCCGCTGACGTTGCCGCACCCGCTGGTGCGGATTCTGATCGGCGAACAGTTGTACCGTGCCTGGACCGTGCTGTCCGGTCACCCTTACCACAAGTAATCCTGCCCTCATGTCTCAGCCGATCCGCATCAAGGACCACGAAAAGGACGCACGCCTGGTGCGTAGCCGCGTCGTGTTCGGGGCCGTGGCGATTGTGCTGTTGATTGGCGTGTTGATCGCGCGGCTGTATTACTTGCAGGTGATCCAGTACGACTATCACTCGACGCTCTCGGAAAACAACCGCGTCCATGTGCAGCCCATTCCGCCTACGCGCGGGTTGATTTTCGACCGCAATGGCGTGGTGGTGGCGGACAACCGTCCGAGCTTCAGCCTGAGCATGACGCGCGAGCGTTCCGGCGACTGGCAGCAGGTGCTCGACGTCATCGTCGAAGTGCTTGAGCTGACGCCGGAAGACCGGGTGATTTTCGAGAAGCGCATGCGTCAGGGGCGCCGGCCGTTCGAGCCAGTGCCGATCCTGTTCGAGCTGAGCGAAGAACAGATCGCCCGTATCGCGGTGAATCAGTTCCGTCTGCCCGGCGTCGAAGTGGTGGCGCAATTGGTCCGTCACTATCCGCAGGGCGCGCATTTTGCGCACTCGGTGGGTTACATGGGGCGGATCAACGAGAAAGAGCTGAAGAGCCTCGATCCGGTCAACTACAGCGGCACCCACCACATCGGCAAAACCGGCATCGAGCGTTTCTACGAGCCGGAATTGCACGGTCAGGTCGGTTACGAAGAAGTGGAAACCAACGCCCGTGGCCGCGTGTTGCGCGTGCTCAAGCGTACCGATCCGATTCCCGGCAAAGACATCGTTCTGAGCCTGGACATCAAACTGCAGGAAGCCGCCGAAGCTGCACTGGGCGGTCGTCGTGGCGCGGTGGTGGCGCTCGATCCGAAGACCGGCGAAGTGCTGGCGATGGTCAGTCAGCCGAGCTTCGACCCGAACCTGTTCGTCACCGGCATCAGCTTCAAGGCTTACGCCGAGTTGCGCGATTCCATCGACCGGCCGCTGTTCAACCGCGTACTGCGTGGTCTGTACCCGCCGGGCTCGACGATCAAACCGGCGGTGGCGATTGCCGGCCTCGATTCCGGTGTGATTACGGCGTCGAGCCGAGTGTTCGACCCGGGTTATTACATGCTGCCCAACTACGATCACAAATACCGTAACTGGAACCGCACCGGTGACGGCTTCGTCGACCTCGACACGGCGATCATGCGTTCCAACGACACCTACTTCTATGACCTGGCGCACAAGCTCGGCATCGATCGGTTGTCGGCTTACATGAACAAGTTCGGCATTGGCCAGAAGGTCTCGCTGGACATGTTCGAAGAATCCCCCGGCCTGATGCCATCGCGCGAATGGAAACGAGCGACGCGCAAGCAGGCCTGGTTCCCGGGCGAAACCCTGATTCTCGGGATCGGCCAGGGCTACATGCAATCGACCCCGCTGCAACTGGCGCAAGCCACCGCGCTGGTCGCCAACAAAGGCATCTGGAACCGTCCGCACCTGGCCAAATCCCTCGAAGGGCAGAAACCGGTGGACGAAAACCCGATGCCAGACATTGTTCTGCGCGATCCGTCGGACTGGAACAAGGTCAACCACGGCATGCAGCAGGTGATGCATGGCGCGCGGGGGACTGCGCGTAAAGCCGCGATCGGCGCGCAATACCGCATTGCCGGCAAGTCCGGTACCGCGCAAGTTGTGGCGATCAAGCAGGGTGAAAAATACGACCGCTCCAAGGTTCAGGAGCGCCACCGCGACCACGCCTTGTTCGTCGGTTTCGCCCCGGCTGACGATCCGCGAATCGTTGTTTCGGTGATGGTCGAGAACGGCGAGTCCGGTTCCGGCGTTGCCGCGCCCGTGGTGCGTCAGGTCATGGACGCCTGGCTGCTCGATCCCGAAGGTCGATTGAAGGCCGAATACGCCAGCCCAATCAGTGCGGAGGCTACGGCCCGTGATGAATAATTTTGATCGCATGCTCTCTAGCGAGGATGTGATGCGTCGTCGTGCGACGTTGCTGCAACGTCTGCACATCGATGGCCCGTTGTTGATTCTGTTGCTGATCCTCGCCGCCGGCAGCCTGTTCGTGCTGTATTCAGCGAGTGGCAAGAGCTGGGATCTGCTGGCCAAACAAGCCACCTCGTTTGGCATCGGCCTGGTGTCGATGATCGTCATCGCCCAGCTCGAACCGAGGTTCATGGCGCGTTGGGTGCCGCTCGGTTATGTGGTCGGGGTGGTGCTGCTGATGGTCGTGGACATCATGGGCCACAACGCCATGGGCGCAACGCGCTGGATCAACATCCCCGGGGTGATCCGCTTCCAGCCCTCGGAGTTCATGAAGATCCTGATGCCGGCGACCATTGCCTGGTACCTGTCCAAACGCACGTTGCCACCGCAACTCAAACACGTCGGTATCAGTTTGATGCTGATCGGTGTGCCGTTTGTGCTGATCGTCCGCCAGCCTGACCTGGGGACTTCGCTGCTGATTCTCGCCGGCGGCGCTTTCGTACTGTTCATGGGTGGCTTGCGCTGGCGCTGGATTCTCAGCGTGCTGGCGGCGGCGATTCCGGTGTCGGTGGCGATGTGGTTTTTCATCATGCACGACTACCAGAAGCAACGGATCCTGACGTTCCTCGACCCGGAAAGCGATCCGTTGGGCACCGGCTGGAACATCATTCAGTCGAAAGCGGCGATCGGTTCCGGCGGCGTGTTCGGCAAAGGCTGGCTGCTCGGTACCCAGTCGCACTTGGATTTTCTGCCGGAAAGCCACACCGACTTCATCATTGCCGTACTGGGCGAAGAGTTCGGCCTGGTGGGCATCTGCGCGTTGTTGCTGATCTATTTATTGCTGATTGGCCGGGGGCTGGTGATCACCGCTCAGGCGCAAACGCTGTTCGGTAAATTGCTTGCCGGTTCGTTGACCATGACGTTTTTTGTTTACGTTTTCGTCAACATCGGTATGGTCAGTGGCCTGTTGCCGGTTGTAGGGGTGCCGTTGCCGTTCATTAGCTACGGAGGAACTTCGCTGGTGACGCTGCTGTCAGCGTTTGGGGTTTTGATGTCGATCCATACCCATCGCAAGTGGATCGCACAGGTTTGAATAAGGTGAAGAGTTCAATGCAAGTAATGCGTGGCTGGGCGACTCGATGCGCGCCGTGGGTTGGCCTGGTTGGCCTCCTTGGGAGCGTGCAGGAAGCGCTGGCCGGCGAATACGAAGGCTCACCTCAGGTGGCCGAGTTCGTCGGTGAAATGACCCGCGATTATGGTTTCGCCGGTGAACAACTGATGGGTGTGTTCCGCGAGGCGCAGCGCAAACAGTCGATTCTCGACGCCATCTCCCGACCTGCCGAGCGGGTCAAACAGTGGAAAGAATATCGCCCGATGTTCATCACCGACGCGCGCATCGCCCGTGGTGTGGACTTCTGGCGTCAGCACGAGGCTACGCTGGCCCGTGCCGAGCAGGAATACGGCGTGCCGGCACAAGTCATCGTGTCGATCATCGGCGTCGAGACCTTTTTCGGACGTAATACCGGTAATTTCCGGGTGATCGATGCCTTGTCGACGCTCGGTTTCGACTATCCTCCCCGTGCCGAATTTTTCCGCAAGGAACTGCGTGAATTCCTGCTGCTGGCGCGTGAGGAACAGGTCGATCCATTGACCCTCAAAGGCTCGTATGCCGGGGCGATGGGCTTGCCGCAGTTCATGCCGAGCAGCTTCCGCGCCTACGCGGTGGATTTTGACGGTGACGGCCACATCAATATCTGGAACAACCCGGATGATGCGATCGGCAGCGTTGCCAGCTATTTCAAGCGTCACGGCTGGGTCGCGGGTGAGCCCGTGGTCAGCCGCGCCGATGTGCGGGGCGAGCAGGTCGATGAAGGCCTGACCACCGGCATCGAGCCGACAAAAACGGTCGGAGAGTTGCGGGCGCTGGGCTGGTCAAGTCATGATGCGCTGCGCGATGATATGCCGGTTACTGCATTTCGCCTCGAAGGCGAGAACGGCCCTGAATACTGGATGGGCCTGAAGAATTTCTACGCGATCACGCGTTATAACCGCAGCGTGATGTACGCCATGGCCGTACATCAACTGTCTGAACAGCTGGTACAAGCACGGGGCGTCAAGTAATGCAGGCATTGCCTAACAATATACCCCTGAAGCTGGTGGCCTTCGCTGCGTTGGCAGTATTGGTCGCCAGTTGCACGACCAGCCGTTCGCCGACGCCGAAAACAACCTCATCCACTGCTGTGCGTGCGCAGCCGGGTCTGGACATCAACCGTGCGCACAAAGACGGCGCACCGTGGTGGGACGTCGATGTCTCGCGCATTCCCGACGCCACACCGACCCTGCACACCGGCCCGTACAAGGCCAACCCGTACACCGTACTGGGCAAAACCTACTTCCCGTTGCAGGAATCCAAGACCTACGTCGCGTCTGGCACGGCGTCCTGGTACGGCACCAAGTTTCACGGTCAGAACACCGCCAACGGCGAGGTCTACGACCTGTACGGCATGAGTGCCGCCCACAAGACATTGCCACTGCCAAGTTACGTTCGGGTGACCAACCTGGACAATAACCGCACGGTGATTCTGCGGGTCAATGACCGTGGGCCGTTCTATTCCGATCGCATCATCGACTTGTCCTACGCCGCCGCGAAAAAACTCGGTTACGCCGAAACCGGCACTGCGCGCGTCAAGGTCGAAGGCATTGATCCGCAGCAATACTGGGCCGCCAAAGGCCGTCCGGCACCGCTGATGCTCAACGAGCCGCAGGTCGCGCAGAACAGCGCGCCGGTGATCACGGCCTCGGCCGGCACCGTCGAGCAATGGACGCCGCCACCACAGCAACATGCCTCCGACACCGTACCTGTGCCGATGAGTGCAAAAAAAAACGCTTCTGCAACAGCAACTGGCCAGTATCTGCAGGTGGGCGCGTTCGCCAACCCGGACGCTGCAGAACTCCTGAGGTCGAAGCTCAGCGGGATGGTGAGCGCTCCGGTGTTTATCAGCTCGATCGTGCGCAATCAGCAGACCCTGCATCGGGTTCGCCTGGGGCCGATCGGCTCGCCGGGTGAAATTGCCCAGGTGCAGAACAGCGTGCGCCTGGCCAACCTTGGTTCGCCAAGTGTGGTCACTGAATAAGTAGCAACGTAGAACTTGATTGACGGTTCACCAGCGATTGGGGGGTGAACCAGGTTGTTGGCTCGTCGAAGAACAAAAGCCCGGCAAGGGTGACTGGAGTGAGCAACTGAACCCGCGATGGCCCGTTAGAAAGCCATCTGATTAAATTTTGTCCGCAAGGGCAGTTTCCATTAGCGATTTCGAGAGACGGATGAACATCACCACCTTTGCCAAACGCCTGTGTCTGCTAGTCCCGCTGCTCCTCTCGCCAGCCGCCTTCGCGGCCGAGATGATGCCGTCGCCACCACAACTGGCCGCCAAAGCCTACGTTCTGATGGACGCCAGCAGCGGCAACGTGCTGGTAGAGAACAATGGTGACCAGCGTCTGCCACCGGCCAGCCTGACCAAACTGATGACCGCGTACATCGCGACCCTGGAAATCCGTCGCGGCCAGATCGGTGAAAACGATCCGGTGACCGTCAGCGAAAACGCCTGGCGCACCGGCGGTTCGCGGATGTTCATCAAGGTTGGCTCGCAGGTGACTGTCAGCGACCTGCTGCACGGCATCATCATCCAGTCCGGTAACGACGCTAGCGTCGCACTGTCCGAGCACATCGCCGGCAGCGAAGATGCATTCGCTGACCTGATGAACAAGACGGTCACCGATCTGGGCATGACCAATACCCACTTCATGAACCCGACCGGTCTGCCAAACCCTGAGCACTATTCGTCGGCTCACGACATGGCGATTCTGGCCCGCGCGATCATCCACGAAGACCCGGCTCACTACGCGATCTACTCGCAGAAAGAGTTCTTCTGGAACGGCATCAAGCAGCCTAACCGCAACCTGCTGCTGTGGCGCGACAAGACCGTTGACGGTCTGAAAACCGGTCACACCGACGAAGCCGGCTACTGCATGGTGTCCTCGGCTGTACGTGACGGCCAACGCCTGATCGCCGTGGTGTTCGGCACCAACAGCGAAGTGGCTCGCGCCGCTGAAACCCAGAAGCTGCTGACCTACGGCTTCCGCTTCTTCGAAACCCAGACCTTCTATCAGAAGGGCACCGAACTGGCTCAAGCCCCGGTGTGGAAAGGCACCACCAATCAAGTCAAGGCCGGCCTGGCTGAAGACCTGACCATGACCCTGCCAAAAGGCCAGCTGAAGAAGCTCGCTGCGAGCATGACCATGAACCCGCAACTGATCGCGCCAATCGCCAAGGGCGACGTGATCGGTAAAGTCGAAGTCAAACTGGAAGACAAGGTCGTGCACAGCGCTGACCTGATCGCTCTGGATGGCGTCGAGGAGGGTGGTATCTTCCGCCGCATGTGGGATAGCATCCGTCTATTCTTCTTCGGCTTGTTCAACTGATTTGTGTTGACCTGCATGGCCCCGCCCCGATCCGGTGCGGGGCCATGCGCGTTAACACGGCTTGCGCTCTAGAGGCCGTTACGCCATGACCGATACCGAAGTAAAGGCGCCAAAGATCGAATTCCCTGTAACGGATTATCCCGTTAAGGTGATCAGCGATACCGGTGTGGGCAACAAAGACAAGATCATCGACATCGTCAAAAAACACGCGACCATCAATGATGAGCGCATCGACGAGCGTCAAAGCACCAACGGCAAATACACCACCATCCAGTTGCACATCGTGGCGACCGATCAGGATCAGCTGTACAACATCAACAGCGAACTGCGGGCAACCGGTTTCGTGCACATGGTGCTGTGATGTCCGGCACGCTGGGCTTTCGTGAGCTCGGCCAGATGGCGTACGAGCCGGTCTGGCATGCCATGCAACGCTTTACCAACGAACGCGGCAGTGATGCCGCCGACGAAATCTGGCTCGTCGAACACCCGCCGGTGTTCACTCAGGGCCAGGCTGGCAAGGCCGAACACTTGTTGCTGCCGGGTGATATCCCGGTGGTGCAGGTCGATCGCGGCGGGCAAGTGACTTATCATGGCCCCGGCCAATTGGTCGCTTACCTGTTGCTGGATGTACGCAAGCTGGGTTTCGGCGTGCGTGATCTGGTCAGCCGCATGGAGCTTTGCCTGATCGAACTGCTGGCCAGCTACGGGGTAACCGCAGCGGCCAAGCCAGATGCTCCCGGCGTCTACGTCGACGGAGCGAAAATCGCTTCTCTGGGTTTGCGGATTCGCCACGGTTGTTCCTTTCATGGCCTGGCCCTGAACGTGGATATGAACCTGGAACCGTTTCGACGGATTAATCCCTGCGGCTATGCCGGGCTGGCGATGACCCAGCTGAGCGACCACGCAGGATCGATTGAATTTGCCGAGGTAAGTGCCCGGCTGCGCGCGCAGCTCGTCAAACACCTCGACTATGCTGAGCAGACGACCCTGACGGGCGGAATCGACTGATATGACTACTGATGCAGTGCAAACCATGATCCCGACGCTCGACGTGACCGAGCGCCCGGCCCCGCGTCCCAAGGTAGAAGCGGGCGTCAAGCTGCGCGGCGCCGAGAAGGTTGCACGCATCCCGGTAAAGATCATTCCGACCACCGAACTGCCGAAGAAACCTGACTGGATTCGTGTGCGCATCCCGGTTTCGCCGGAAGTCGACCGGATCAAGAGCCTGCTGCGCAAACACAAGCTGCACAGCGTTTGCGAAGAAGCGTCCTGCCCGAACCTCGGCGAGTGTTTCTCCGGCGGCACCGCGACTTTCATGATCATGGGCGACATCTGCACCCGTCGCTGCCCGTTCTGCGACGTCGGCCACGGTCGTCCGAAGCCACTGGACGTCAACGAGCCGGAAAGCCTGGCCATCGCCATCGCCGACCTCAAGCTCAAGTACGTGGTGATCACCTCGGTTGACCGCGACGACCTGCGTGACGGCGGTGCCCAGCACTTTGCCGACTGCATCCGCGAAATCCGCAAGCTGTCGCCGAACGTGCAACTCGAGACTCTGGTTCCGGATTATCGTGGCCGCATGGACGTCGCGCTGGAAATCACCGCCGCCGAGCCGCCAGATGTGTTCAACCACAACCTGGAAACCGTGCCGCGCCTGTACAAGGCTGCGCGTCCGGGTTCGGATTACCAGTGGTCGCTGACCCTGCTGCAACGCTTCAAGCAGATGATGCCGCACATCCCGACCAAATCCGGCCTGATGCTGGGTCTGGGCGAGACCGACGAAGAAGTCATCGAAGTCATGAAGCGCATGCGCGAACACGACATCGACATGCTGACCCTCGGCCAGTACCTGCAACCGTCGCGCAGCCACTTGCCGGTGCAGCGTTTCGTGCACCCGGACACCTTCGCCTGGTTCGCCGAAGAAGGTTACAAGATGGGCTTCAAAAACGTTGCGTCGGGCCCGCTGGTGCGTTCTTCGTATCACGCTGACGAGCAAGCGAAGCTGGTCAAGGCTGAGTTGATGGGTTCCTGATTCAGCGCTGAATAAAATGCCCGCCGTGGCTTTAAGTCCGGCGGGCTTTTTTTTGCCTGCTTTCCTGACTACTGTGTGCGCATGACTTCACACTGGGAGCCCCATGGATGACCGTTCGACCGACCCACAGCCTTTTTCCGCATAAACCCGTGCCGGCGCTGCCGTCAGAGGGCGTGATCGGCGTTATCGCGCCTGCCGGGCCGGGTGCGCTGGACAGCGACAAGGCTGTGCAGTGGATGCGCGCTCGCGGTTATGCGTTGAAGGTGTTTCCCGGCGTCTATGAAAAGGATGGCTATCTGGCTGGCAGCGATGAGGTGCGGCTTAACGATTTGCACGCAGCGTTCGCCGATGCCGAGGTCGATGCAATCATTTGCCTGCGCGGCGGCTACGGCACGCCGCGCCTGCTGGATCGGATCGACTACGACCTGCTCAGCCGAAACGCTAAACCCTTTGTCGGTTACAGCGACATCACCGCGCTGCACCTCGCGATCAGTCGTTACGCCGGGTTTGTGACCTTTCACGGGCCGCTGCTCAACGCTGACCTGCTTGGTGACAAAGAACCACCGACCGTGACGTCATTCTTCGCCATGCTGCGCGGTCAGTTGAAAGCGGGGAGTGTGCTCAGCCACCCGGTGGCTTACCCCTTGACCACGGTTGAGCCCGGCATTGCCCATGGGCGTTTGCTCGGTGGCAATCTGGCGATGATCGCTTCGACATTGGGCACGCCTTACGAAATTGATGTCGAAGGGGTGATTCTGCTGATCGAAGACATCAACGAGCCGCTGTATCGCATCGATCGCTTGCTGACGCAGATGCGCCTTGCCGGGAAGCTGGCGAGGTTGCGTGGGGTGTTGGTGGGGGATGTGGCGGGGGTGGATGTCGAGGCGTTGAACCGTTTGCTCAAGCAGACGTTCGAGCCTTTACGGATCCCGGTGTTGTCGGGGTGGCGCAGCGGGCATTGTGATCCGAACCTGACGTTGCCGATGGGCGCGCTGGTGCGGCTGGATGCCGGGAAGAAGGAATTGATGCTGGAGCAGGATGTGGTGACCCGATAAAGCAAAAGATCGCAGCCTTCGGCAGCTCCTACGGGGAACGCATTCCAATGTAGGAGCTGCCGAAGGCTGCGATCTTTTGATCTTGCTTTACTGTGTACGCAAGCTCTCAAGCAGCTTATGCGTCGGATACCCATCCGCCGGCCAGCCAAACGACTGCTGCGCACTGCGGATCGCCTTACGCGTGTTAGCGCCGATAATCCCGTCCGCCGTGCCCGCATCAAAGTTGCGCGCGCTCAACAGGTTCTGCAGTTCAATGCGCTCGCTGCGGCTGAGCGGCATGTCGTCTTTCGGCCAGGTGCCGTTGATCAAACCACCGCCACTGAAGCGCTCAGACAACAAACCGACCGCCAACGCATACGACGAAGAGTTGTTGTATTTGAGGATCGCGCGGAAGTTATCCAGCACCAGGAACGCCGGGCCACGATAACCGGCCGGCAGCAGCAGTGCGGCGGACAATTGCTCGGAGCCCGCCGGAGCCTGACCGCCATTCGGCAGAATCACACCCAGTTGGCGCCATTCAGCGACGGTTTTACGCATCGCACCGTCAGCCAGTGTGTAGTTGAAACCGTTCGGCAGTTGCACCTCGAAACCCCACGGCTGACCCCGCTGCCAGCCGGAGCTTTGCAGGTAGTGCGCGGTCGAGGCCAGCGCATCGGCCGGGCTGCCCCAGATGTCGCGGCGACCATCACCGTCAAAATCCACGGCGTGCGTGTTGTAGGTAGTCGGAATGAACTGGGTCTGACCCATCGCGCCAGCCCAGGAGCCAAGCATCTTCTCCGGCGTGATATCGCCCTGTTGCAGGATCTGCAGCGCGGCAATCAATTGCGCATGGGCAAAGCCAGGACGGCGACCTTCGTAGGCGAGGGTGGCCAGCGAATTGATCACTGACTTTGTGCCCTGGAACTGGCCGAAGTTACTTTCCATGCCCCACACCGACACCAGCGCCTGACGGTCGACGCCGTAACGCTGTTCGATGCTTTGCAGAATGTCGGCGTACTGATTGATCAGCGCCTGACCTCTGCGTACGCGCAACGGCGACAGCGCGCCATCGAGGTATTCCCACACCGGGCGGGAGAACTCAGGCTGGCTGCGGTCAGCGCGGATGATGCTCGCGTCGAAGCTGACGTTGGCAAATGCGCGATCGAACAGCTCAGGGCTAATGCCGGCGGCCAAGGCATCCTTACGGAAGCCTGCTTGCCATTCGGCAAAGGTCTGGGTCGGCTGAAGATCGAGAGGGTCGGCGGACGGCACTACCGGCGGGATAATCGCTGGGGCCGTGGCGACAGTGGCAGCTTGAAGAGGTTGCGCATCGGCGGCGGTGGGTTTTTCCGCGCAGGCGACAAGCAGGATGAAGCTGGAGGCAGCGATCAATTGGCGAACAGGCCAACGATGGGAAAGACTTAGGGGCATGCACAGTTCCAGGGGAAACGAGTCAAGTGCAGACCTTAACATGAGCAGGGGGTACTGCGCTTTAAGCAGCCAGAAAGTAAGAAGCCTCCCAGCTGTCAGACTGGAAGGCTTCGCGGCGGTAGCTGCCTTTACCCTTGGTTGGTCGTTCCTGGCGACTGCGGAACAGGGGCTGGGCGACGATGGATTTGGCCTTGTTGGGGCCATGCTTTGCTGGCTTTTTGCTCATGAGGGTTCTCTCATTGGGGTGGGTTTTGCGGGGGAAATAATCTGCCGATGTTGGGCGTCTGTCTATAGGGCAAATGTGGGCGCGCATTGTAGGAAACAAGAGCAAAAGATCGCAGCGTGCCGCAGCTCCTACAAGGATCGGTGTAGGAGCTGCAGAAGGCTGCGATCTTTTGCTCTTATTCAGCAGGCAGTGTCAGACGCTGTCCAGCCATCAACAATGCCAACCGGCTCAAGCTCATCCACGGCGAACCCGCCGCCTGGCCCTTGATCTGCGCATCAATGCGCTGAGCTTCCAGCAGCAACTGCGCCCAGCGTTGCGCCGTGTAGCGTTGCAGGGCTTTGCTCATCAGCGGTTTGCGCTTGTCCCAGACCGGCGGTTTCGCCTGACTGAAACATTTGTCCAGCGGCGTGCCCTGACTGTACTGCAGCGAGATATTGGCCAGCAGGCGCAATTCCCGCGCCAGTGCCCAGAGAATCACCGGCGGCTCGACACCTTCACCGCGCAAGCCTTCGAGCATGCGCAGCGCATGTGCCGGTTCGCCGTTGAGCACAGCGTCGGTCAGGCCGAACACGTCAAACCGCGCACTGTCGGCCACAGCGGCCTGCACGGTTTCAACGGTGATCTGTCCGCCTTCCGCCATCAGCTTGAGCTTTTCGATTTCCTGCGCGGCGGCGAGCAAGTTGCCCTCGACACGCGCGGCAATCAATTCGACCGCATCCTGACTGGCCGACAAACCGGCCTGCGACAGACGCTGACGAATCCAGCTCGGCAACTGACTGGCATCCACCGGCCAGATCTGAATGAACTGGGTCTGCTGGCCTTCGACCAGCGCCTTGCCCCACTTGGTTTTCTGCGCGCTGCCATCGAGCTTGGGCAAGCTGATCAGCAGCACCGTGTCTTCAGCGGGGCGCGAGCAATATTCGATGAAAGCGGCAGCGCCTTTGTCACCGGGTTTGCCCGACGGCAGACGCAGTTCCAGCAGGCGTTTTTCCGCGAACAACGACATGCTGGCACCGGCCTGCAACAGCGTACCCCAATCGAAATTGGCGTCGGCGGCAAAGACCTGGCGTTCGTCGAAACCTTGCTCGCGGGCAGCACGGCGGATGGCGTCGGCAGCTTCCTGACACAGCAGCGGGTCATCGCCACTGATGATGTAGACCGGCGCGAGGGCGCCTTGCAGGTGTTTACCGAGTTGGGCGGGGGCGAGCTTCATAAGAAAGGTCGAACGGGGCGCCTGAGCGCCCCGAACATCTTACTGCTGCGGTACTTCGAGCGGCGACTGACGCGGGGTTTCCGCTTCAGCTTTCTGCGCCGCTTCCAGGGCCTGGGCTTCTGCCTTGGCGCGGGCATCGGCGGTCGCCTGCAGTTGATCCAGTTGCGCCGGAGTCAGCTGTTGCAGGCGCAGCATCATGCGCTGTACCAGTTCGCGACGGGTTTCGCGACGGGCGTCGTTGGCTTCCTGATCGGAACCGACGAGGTTGTTGCCGTCGTGAATGAACACCTTCTGCACTTCAAGCTTGTCGCTCAGCAGGTTCAGATTGTTGGCGCCGAGAATGTCGTAGCTGAGCACGGTGCTCACCTGATACTCGCCGGTGGTGCCGTTACCCGAGTAGCTGAGGATGCGCTGGTTTTCCTGCTCGTTGGACAGGAACAGCTTGTACGGCGCGCCGGAAACTACTTTCACGCCGCTGGATTCCAGTACCTGGCGCAGTTGCGTCACGGTCTCGCCGTAAGCGTTACGGGCGCTCAGATCGAGTTCCTTGATCGCCAGTTCGTTGGTGCCGGTGCCGCGCAGCTGGAAACCGCAGGCGCTCAACAGAACGGCGAGGCCCATCACCAGCAGATTGCGTTTGATCATTGTGTTGCTCCCCTTGAAACCAGGTGGGCCGACCGTGCGGCCCGAAAGGTTTTACTTGGCGTCAGGCGAACCTGACGCCCGATCCAATTAGCTGGCGACGATGTTGACCAGTTTCCCCGGCACAACGATCACTTTACGAATAGTCAGACCGTCGACGAAACGCAAAACGTTTTCGTTGCCACGGGCTGCCGCTTCAACTTCTTCACGGGTGGCGCTGGCCGGCATTTCGATCTGGCCGCGCAGCTTGCCGTTGACCTGGATCACCAGGGTCAGGCTGTCCTGCACCAGCGCGCTTTCGTCCACGGCTGGCCAACCGGCGTCGATCACTGCATCGGCGTGACCCAGTTGATTCCACACTTCGTGGCTGATGTGCGGGGTGATTGGCGCCAGCAACAGCGTTACGGCTTCCAGACCTTCGTGAACCAGAGCGCGATCCTGTTCGGTGCCTTGGGCGGCTTTTTCCAGCACGTTCATCAGCGTCATCACCTGAGCGATGGCGGTGTTGAATTTGTGGTTCTGGCCGACGTCGTGGCTGGCTTGTTTGATGGCCACATGGATCGAACGGCGAACGGCTTTCTGCTCGTCATTCAGGCTGGCGATGTCGAGCTTGCCCGGCAGGCCCTGACCAACGTGGGCTTGCGCCAGACGCCAGACGCGCTTGAGGAAACGGTGCGAACCTTCAACGCCGGAGTCCGACCATTCGGCGCTCATGTCAGGCGGCGAGGCGAACATCATGAACAGGCGGCAGGTGTCGGCGCCGAACTGATCGATCATCGACTGAGGGTCGACGCCGTTGTTTTTCGACTTGGCCATTTTCTCGGTGCCACCGATTTCCACCGGCAGACCGTCGGATTTCAGCTTGGCGCTGATGACCTTGGCTTTGCTGTCACGTTCGAGTTCTACATCCGCCGGGTTGAACCAGGTGTAAGCACCGTTGGCTTCGCGACGATAGTAGGTTTCGGCGATCACCATGCCTTGGGTCAGCAGGTTCTTGAACGGCTCATTGGAACTCACCAGACCTTCGTCGCGCATCAGCTTGTGGAAGAAGCGCGCGTACAGCAGGTGCAGAATCGCGTGTTCGATACCGCCGATGTACTGATCGACCGGCAGCCAGTGATCAGCTGCGGATTTCTCCACCAGACCGCCTTCAAAGTGCGGCGAGGCGTAACGGGCGTAGTACCACGACGACTCGACGAAGGTGTCCATGGTGTCGGTTTCACGCTTGGCAGGCTGGCCGCATTTCGGGCAGCTGCATTCGTAAAACTCTGGCATGCGCGCCAGCGGCGAACCAGCGCCGTCCGGCACCACGTCTTCCGGCAGAACGACAGGCAGTTGATCTTCCGGCACCGGCACGTCACCGCACGCATCGCAGTGGATGATCGGGATCGGGCAGCCCCAGTAGCGCTGACGGCTGATGCCCCAGTCGCGCAGGCGGAACTGAGTGCGCGAGGCGCCCAGTTCTTTCTTGATCAGGGCGACTTCCATGGCGTCGAACGCGCCAGCGAAGTCGAGACCGTCGAACTCAGCGGAATTGATCAGCGTGCCGTGCTCGCCATAGGCGTCTTGCCACGGCGCAGGGTTGCTGTCGCCAGAGCTGGTACGCACGACCGATTTAACCGGCAGGTTGTACTTGTGGGCGAATTCGAAATCGCGCTCGTCGTGCGCCGGTACCGCCATCACAGCGCCGTCGCCGTAGTGCATCAGCACATAGTTGGCGACCCACACCGGCAGTTTCTCGCCAGTCAGCGGGTGCTCGACGAACAGGCCGGTCGGCAGGCCTTTCTTTTCCTGCGTGGCGACGTCGGCTTCAGCGACGCTGCCGCCCTTGCATTCAGCGATGAACGCTTGCAGCTCAGGGTTGTTTTTCGCGGCCAGGGTGGCCAGCGGGTGCTCTGCGGCCACGGCGACATAGGTCGCGCCCATCAGGGTGTCCGGACGGGTAGTGAAGACTTTGAGGGTGCCGGCTTCGCCGATCGAATCGACGTTGTACGGGAACTGCACTTCCATGCCGCGGGATTTGCCGATCCAGTTGCGCTGCATGGTCTTGACCTGTTCAGGCCAGCCAGTCAGTTCGTCGAGGCTCTCCAGCAGCTCATCCGCGTAGGCGGTGATCTTGAAGTAGTACATCGGGATTTCGCGCTTTTCGATCAGCGCACCGGAACGCCAGCCGCGACCGTCGATCACCTGTTCGTTAGCGAGAACGGTCTGGTCGATCGGATCCCAGTTCACGGTGCCGTTTTTACGGTAGATCACACCTTTTTCGAACAGGCGAGTGAACAGCCATTGTTCCCAACGGTAGTAATCCGGCTTGCAGGTGGTGACTTCGCGCGACCAGTCGACCGCCAGACCCAGGCTGCGCAGCTGGGTTTTCATGTAGGCGATGTTTTCGTAGGTCCACTTGGCCGGGGCTACGTTGTTCTTCATTGCGGCGTTTTCTGCCGGCATGCCGAAAGCGTCCCAACCCATCGGTTGCAGAACGTTCTTGCCGAGCATGCGCTGGTAGCGGGAGATCACGTCGCCGATGGTGTAGTTGCGCACGTGCCCCATGTGTAGCTTGCCGCTGGGGTAAGGGAACATCGACAGGCAGTAGAACGTCTCCTTGCCTGGCTGTTCACTGACTTCAAAGGACTTTTGCTCATCCCAGAACGACTGGGCGGCGGCTTCAATTTCACGGGGCTGATATTGTTCGTGCATGGCTACTTTTGTACTGGATAGGGGTGGCCTAATCCTCTTCAACGCAGGTTCCGGGGTTGGCCCGGACGAGCTGGAAGTGGAATTACAGGAAGCGCCGTAGCATACATGACCGCGCTTGGCCTAGGGAAACCCTGATTACAGCTACATGTCCCGCAATACTTGCGTCGGGGCCGTTGGTCGCGGCGTACAGCCGGTTTGTGCAGCGAAGCTAAGCTCTAACTGGGGAGTGAGTCTTATCTTCAATGAGGTGAGGGATGGTGGAGCAACGGCAAAAAAACGTGAATAAACCCGAGTTGTACGAGAGGTTGATCGACCGTCTGGGTATGGCCCTGGACGCAGTAAAAACCGCTGACCGGCTGCGCGACGAGCGCCCCCTGGAACTGGAATTGCGTGGCTTGAGCCCCGCTGAGTTCAAACTGGTCAAGGCCTATCTGGATCGCAGTGAGCGTGAAACGCACGGCTGCCTGTCACAAGCAGTGAAGCAGCTCGATGCAGCACATTCGGCCAAGGTCATCTGGCTCAAGGACAAGGCGCCCGGCAGAGACACCGTCAAAGTACGGGCTATGCAGGCCAAGTAAGCGCATGGCAGGTCAAGAAACGGATCTTTTTCAACGGGATCCCACCTACTGGTTGTAACGCGTTATTAACACTCTTAGGCTTCGGGCATCTTTGGAGATGCCCGATGCCCTTTCGCTATTTCATCAAACAACTTCTATTGCCGCCCGGCATTCTTTTGCTGCTGTTGCTGGCTGCGTGGTGGCTGCGCCGCTCGCGACCGCGATTGGCCGGATTGTGTTTTGCCATTGGTTTTGGCGGGTTCTGGCTGATGAGCCTGCCGGTGGTTGTGCAATGGGGCGCGAAGGCGCTGGAGCGTGAGCCGCCGCTGGCGCGTGAGGAATGGGCGACGCTGGCGCAACGGGCTGACGCGATTGTGGTGTTGGGCTCCGGACGTGAGCGTGGCGATCTGGCCTGGGGTGAAGACCAGCCAACCGGCGTCGGGCTTGAACGTCAGCGTTATGCGGCGCGCCTGGCCAAGGCCTCGGGCTTGCCGATTTTGACTTCGGGCGGCCTGCATTACGGCACGCCGCCGACCGAGGCGAAGTTGATGGCCGATTCGCTGCGTGATGACTTTGGCGTCACCGTACGTTGGCAGGAAGGGGAAAGCCGTACGACGTGGGAGAACGCAAAACTAAGTGCTGACATTCTATTGCCGCAAGGGATCAAGCGCGTGGTCGTGGTGACGCAGGCGTGGCACATGCCGCGCTCGGTATGGAGTTTTGAACAGGCAGGATTTGAAGTGGTGCCGGCGCCGGTGGGCTTTTTGGGCACTGATAACGCGAGGCCGTTTGGTGGCTGGTTGCCGGAATTCAAATCGATCTGGCAGAGCGGGCAGTTGCTGAATGAAGCGGTGGGGCAGGTGGGGTATTCGCTGTTTTACCGCTGAAGATCAAAAGATCGCAGCCTTCGGCAGCTCCTACAAGGGTTGAATACAAATCCCCTGTAGGAGCTGCCGAAGGCTGCGATCTTTTGCTTTAAAGGGTTTTTGAGATCCGGCTAGCCATCAGTGCCCAGCCAAACAGCAGCAAACACAAAATCATCAGCGGCCACGAGCGGTATTGCAGATACGGCGTCAGGTTGTGCATCGGCACCACTTCGCCGTACAGCACACCCTGTTCAAACTGCGGAATCTGCTCGGTGATCTGCCCGAACGGGTTGATCAAACCGGTCACGCCATTGTTGGTCGCGCGGATCATCCAGCGACCCGCTTCCAGTGCGCGCATCTGCGCCATCTGCAAATGTTGCAGCGGGCCGATTGAGGTGCCGAACCAAGTGTCGTTGCTGATCGTCAGCAGCAAATCACTGCGCGCCGACAGGCCGGCAGCGAAGTCCGGGTACACCACTTCGTAGCAGATAAACGGCGCAATCTGATACCCCTTGGCTTGCAGCAACGCCTGGTCGGCCGGGCCACGGGCGAAGTCAGACATCGGCAAATCAAAGAACGCGATCAACCCACGCAGGACATCCTGCAATGGCACGTACTCGCCGAACGGCACCAGTTTCTGCTTCAGGTAAGTGCCATCACCTTCGCCGACCACGGTGATGCCGTTGAAGAAGCGTTTTTCGTGACGAACCATCTCGCGGATCGGCACGCCGGTAATCAATGCGGATTTACGCTCGGCGGCGAAGTTGCCTATCATGCTCAGGTAGCCTTCGGCAGATTCCTTGAGCACCGGCACGGCGGTTTCCGGCCAGATCAGCAGATCCACCGGTTTCGAGCGGAAACTCAGATCACGGTACAACGCCAACTGTGCGTTGAGCTCGGCCGGATCCCATTTCATGCTTTGCGCGACGTTGCCCTGAATCGCAGCAACGCTCAAAGGCGCGCCCGACGGACTCGTCCAGGCGTGACCCTTAAGCGCGAAACCCGCCACCCAAGGCCCGACCAACAGCACCAGACCGGCGACAACAAAAGCTTTGCGGCGGCTTTGCAGCAAACGCGGCGCGTTGTAGATCAGCGCAGCGGTCAGTGCCAGCACGAACCCCACCAGCCACATGCCACCGACCGGCGCGAGCCCCGCTAGCGGGCCGTCGAGCTGGCTGTAACCCGAGTACAACCACGGGAAACCAGTCAGGAACCAGCCACGAAACATTTCCTGACCAACCCACAGCGCAGCAAACGCGAGGGCGTCGGCCAGCGGTGCTTCGTTGCGACGCAACCAGCGTGCCCAAATCCAGGCGGGCAGGGCGAAGAACCAGGCAATCGCGGCGGTAAACAGCAGCATCAGGAACCCGGCCAGCAGCACCGAAGCGCCGCCGAAATGGTGGATGCTGTAATAGATCCAACTGGTGCCGGCGCCGAACAGGCCGAAACCGAAGCACCAGCCACGGCCCAGCGCCTGACGTGGGCTTAGCTCGCGCAGACCGGCGTAGAACAAGCCGACTGCGAGCAGGGCCAGCGGCCAGATGTTGAAAGGCGCCAGAGCGAAGGTGGTGATTGCACCGGCCGCCACGGCCAGCAGGTTACCGGGCCAGCCGGGGCGGGTTGTCCAGCGCATTTCAATCCTTAGAGGTATTACCGGGCGATTGGCGTGAGTCGCAGCAAATGAATCCGACGGCTGTCGGCGTTCAGGATGCGGAAACGATAGGCGCCGATTTCAGTGATTTCGTTGCGTTTTGGCAAGTGCCCGAACGCGCTCATCACCAGACCGCCGACAGTGTCGAACTCGTCGTCGGAGAATTCGCTGTCGAAGAACTCGTTGAAGTTCTCGATCGGCGTCAGGGCCTTGATCAGGAAATCACCACTTGGCAGCGGCTTGATGTAGCTGTCTTCTTCGACGTCGTGCTCGTCTTCGATGTCGCCGACGATCTGTTCCAGCACGTCTTCGATGGTCACCAGGCCCGCCACACCGCCGTATTCGTCGATGACGATGGCCATGTGGTTGTGGTTGGCGCGGAATTCACGCAGCAACACATTCAGACGCTTGGACTCCGGCACGAACGTGGCCGGGCGCAGCAGATCCTTGATGTTGAAGCTGTCGCCGTTTTCCTTGAGGATCAGCGGCAGCAGATCCTTGGCCAGCAGCACGCCCATCACGTCGTCATGGCTTTCGCCGATGACCGGGTAGCGCGAGTGGGCCGAGTCGACCACGGCCGGGAGGAATTCACGGGGTGTCTGGGTCGCCTTGATGCTGATCATCTGCGAGCGCGGCACCATGATGTCGCGTACTTGCAGGTCAGCCACCTGAATGGCGCCTTCGACGATGGCCAGCGCTTCGCTGTCCAGCAGTTTGTTCTGATGTGCATCACGCAGCAGCTCGAGGAGCTCCTGACGGTTCTTCGGCTCGTGGGCAAAAGCCTGGGTGAGTTTACCCAGCCATGACTTCTGCCCGTTGCTCGATCGATCTTCGCTCATAGCGATTACTCTGAATCCTTTGTTGTAACGATAGGGGATGTTTCGGTTTCGTCGTCCGCGTACGGATCGGGATAGCCCAATTCGGCAAGCAACTCGCGTTCCAGTGCTTCCATTTCTTCGGCTTCGTCGTCATCTATATGGTCGTAACCAAGCAGATGCAAGCAGCCGTGAATGACCAGATGCGCCCAGTGGGCCTTTAGTTCCTTGCCTTGCTCGGCGGCTTCGCGCTCAACCACGGCCACGCAGATCACCAGATCGCCGAGCAACGGTATGTCGAGAAACTCGTCGGGCACGTCAGCAGGGAACGACAGGACGTTGGTCGCGTAATCCTTTTGGCGCCAGGTGTGGTTGAGCTCGCGGCCTTCTTCCTCGTCGACCAGACGAATGGTCATTTCCGAGTCAGCGGTGCGCTGGCGCAGGGCCAGTTCGCACCACAGACGGAAGTCGGCTTCACTCGGCGCGTTCGCTTCAGTCGCGATTTGCAGGTCTAGCTCAAGCATTTCGCGAGGTGTCCTTGGGTGCTTCGTCACGGTTTTCGAAGCGCTCGTAGGCTTCGACAATCCGCTGTACCAAAGGATGGCGCACGACGTCTTTCGGCTGGAAGTGCGTGAAGCTGATGCCTGGCACGTCTTTGAGCACTTCGATCACATGGTGCAGACCCGATTTGGTGCCTTTCGGCAGGTCGACCTGGGTGATGTCACCGGTGATGACCGCTGTAGAACCAAAGCCGATCCGCGTGAGGAACATTTTCATCTGTTCAACGGTGGTGTTCTGGCTCTCGTCGAGAATGATGAAACTGTTGTTCAGCGTACGACCGCGCATGTACGCCAGCGGCGCAACTTCAATCACCTGACGTTCGATCAGCTTGGCGACGTATTCGAAGCCGAGCATCTCGTAGAGCGCGTCGTAGAGCGGGCGCAAATACGGGTCGATCTTCTGCGAGAGGTCGCCGGGCAGGAAGCCGAGTTTTTCACCCGCTTCAACCGCCGGACGCACCAGCAGGATGCGGCGGATCTGCTCACGTTCCAGTGCATCGACAGCGCAAGCCACGGCCAGATAGGTCTTGCCGGTACCGGCCGGGCCAATGCCGAAGTTGATGTCGTTACCGAGGATTTCCTTCACGTAGCGCAGCTGATTCAAGCCGCGCGGGCGAATCATGCCTTTCTTGGTGCGCAGGGCAACGGAGGCTTCGGCGGGGGTGTGATTGTCCAACTCGACCACGGCCGATTCCTGCAGGAACAGGTGAACCGTATCTGGCGACAGCTCTGAACCTTTGGTTTCCCGGTACAGGCGACGAATCAGATTTTCCGCAGACGTGGTGTGTTTGGGGTCGCCGATCAGCTCGAACTGGTTTCCGCGGTTGCGGATCTCGATCGTCAGGCGCTGTTCGATCAAGCGCAAATGCTCGTCGAATTGCCCGCACAGATTGGCGAAGCGGCGAGCCTCAAAGGGCTCGAGGATAAAACGATGTGGTTCTATGGGTGCGTTCAAGGTCGTATTTAGCCGCCCTGGGGCAATTAAGATGAAATCAAGGATAACGCCAGAGGCTTGGGTGCGAAAGCTCTTAAATATGGATGCTGCTTTCGAACCCATTCTCGGCGGCTGGCGGGGCCTTTTGTGGTGAGGGGATTTATCCCCGATGGGGCGCGAAGCGGCCCTGAAACCATTATCCGAGGTGTATCAGATTCACCCGGATTGCAGGTTTTGGGTCGGCTGCGCCAACCATCGGGGATAAATCCCCTCACCACAGAAGTCCCATCCACAATGCGATGGTGTTACTGAATCAACGAGCCGCGCAGCGAGTGCGGTTGGGCCGCGTCGATGTGCACATCAGCAAACTGGCCGATCAGGGTTGGATTGTCGCAGCGGAAGTTGACGATACGATTATTCTCGGTGCGCCCTTGCAGCTCGCCCGGGTCTTTCTTCGAATAATCGGTCACCAGAATCCGTTGCGTCGAGCCGACCATTTGTCGGCTGATCTCGAAACCTTGCTGGTTCAGGCGATGTTGCAGCGCGTTCAAGCGCTCCTTTTTCAACTCTTCCGGCGTCTCGTCGGCCAGATCGGCAGCCGGGGTGCCCGGGCGCTGGCTGTAAACGAACGAGTAGGAAAAGTCGAAACCGACGTCGGCAATCAGCTTCATGGTCTGTTCGAAATCTTTCTCGGTCTCGCCGGGGAAACCAACGATGAAGTCCGAGCTGATGCAGATCCCCGGCACCGCCGCACGCAATTTGCGCAGCTTGGATTTGTACTCCAGCGCGGTGTGGTTGCGCTTCATCGCCGCGAGAATCCGGTCGGAGCCCGATTGCACCGGCAAGTGCAGATGCTTCACCAATTCCGGCACGTCGGCGTGGGCCTGGATCAGGCTGTCGGAGAATTCCAGCGGGTGCGAAGTGGTGTAGCGAATGCGGTCGATGCCATCAATCGCGGCGACGACGCGGATCAGTTCAGCCAGATCAGCCAGACGACCATCATGGGTCGTGCCGCGATAACCGTTAACGTTCTGCCCCAGCAGCGTCACTTCACGCACGCCGTTTTCGGCGAGGTGGATGACCTCAGCGATCACGTCATCGAACGGCCGGCTGACTTCTTCGCCACGGGTGTACGGCACCACGCAGAACGTGCAGTACTTGCTGCAGCCTTCCATCACCGACACGTAAGCGCTCGGGCCATCGATGCGCGGCTCGGGCAAATGGTCGAATTTTTCGATTTCCGGGAACGACACGTCGACTTGCGGCAGCTTGGTGATGCGCGCGGCGTCGATCATCTCCGGCAGGCGGTGCAGGGTCTGTGGGCCGAAGACCACATCAACGTACGGCGCGCGATCGCGGATCGCCGCGCCTTCCTGGCTGGCCACGCAACCGCCGACGGCGATCACCATGTCCGGGTTGGCCAGTTTCAGTTCGCGCCAGCGGCCGAGCTGCGAGTACACGCGATCTTGCGCGCGCTCGCGGATCGAGCAGGTGTTGAGCAGAATCACGTCGGCGTCTTCCGCACGCGCGGTGACTTCCAGGGCCTGATGTTCACCCAGCAGATCGACCATGCGCGAGCTGTCGTACTCGTTCATCTGGCAACCGTGGGTTTCGATGTAAAGCTTCTTGGCCATGGATTAGTGTCGTCACGTGATTCAAAGAACCCGGCATTATAGGGAACAAGCCCTCAGGTTCCTACCGCTGTGCGTCCGGAGGCTATGCTATAGTTTGCGCCCTCATTTTTATCCCCGATGTTATCCCCCCGCCATGACCAAACGCGAAGCTCCAATCTATAAGGTGATTTTCCTCAACCAGGGCCAGGTGTTCGAAATGTACGCCAAGCAGATCTATCAAAGTGATCTGTGGGGTTTTCTGGAAGTGGAAGAGTTCGTCTTTGGCGAGCGCACGCAAGTGGTCGTCGATCCGAGCGAAGAAAAGCTCAAGGCGCAGTTCGAAGGCGTGGTACGCAGCTTTGTGCCGATGCATTCGATTGTGCGCATCGACGAAGTGGAACGTCTGGGCACCCCGAAAATCAGCGAAGCCCGCGGCGCGGTCGGCAATGTGATGCCGTTCCCGATGCCGATGCCTGAGAAGTAACAACAGATCCTGGATTGGAATGAATTTGTGGCGAGGGGATTTATCCCCGATGGGCTGCGAAGCGGCCCCAAAACCTGCAATCAGGTTCTTCCTGACACACTTCATTGAATGGATTTGCGACTGCTGCGCAGCCGGTCGGGGATAAATCCCCTCACCACAAGTTAATCACCACCCATTTAGGGAAGAGGTGAGAAAGGCGTACGCCCATCGGCGCTCTGCAGTTCCATCAGGTATTTACGGAAAATTTGCCCAAGCACCTGCGTGGCCGTCTCAAGGTCTTCGCGGGACATCTTTTCGGACACTTCGTCGGCCGTATCCAGCGCATCTTCCGCGCCGTTGACCGCAGCCATCTTCAAAACGATATACGCCTGAATGTTGTTGGCCTGCACGCCTTCACCGTGGAAGAACATCGTGCCGAGTTTGAACTGCGCCTGAGCGTGGCCTTGCAACGAGGCTTTTTCGAAATAGCTCAGGGCTTGATTGAGGTCGCGCGGCGCATTTTTGCCGTCGTAGTAGAACTCACCCAACTCGTATTGCGCTTGCGCATCCCCTTCGTCCGCCGCTTTCTGGCAGGCGGCCAGTGCCTGCGTGACGTCTTGCGGCTGAGTATTGAGGGTGCAACGACCCATCGCCGGGATCAACAACGAGTTGCCGCCTGCTTGTGCATGCGCGAGCAGGGGCTGAAGGAGCAACAGGCAGCCCAAGGCAAGGGTGCGGCCGGTGCGGTTCATGGGAATCGACTTACCTCTGAAGGGCACGCGGACCCATCGAGGGATCCAATAAGCGCGCATTATGAAATAAGCAGGGCCAACCTTACAAAGTCTTTACTCGTTTTTCTGCTGCGCGGGGAATATATCGCCCACTTTAGGGGAGATTTTTAGCAGGAGCATCGGAAAAACAGCGCGGATGTAGGTGAATGCTGACGCTGGCGATAGCCAACGTCAGCGGTACGGCAATTACTTCAGTGCAGCGAAGGCGCGTTCGGCAGCGTCCAGCGTCAATTGCAACTCGGCTTCGCCGTGAGCGATCGAGGTGAAACCGGCTTCGAAGGCGCTCGGTGCGAGGTACACGCCACCTTCCAGCATCAGGTGGAAGAAGCGACCGAACAGTGCCGCGTCGCTAGCCATCACGTCTTCAAAAGTGACGATGTCGTCGGCGCCGCTGAAGTACAGACCGAACATGCCGCCGGCCTGAGTGGTCACGAACGGAATACCCGCAGCATCGGCACGCTGTTGCAGACCGTCGAGCAGACGCGTGGTGTAGTCGGTCAGCTCGGCGTGGAAACCCGGACGGCTGATCAAACGCAGGGTGGTCAAACCGGCGGCCATGGCCAGCGGGTTACCCGACAGCGTACCGGCCTGATACACCGGGCCCAGCGGCGCGATGCGTTCCATGATTTCGCGCTTGCCGCCGAAGCAACCGACCGGCATGCCGCCACCGATGATCTTGCCGAAAGTAGTCAGGTCAGGGTTTACGCCGTAGTAAGCCTGAGCACCGCCGAGGGCAACGCGGAAACCGGTCATCACTTCGTCGAAAATCAGCACCACGCCATGTTTGTCGCACAGCGAACGCAGGCCTTCGAGGAAGCCCGGCGCTGGCGGCACGCAGTTCATGTTGCCGGCTACCGGCTCAACGATGATGCATGCCACTTCGTCGCCCACTTCCGCCAACATCTTTTCAACCGCGTCGATGTCGTTGAACGGCAGGGTCAGGGTGTGTTTGGCGAACGCCGCCGGCACACCGGCCGAGCTTGGAACGCCTTGGGTCAGTGCACCCGAACCGGCCTTGACCAGCAGGCTGTCGGAGTGGCCGTGGTAGCAGCCTTCGAACTTGATAATGCTGTCGCGGCCGGTGTAACCACGGGCCAGACGGATTGCGCTCATGGTCGCTTCGGTGCCGGAACTGACCATGCGCACCATGTCCATCGATGGCACCAGCGAGCAGACCAGGTCGGCCATCTCGGTTTCCATCGCGGTCGGCGCGCCGTAGGACAAGCCGTGTTGCAGCTGATTGCGCACCGCGTCGAGCACGTCCGGGTGGCTGTGGCCGAGGATCATCGGGCCCCACGAACCGACGTAATCGACATAACGCTTGTCGTCTTCATCAGTGACGTAAGCGCCTTCAGCGTGCTTGAAGAACAGCGGCGTGCCGCCCACGCTCTTGAATGCGCGGACTGGCGAGTTCACGCCACCGGGAATGTGTTTCTGGGCGTTGGCAAACAGGGTTTCGGAACGAGACATGATCGGGCTCTCAATCTTCAGGATTTGAACAATTCGTTGAACGCGCGGGCGCGGCGGGTCACTTCGGCGGTACTCTCGGCACCGAACAAACCGTGAACCACGGCAAGCAGGTCGACCCCGTGGGCCACCAGCGGCGCAGCGTTGTCGAGGCTGATGCCGCCAATCGCGCAGATCGGCAGGTGCAGCGTGCGTTTGGCTTCGTCGAGCAGATCGAGGCTGCAGGTCGGCGCGCCGGGCTTGGTGTTGGAATTGAAGAAGCGGCCGAAGGCGACGTAACTCGCGCCTTCTTTGGCGGCTTGTTCGGCCAGCGCGATTTGCGCGTGGCAGGTCGAACCGATGATGGCTTTTGAACCGAGCAGGGCGCGGGTCGGCGACAGCGGGCCGTCGGTCTGGCCGAGGTGCACGCCGACGTTGAGGCGCGCGGCCAGTTCGGCGTCATCGTTGATGATCAGTTGCGTCTTGTAGCGCTCGCACAGATCACGCAGCGCTTCGGCCTCGCGCAGGCGGCGGGCCTCGTCGTTGCTCTTGTCGCGGTATTGCAGCAGGGTGACGCCACCTTCCAGCGCCGCCTCCACATAAGAGAGAAACTTGCCGGCCAGCAACTCGCTGTCGGTAATGGCATACAGGCCACGTAGTTTCATCGGGCAGACCTCACGACGTTACGAGCAGAAATCCAGCGGCAGGCGACGCGGGACGAACTGGCCTTTGCCCAGTTGTTCGGCATCGCGCAGGGTGCGCCAGGTGTAATCGAGTGCACTGCGCACGGCGCTGGCGAGGTGTTCGCCTTGCGCCAGTCGGCCGGCCAATGCGCTGGCCAATGTGCAACCGGAACCGTGATAGCTGCCCGGCAGACGCTGGCAGATAAAGGTTTCACGCAGGCCGTCGCGGCTGTACACGCGGTTGTGGATTTCAGTTTCGTCGCCATGGCCGCCGGTGATCAGCAGGTTTTTGACGAACGGCAGGAGTTTTTCAGCGCACTCGTCCGCGGTGCCTTCGGGCAGTTCGGCGAGGATGCGCGCTTCAGGAAGGTTAGGCGTGGCAATGATCGACAGCGGCAGCAGACGCTCGCGCATCGCATAGCCGACTTCGTCCTTGCCCAGGCGTCCGCCGCCACCGGCGCGCAGCACCGGGTCGCAGACCACCGGCAAGTGCGGGTGCGCCGAGAGCAGTTCGACAACGGTGTCGACCATTTCCAGTGAACCGAGCATGCCCAGTTTGACCGCGGCGACTTCGGAATCGTTGAGCACGGCATTGGCTTGAGCCAGTACCCACTCACGGTCGAGGACGCGGAAGTCAGTGACGTTGACGGTGTCTTGCACGGTCAGGGCGGTGACGGCCGGAGCCGCATGGCAACCCTGCGCGAGCAGGGCTTCGATATCTGCCTGCAAGCCGGCGCCACCACTTGGGTCGTGGCCGGAGAGACAGAGGACAACGGGGCGGGAGCTGTAGATATTCATGGTGCGCGAGCTTACCACCAAAGCTGATTTACGGGTGTGGCTGGCGGAGCAAGATCAAAAGATCGCAGCCTTCGGCAGCTCTACAGGAAAATCCAGATCAATGTAGGAGCTGCCGCAGGCTGCGATCTTTTGATCTACCTGACCAACCCAACAGCTCTAGTCCGCTGCTTTGCTCTGAAACGCCCGTTCTAGAGCCTTTGTAGGAAAAATTTCGATGGTGCTCAATGGCCAGCAGCGGCTATGCTAGTCTGGATCCAAACCAATAACAGGTAATACCGGTTTTACGTCTACTCAAGGAATGGGGGGGCTTCCTGACATAACCGGACGAGCCACGCTGGGGCTTCAATGCGCTATTTGCTGATGTTGCTGTTTTGCTTGCCCCTCATGGCGAGCGCCGTCGAATTCGACGAATTCACCCAGAACCTGCCTTTGGGCCGGTCGCTGCAAGTGTTCGAAGACCCAAGTGGTCAGGCGAGCATTGCCGACGTCCGCGCGCAGGCCGCTGCCGGCAATTTCAAAGCCCATGACAAAGCCACGCTCAATGCCGGTTATTCGCGCTCGGCGTTCTGGCTGAAAATCGATCTGCATTACCGCCCGAGCAACCCCGCCGCCCAGCGCACCTGGTTGCTAGAGCTGGCTTATCCGCCGCTCGACCATCTTGATCTGTACTTGCCCGACGCCAATGGCGACTATCAGCTGATCCGTCAGACCGGCGACGCCTTGCCGTTTGCCAGCCGTGAAATCCGCCAGAACAACTACCTGTTCGATCTCGCCTTCGAGCCCGACCAACAACAAACCGTATACCTGCGACTGGCCAGCCAAGGCTCGATCCAGGCACCGGTAACGTTGTGGTCGAGCACCGCGTACCTCGAAGATCAACCCGTGCGCCTTTATGTGCTGGGCATCATTTATGGCGTGCTGCTGGGGATGGTGGTTTACAACCTGTTCATCTACCTCAGCGTGCGCGACACAAGCTACCTCTATTACATCTTCTACATTGCCTCGTTTGGCCTCTATCAACTGTCGGTCAATGGCGCGGCGGTCGAGTACTTCTGGCCGAACAATCCGTGGTGGGCCAACGCCGCGACCCCGTTCTTCATCGGTTGCGCCGGCCTGTTCGGCAGCCAGTTCGCCCGAAGTTTCCTGCAAACCAAAACCCATAGCCGTGGACTCGATCGCGTCTTGATCGGCCTGATCGCGTTCGGTGCGCTGGTCATCGGACTGTCCTTGATGACCAGTTACGCCCTGGCCCTGCGCCTGGCGACGACGCTGGCGCTGACCTTCACCGTGGTGATTTTTGCCGCCGGGATTCTGGCCTGGTGGCGCGGTTTGCGCGTGGCGCGGTATTTCATCATTGCCTGGTCGGCGTTTCTTTTGGGCGGCATCGTCAACACGCTGATGGTGCTGGGCCTGCTGCCCAACGTGTTCCTGACCATGTACGCCAGCCAGATCGGTTCGGCCATCGAAGTGGCGCTGCTGTCGCTGGCGCTGGCCGACCGCATCAACGCGATGCGCGAGCAACAGGCGCAGACCCTGTACGACGCCGGGCAGAAACTCGAAGTGCTCAACCAGCAACTGGCCCACAGCAACAAGCTCAAAGATGAATTTCTGGCGACCCTGACCCACGAACTGCGCACACCGATGAACGGGGTGATCGGTTCGCTGGAATTGATGCAGACCGTCGAGATGGATCCGGAGCTGGAGCAATATCAGCAAACCGCCGCCGGTTCCGCGCGGGACATGATGCGTATGGTCAACGGCATCCTCACCCTCACCGAATTGCAGGCCGGCAAGCTCAAGGCCTCGCCGGGCAGTTTCAGTTTGCGTGGCGTGGTCGAATCGTTGCGCGCGCAGTTCGACGGCAACGCGGCGAGCAAGTCGCTGGACTTCAAGGTCGACGTGCTGCCAACCCTGCCTGATCGTCTGCACGGCGACAGCGCCAAACTTGCGCAATGCCTCGAATGCCTGCTGGATAACGCGATCAAGTTCACCCGCGTGGGCGGGCTGGCGCTGCGGGTTACCGGCAAACCGTCGACGGGCAATCGTCTGGCGCTGTCGTTCGCGGTGATCGACACCGGTATCGGTTTCACCGATCTGGGCGAGGCGACGATGTACCAGCGCTTCTTCCAGCTCGACGGTTCGATGACTCGCGAATACGGTGGCCTCGGCGTCGGTCTGGCGATCTGCCGACAATTGGTGGAACTGCTCGGCGGCAAACTCACGCACCGTTCCGAGCCGGGCAGCGGCAGCCGTTTTCAGCTGGATGTCGAGTTTGAATTGCCGGTGGTTGAGCCTGCGCCGAATTCTGCGCCTGGCGGTGATTGCATTCGCGCGCCGCAGGACTGCACGGTGTTGCTGGTCGACGACAACAGCGTCAACCAACTGGTGATGCGCGGCATGCTGCTCAAGCTCGGTTTCCGCGTGCGCACCGCCGACAGCGGCGCGACGGCGCTGGACTGCCTGCGGCGAGAAACCTTCGACGCGGTGCTGATCGATTGTCAGTTGCCCAGCCACGAAGGCGCGTCATTGTGCTGCCAGATTCACGCGCTTCCGGGTTGTGCGAACTTGCCGGTGTTCATGCTCGCATTGGGTGCCGATCGAGAGGTCTGTGCCACGGGCGTCGCGGTCGATTACCTGAACAAACCAGTGAAATTCGAGGATTTGCAGTCGGCGCTGGAGCGTCGGGTGTTGTCCTGCTGACAGGGTAAAAGCGCCGCGAATTCGGCGCCTATGACACTTTGATCGACAGGGAGCCGGTGCTTAACTGAGCTTTCTGGAGAGCCAAGGAGCCCGTCATGAACCTGCATCAGTTCGCCGAAACCCACGAAGTCACCAACCAGCCGCCGTCGCTGGACGGCACCAACCTGTACCGCATCGACCTGCCGTTGCAGGAGTGGTCGCGCAGGTTCGGCGCCGGTTGGGCCGAGTCGCGGATCGATGCTTACGGCGCGCTGGCCGGCGGGCCGTTGATGGAAGCCGGGTTCCTCGCTAACCAAAACAAACCCATATTTGTCAGCCATGATCGCTACGGCCATCGTATCGATCTGGTGGAATTTCATCCGGCTTATCACGAGCTGATGCGCACGGCGATCGAGCATGGTTTGCACTCGATGCCGTGGACGCATCCACAGGACGGCGCCCACGTCGCCCGCGCCGCGATGAGTTATCTGCACAGCCAGGCTGAGGCCGGCAGCGGTTGCCCGCTGACCATGACTTTTGCCAGCGTGCCGGCCCTGCGTCTGCAACCGAATCTGGCTGAGCAATGGTTGCCGAAAGTCCTCGCCACGGAATACGACCCGCGCAACGTCGGCATGGCGCACAAGGCTGGCGTGACCATCGGCATGGCCATGACCGAGAAGCAGGGCGGCACCGACGTGCGCGCCAACACCACCAAGGCGTATCCGGTCGGCGCCAGCGGCCCGGGCGAGGCGTATGAGTTGGTCGGGCACAAATGGTTTTGCTCGGCGCCGATGTGCGATGCATTCCTGACTTTGGCGCAGACCGACAAGGGTTTGAGCTGCTTCCTGCTGCCGCGCCATCGCCCGGACGACACACGCAATCAGTTCTACATTCAGCGCTTGAAAAACAAGCTCGGCAACCAGTCCAACGCCTCCAGCGAAGTGGAGTTTCGTGGCGCGCTGGCGTGGATGGTCGGCGAAGAAGGGCGCGGCGTACCGACCATTATCGAGATGGTCGCGATGACCCGTTTCGATTGCATGGTCGGTTCAAGCTCGTTGATGCGTCAGGCGCTGACCCAGGCCAGCCATCACTGCGCGCACCGCAAGGTTGGCGGCAAACTGCTCAGCGAACAGCCATTGATGCAAAACGTGCTGGCCGATCTGGCCCTGGAAAGCGAAGCCGCGCTGGCGCTGAGCTTGCGCATGGGCAAGGCGCTGGATCATCTCGACGATCGCCACGAAGCGCAATTTGCGCGGCTGGTGACAGCGGTGGGCAAGTATTGGATCTGCAAACGCGCGCCGGGAATGATCAACGAAGCGGCGGAATGCATGGGCGGCGCCGGGTATGTCGAAGAGAGCATCCTGCCGCGTCTGTACCGCGAAGCACCGGTGAACTCGACGTGGGAAGGTTCGGGGAATGTGCAATGCCTCGACGTGCTGCGCGCGTTGTCGAAAGAGCCGGGTGTGCTGGATGTGTTGTTCAGCGAGCTCGGTGATGGCCACGGCGACAAACGCCTGGCCGCGCATATTCAACAGTTGCAGGCGCAGTTCAAGGACACCAGTGACATTCAGTATCGGGCGCGGCAACTGACTGAAGACATCGCGCTCGGTTTGCAGGCCAAGCTATTGCTGGAGGCCGGGAACTCAGCCGTCAGCGATGCCTTTATTGCCAGCCGGCTGAGCGGTGGTGGCCGCGCCTACGGCGCCTTGCCACGCGGCCTCGACATCGAGTCCCTCGTCGCCCGCTCAACCCCCCACATCCTCTGACCCCCCACAAATCCCCTGTAGGAGCTGCCGAAGGCTGCGATCTTTTGATCTTATAAACAACAAGATCAAAAGATCGCAGCTTTCGGCAGCTCCTACAGGGATTGGGGTGGCCCATATATTGTGCGGTTGCCAACATGCCACTGTTCCCGTGACGCCACGATGCAGGCAAGATGAAGCTCTGCAAGTCAGAACACAGGAAGCTGATCGTGACCGAAGCGTTTATTGTTGTTCAAACCGCCGAACAAGCCGTGGATCGTCTGGCCGAGTTGCATGAGCGGGCCACCACTGCGCTGAACTCGGCGCTCAAGCGTTACCTGAAAGATCGCGTCGAACCCGACGCTGCGCAGCGTGCTCTGTTTCGTTATCCCGAACTGCGTCTGACCTACCATTGCCAGGGCGAAGTGCCGCAGACCACCCGCGCTTACGCCAAGGTGCAATTGCCGGGCACTTACAGTGTCACCGTCACCCACCCGGCGGCGTTTCGCAAATACCTGCTCGAACAACTGGTGCCGTTGATGCACGATTTCACGGTGACCGTGGAAGTCGGCGTCAGCCAGCAAAACATTCCTTATCCGTACGTGGTCGAGCAGGGCGATGAACTGGCCGGTTCCGGCGTCACCGCTGCCGTGCTGGCGCGGGTGTTCCCGAGTACCGACCTGTCCGCCGCCACCGATGGCATCGCCGACGGTCTCTACGATTGGGAAAACACCGATCCGCTGCCGCTGGCGCTGTTCGATGCGGCGCGCGTGGATTTCTCCCTGCGTCGGCTGGTGCATTACACCGGTAGCGACTGGCGACATGTGCAACCGTGGATTCTGCTGACCAACTATCACCGTTACGTCGACCAGTTCATCGTCCATGGTCTGGAGCAATTGCGCAGCGATCCGCGTTTCGTGCGCATGGTCTTGCCGGGCAACGTGATCATCGAAAAGAGCATGGATCACGGCGAAGCCTCGGCAATCGCCGCCGGTGTGGTTTGGCACCGTTACCAGATGCCGGCCTATCACCTGATCGCCAACGATGGCCACGGCGTGACGCTGGTGAACATCGGTGTCGGCCCGTCCAACGCCAAGAACATCACCGACCACTTGGCGGTGCTGCGTCCGCATTGCTGGCTGATGATCGGTCACTGCGGCGGGCTGCGTCAGTCGCAGACCATTGGCGACTACGTGCTGGCCCACGCTTATATGCGTCGCGATGGCATTCTCGACCGCGTCGTGCCGCCGAATATTCCGATCCCGGCGCTGGCCGAAGTGCAAATGGCGCTGCAACAGGCAGCGGCGAATGTCACCGGCGAGAAGGGCGACGATCTGAAAAAACGCCTGCGCACCGGCACCGTGCTGACCTACGACGACCGTAACTGGGAATTGCGTTGGGCGCAGGAACGACCGTTGATCAACCTGTCCCGCGCCGTCGCGGTGGACATGGAAAGCGGCACGATTGCCGCGCAGGGTTACCGCTTGCGCGTACCGTACGGCACGTTGCTCTGCGTTTCCGACAAACCGCTGCACAGTGAAATCAAACTGCCGGGTTCGGCCAACGCGTTTTACGAGCGCGCGGTCAGCCAGCACTTGAAGATCGGCATCGAAGCGGTCGATCTGCTGCGCACCGAACTCAACTCGCTGCACTCACGCAAACTGCGCAGCTTCGACGAACCGCCGTTCCGTTAACGGTTAGTCGTGGTCATTTGGCGGTCAGGGCACTAGCATTGTCAGCCCTGATCGCTAAATGTTTGCTCTCCCTATGTCTCGTCCCCCGCGTCCACCTTCCCGCCGCCCTGGCGCGAAGCCTCAGTCGTCTTCGCCACGCCGTGTTGCCAAGGCACCTCCGGCCGAGCCGAAACTGATCCTGTTCAACAAACCGTTCGATGTGCTGACGCAATTCAGCGATGGCGAAGGGCGGGCGACGCTCAAGGATTACATTGATGTGCCCGGCATTTACCCGGCCGGACGTCTGGATCGCGACAGTGAGGGATTGCTGTTGCTGACCAATGACGGCCAGTTGCAGGCGCGCATCGCTGATCCGAAACATAAACTGGCGAAGACTTATTGGGTGCAGGTTGAAGGCGTGCCGAGCGCCGAGCAGTTGCAGCGTCTGCGTGACGGCGTTGAGTTGAACGACGGCATGACCTTGCCCGCTGAAGCGCGGCAGCTGGACGAGCCTGAGCTGTGGCCGCGCAACCCGCCGGTGCGTTTTCGCGCGTCCATACCGACGTCGTGGCTGGAGTTGGTGATTCGCGAAGGGCGCAACCGTCAGGTGCGCCGCATGACCGCGGCGGTCGGGTTGCCGACGTTGCGGCTGGTGCGGGTGAAGATTGGTGACTGGACGATCGAAGGGCTCGATCAGGGCCAGTGGAAGGAAGTGCCGGCGCGCTTATAGAGCGCCGGATTCGATCAGGCCGATCACCACACTTTTGATGATGAATGCGGCCACGCCCAGGCCCAGCACGAAGAACAAAATGAACGAACCAAAGCGCCCGGCCTTGGACTTCTTCGCCAGATCCCAGACGATAAAACCCATGAAAATGATCAGGATGCTGACCAGGCCGGTCATCATCCACTCTTCAAATACGGCTGGATCCATTGGGGTTCTCCGGCATGGGCGCGGCTAAAAGGGCGCGGCGAGTATACGCCAAGGGCGGATGGCGGGGCATTGACCTGCGTCGGTGTGCCGCAGTCATTGGTCTGCAACACCAATCCTGCCAGTGCTGCGCACTGGAACGGGGATAAATCCCCTCGCCACAAAAGCGATCTGTAGGAGCTGCCGAAGGCTGCGATCTTTTGATCTGGATTTGAAAGATAAAAAGATCGCAGCCTCGTTTCACTCGTCAGCTCCTACAGGGGGCGGTATCAATTGCGCAGGTGGGTCAGCGGCAGTTCGGTGCTGTTGAGCACCTGATTCAGCACAAAGCTCGAGCGCACGCTGGTCACGCCTTCAATGCGTGTGAGGTGCCCCAGCAACAACTTCTGATAGTGATCCATATCCGGCACCACCACTTTCAACTGGTAATCCGCATCCACACCCGTCACCAGGCTGCACTCCAACACCTGCGGCAATGTGCGAATCGCCGCTTCGAAATTCTCGAAACGCTCCGGCGTATGCCGATCCATGCCGATCAGCACATAGGCAGTCAAACTCAGCCCAAGCATCTTGCGATCCAGCAACGCGACCTGACGCGAGATATAGCCGTCGTCTTCCAGTTGCTTGACCCGGCGCGAGCAAGGCGAGGGTGACAGACCGATGCGCTCGGCCAACTCCTGGTTGGAGATGCGGGCGTCGCGCTGCAATTCCGCCAAAATGCTCAGGTCGTAACGGTCGAGTTTGCTCATCAATCTGTCCTTGGTTGTAACTATTGCGGCGGATTATCTATCCAGGGTTAAAAATTGCGCAAGTGGTGTTTATTTCAGCAATCTTCGCAATCCTCTGTCGCAGCCTCAGGCCTATTCTTATTACCAGAATCACTGCTCGGTAACACAGTCCACGCGGCCCGCCCTATAAGGCCTGCCGCGGCCGCCACCCCCACCGGGGTTGTGCTGGCCCCCGAGCTGCACACTGTCCAGAAGACGGCGTGAGGTGAGCCGACGTCATAAGCGTCGAGCCAGGACGAAGTTCTCTAAAGGGAGGCCGACGGGTCTCCCTTTTTTCTTGCCTGCGATTTCATCTTGCGGCGCTCAATAAATAAGTTGCGCGACTGATAACCTGTTGCAGAACCGGATGTTCCCGACCCGGTCTTAGTTACAGGCCGCCTTTAATTACAGGCCTCAGTGAGGAAAAGCATGAAGTCGCGCATCTGGCGTCTGGCCGGTGTTGGTGTGTTGTGTGTGAGTGTCAGTGTGCAAGCGCTGGCCGATGATCCAGAGAGCCGCAGCCCGAATGGCGGGCAGCACGGGCAGGGGCATCAAGGCAATAACCAAGGGCATGGCGGCGAAAATCAGCCGCGTCCGCAGAACAATCCGCAGCAAAACCAGGCGCGTCCGCAAAACCAGCCGCCGCAGAATCAACCGCGCCCGCAGAACAACGAAGTCATTCGTGGCGACAACAGCCGCCAGTTCGAACACAACGGCCAGCCGCACAATAACAATGGTCAATGGCAAAACCATGACCAGAACCGGCCGGGCTACAACCCCAACCCGGTGCGCCAGCCACCACCGCCGCCGCAAATGCCGGCCAACAGTTTGCCGATCCAGTCGCGGCCCGACACCGTGCGCCAGACTCAGGAACCGCGTCAGGGTTACTACCGCGACGAGCGTCCGCAAAATGGTTACAACAATAACAACCCACATTGGCAGACTAACAACCGGCCCAATGACTATCGGCCCAACGACAATCGCTGGCCGGGACGTCCGGACGGGCATGGCAACGGTTGGGGCCCGGGCCCGCAATATCGGCCGGGGCATGTGATCGACCGTTTCCCGGATCGTGACTATCGCGTGCCGTATCGCGGACAGGATTACTTCTATTCCGGTGGCTACTGGTATCGCCCGCAAGGCCCGCGCTACATCGTCGTGCAGCCGCCGCGCGGGATCCGCATTCAATACTTGCCGGACTATTCGCGAGAAGTGTGGATCGGTGGTTCGCTACTGTTTCTCGCCGCCGGTTCCTACTACGCCTATCAAGAAGCGACGCAGGACTACGTAGTCGTCGAGCCGCCGGTGCAGCAACAGCCGCAACCACAGCCGCAATCCCAGGGCTATGACGTCGAGGCCTATCCGGCCAACGGTCAGTCGCCGGAGCAAGTGCAGCAGGACGGTTATCAGTGCTATCAGTACGCAGTGCAGCAAAGCGGTTTCGACCCGCGCACCGCGACCTATCAACCGGCGCCCGAAGTGGTTCAGGCGTACCGTCAGGCTCAGGGCAATTGCCTGAGCAGTCGCGGTTATCAGGTTCAGTAAAAGCAGCTGCGAGCTGCACGTTTCGAGCTACAAGCTTGAAGCTTGCGGCTCGCGACTTGTAGCTGCTTTTATCGGATCGGCGTGCACCAGCACTTCGGCGCGCGGGTAGGCTTGGTGGATGGCATCGGCGGCTTGATCGCTGATGCCGTGGGCCACTGACAGGGTCAACTCTCCCGGCAATTCCAGGTGCAACTGCACGAACCAGTGGTTGCCGGAGATTCGTGTGCGCAAGTCATGCGCGCCCAACACGCCTGGCACGCTGCACGCGAGTTCGAGCATGTGCTGACTGACGTCCGTCGGCAGCTCTTCATCCATCAACACCGAAAAACTTTCCCGGGCGATCTGGATCGCGCTCCACAGAATGTACGCAGCAATCCCCAAACCGAACCACGCATCCAGTTGATCAAAACCAAACCCGGCCAAAATCAGCGCAATCAGAATGCTGCCGTTGAGCAACATGTCCGAACGATAGTGCAGCGAATCCGCGCGCACGGCATTAGAGCCAGTCTGCTTGATCACCCGATGCTGCAACACCAGCAGCGCCGCCGTCAGCAGCAGCGAAAAAACAATCACGCCGATGCTCAGCCATGGCGCGCCAAGCGGCTGCGGATCGTGCAGTCGTTCGTACGCCTGAAACGCGATCAACACCGCACTGCCACCGATGAACAGCGCCTGCGCCATGCCCGCCAGCGACTCTGCCTTGCCGTGGCCATAACGGTGATCGTCATCCGCCGGACGCAGTGCGTAATGCACCGCCAGCAGATTGAGCATCGAGGTGATGCCATCCAGCGCCGAGTCGGTGAGCCCGGCGAGCATGGCCACCGAACCGCTCAGCCACCAGGCGATGGCTTTGGCGACGATCAGCGTGCAGGCGACCGCCACCGAGGCGCGGGTCGCCAGCCTTAGCAGGCGAGCGTGTTCGGGGCTGGAGGTCATTGCGTTTCCTTTTTAAGCGGCAGGTTGCAGGCCGAACATCGCCAGTTGCTGCGTGCTGCCCTTGTGTTGAATCAGGCGCGGGTCATCCAGAGGGAAATCCTTGCCCAACTCGCTTTCGAGAATAGCCTGCAACTTGTGATTATCGACCTGACCGTCCGGGCCGATGGCTTGTTTGAGTTTGGCCGGATCGATCTGCGCGGTGTGGCCCGGTTCGAAATAAATCGCGCCAGTGGCGAAGTCGACGGCAAACGCGATCAGCCCGGGGATGATGTAGAAGAGCAGGCCCACGGCATCGAGCACGGCAATCGCCGGGTCAACCTTGCCGTCGATCTGACCGCGACGGTCCGGGTAGAAAATCGAACCGCACGCCGTGATTTGCGTGAGCAGGGTGGCGACCAATACACCGCCGATCAGGCGAAAAGGTAAGCGCATGGGAAATCTCCTGATTGATCTAAGAACGAAGAGTCGTCGAGTGAAGTTAAGACCCTGACGAATGCCTTGCAGTTCGCCGTTATACTCGGCCTGGCAGGGCGTGCCCACAGTAAATTGCGGCCTCGTCTCACCCCTACCGAAATACGTTGAGGATTGAAGTTGTTTTCTCCAGATCGACACCGCGTGAAGGCTAATGAATCCTATCGGGGTTCGGCCCTCCGGGCTAAAGCTGTGAGCGCGCCATGCTGCGTTGCGGGACTTGGCAAGGAAACGACCCTTACCTGCGTCCCGCGCCTTGCCTGGCACGCTCACAGCATTAACGCGACTCGCAATTTACTGTGGGCACGCCCTGGGGAGCCAGCATGAATTCTTTGCCGATCGATGAAGTTTTACCCGCCCTGCGTGAAGCCTTGGCGACTCGCCATGAAGCCGTGCTCGAAGCACCGCCCGGCGCCGGTAAAACCACCCGCGTGCCGTTGGCCTTGCTCAATGAAGCATGGCTGGCCGGGCAGACCATTCTGATGCTCGAACCGCGCCGCCTCGCCGCGCGTGCCGCCGCAGAACGGCTGGCCAGCGAGTTGGGCGAGAAGGTCGGTGAAACCGTCGGTTATCGCATTCGACTCGACAGCAAGGTTGGTCCCAACACACGCATCGAAGTGGTCACCGAAGGCATTCTCACCCGGCGCTTGCAGGATGATCCGGCGCTGGAAGGCGTAGGTCTGCTGATCTTCGACGAATTCCACGAACGCAGCCTTGATGCCGATCTGGCGCTGGCCTTGAGTCTGAACGGTCGTGAGCTGTTTCGAGCTGAACAGCCGCTGAAGATTCTGCTGATGTCGGCCACCCTCGAAGGCGAGCGCCTGGCCGGGTTGCTCGATGACGCGCCGATCCTGCGCAGCGAAGGCCGCATGTACCCGGTGACGATGCGCTGGGGGCGGCCGTTTCAGCCTGGCGAATACATTGATCAGCGCGTTACGCAAACCGTGCTCGAAGCGCTGCACGATGAAACCGGCAGCGTCTTGGTCTTTCTGCCGGGGCAGGCGGAAATTCGTCGCGTGCATCAACAATTGGTTGACGCGATGGGTGAGCGCAGCGATGTGTTGCTCTGCCCGCTGCACGGTGAACTCGACCTCAATGCGCAACGCGCGGCGATCGACCCGGCGCCGCCCGGTCAGCGCAAAGTGGTGCTGGCGACCAACATTGCCGAAACCAGTTTGACCATCAACGGCGTGCGCGTGGTGATCGATGCCGGGCTGGCGCGGGTGCCGCGTTTCGATCCGGGCAGCGGCATGACGCGCCTCGACACTCAGCGGATTTCCAAGGCCAGCGCCACTCAGCGTGCGGGCCGGGCAGGGCGTCTGGAACCGGGTGTTTGTTATCGCTTGTGGTCGCAGGATCAACACGAACAGCTCGCGGCTTATGGCAGTGCGGAAATTCTTTCGGCGGATCTCGCCAGCCTCGCGCTGCAACTGGGACGTTGGGGCGTGACGCCGGGCGAACTGGTGTGGCTCGACGTTCCGCCAGCGGCGGCATATGCACAGGCACAGGATTTGCTGCAACGGCTCGGCGCGCTGGAAGGCGAGGCGCTGACGACCCACGGTCAGGCCATGGCTGAGTTGCCGGCGCATCCGCGCATCGGTCATTTGTTGTTGCGCGGTCAGGCGTTGGGTTTGGCCAACATGGCGTGCGATGTGGCTGCGTTGCTCGGCGAGCGCGATATCTTGCGCGGCGCCGGCGCGGATTTGCACAGTCGTCTGGTGTTGCTGTCCGGCGAAGAACGCGCCGCCCGTGGTGCTCAGGGCGGTGTGCAGCGTGCCCGGCAATTGGCGCGGCAATATCGCGGATATTTGCGCGGCAAGGCGAGTGAGCCGGTCAGCGATCCCGATCATCCACGCTGGCTCGGTGCGTTGCTGGCGCTGGCCTATCCCGATCGCGTCGCGCAACAACGGCGTGCCGGTGGCGCCGAATATCGTCTGGCCAATGGTCGTGCGGCGCTGTTTGCGGAAGCCGACAGCCTGATGAAAGAACCGTGGATCGTCATCGCCGACCTCGGCAGCCGGCAGGGCCAGCGTGAAGAACGTATTTATCTGGCAGCGGATTTTGATCCGGCGCTGTTCGATTCCGTGCTCGCCGAACAAGTGCGCAACGTCGATCAACTGGACTGGGACGAGCGCGAAGGCGTGCTGCGCGCCGAGCGTCAGCGCAAGGTCGGCGAGCTGATTCTCAGCCGTGAACCGCTGACCGGTCTCGACGAAAATGCACGCAGTCAGGCGCTGGTCAATCTGGTGCGACGCAAAGGTCTGGAGCTGCTGCCGTGGACGCCGGAGCTGCGTCAGTGGCAGGCGCGAGTGGCGCTGTTGCGGCAACTTGATCTGACTAATCAGAACGACAGTCTGTGGCCAGACGTCAGCGATGCAACCTTGCTCAACACCCTCGAAGATTGGCTGATGCCTTATCTGGGAAAGGTCTCGCGGCTCAGCCATTTTGCCAATCTGGATCTGTCGAGCATCGTGCGTAATCTGCTGCCGTGGCCGCTGCCGCAAAAACTCGATGAGCTGGCGCCGCATCATCTGAGCGTGCCGTCGGGGTCGTCGATTCGGCTGGATTACAGCGAGTCTCCGCCAATTCTTGCGGTGCGTTTGCAGGAGTTGTTCGGGCTCGCCGATACGCCACGGATCGCCGGCGGGCGCCAGGTGGTCAAGTTGCATCTGCTGTCGCCAGCAAGACGTCCGGTGCAGGTGACGCAGGATCTCGCCAACTTCTGGCGCAGCACTTATGCCGAGGTGAAGAAGGATTTGAAGGGGCGGTATCCGAAGCATTACTGGCCGGATGATCCGTTGGTGGCGGAGGCGACTGCGCGGGCGAAGCCCCGGGGCACCTGACCCGGGGCTGCGCGGCGCGCCGGTTTCAGACGCTGACAACCTCGCCGCGCGAATGGCCTTGGGCAAAGCGCGTCGCCGAGGTTTGCAATAACAGCCCGACGCTCAAGGTCACCAACAAGAACGGCAGCAGCCAGGCATTCTCGATCATTGCCAGTTGCAGGCTGAGGATCAGCAGCAGCACCGGCGTGGCCAAAGCATTCGCCCGGCTGACATACAAACCGACGGCCGCTTCACTGTAGCGGCAGGCAATGGCCACGCGGATGTGCACCCGTGCGCCACCGAACGCCATACCGAGAATCAACAGGCTCAGCGCCTTGAGCAGTAGCGTGTCTGGCATCAGCAGCCACATCGAGGTGGAAATCACCGCCAGTGCGATCAGGCCGGACAAGTACGCCATCAGGTTGCGCCCGGTATTGGCGATGATCACCAACACACCGATCAGCGCCATCCCCATGCCGAATACCGCATCCAGCACGCCCAGCTCAAACAGCGCCCAGCCATGGTTCGACACATACACCGGCAGCATGAAGTTGAATGCGCCGAGGATCGGCCAGATCAGGACCATCGGAATAAACAGCGTCAGCGGCAGTTTGGCCGGTGCGACGACCTGGTCTGTTTCGGTCACCACCGTCGGCAGGCTGGCGCGGGTGAAGCAAATCGCCGCGACCATGAAAAAACCGCCGCTGAGCACCAGCGAAAAGCCCATCCCGGGCAGGATCGGCATCAATCCCGCCGCCAGCAATGGACCGATCATCAGCGCCGCCTGACTGGTGGCAGTGGTTGCACCGCTGATGCGTCGCACTCTGGTTTCGTCCATGCCCCGTTGCAGTTGGGTGAACCACATGTCCAGGCTGGCCTCGAGCGACATGATCATCAGCCATACGAACAGATTGGTGATCAGCAAACCAACAGTGAAGTCACGCGACACACCGGAAACCAGCGCCAGGCCGGTCAGCCCGAATACAAACCAACTGCTCATCTGGCGGCCGTTCATGCGAATCGCCAGGCGTTTAATGATTGCCGGCGTGATAAATGCGGGGATGAACGAGCAGAAAATCGCTAGCGCCAGCGGCCAGTATCCGCCCTCGTTCTGGTTGAGGATCGTCCACGTCAACGAGACGAGCAACGCCCCGGAAAACAACCGATAAACCGTCGAGCAGAACAGGAACATTGCCAGCTCTTTGGCGGCACTATGAGTGACAGCGGGGTTTTTATTCATGTCATCGATCCTTGCCCTTGAAGACGCGGCGATTGTTCAATTAAACAACGGACACCCGCGACTGCACCGGCGGTGAGCCAGTGCATGAAGCAGACGTTGATTCGGTCTGGGTGTCAGACCAGCGAGCGCATGACTTTGAGGGTCTTGTCGATGTCTTCGGGCGTGTTGATGATCCCGGCGGAGAAGCGCACCGTCGAATGGCGGTAGGGCGTGGCGCTGGCGATGATCTTCTGCTCTTTGAGCCGCGCGACGATCTCCCTGGGGTCGCGATTCTTCACATCACAGCAGACGAATCCGGCAGAGAACTGCTCGGCCTGTGGCGTATGCAAGTAAACGGCGGGCAGCTTGGCCAGGCCTTCCTTGAGCTGGCCATTGAGTTCAGACACGCGCTCGGCAATGCGCTTGCGGCCGATCTGTTGAATGAACTCGAAGGCGGCGATCATCGCCCACTGGTTTTCGAACGCGAGGAAGCCACCGGGGCTGACCCAGGCCGCTTGCGTCTGGCCCTGCGGATCCCGTTGCTGGCGCCAGGCATTGGCCGGTTCGGCGGCCATGATCGTCGGAATGGTCGGTGTGATTTGTGCCCACTGACCTTCACGGGCCCAGACCAGCCCCGTGCCGTGCGGACCCAAGATCCACTTGTGAGTGCCCGCGCTGAAAAAGTCGCAGCCCAGACTCGCCACTTGCGCCTCGGAACAGCCGAAGCCGTGCACGCCGTCGATCACGTAGATGATCCGGTCGGCCTCGGCGCGATCACGATTGATGCTCGCCACCAGAGTACCGATCTCACGCACCGGCAAGCGCACGCCAGTGCCTGAATGTACCCAGGTCATGGCAAGAATACGGGTGGCAGGTTTGATGGCTTGTTCAATGCGCGTGACGATGGAATCCGTGCTGACATCCTCGGGACCTTCGTACAGATCGATCCGGCGAATACTGCCGCCCCATTTGACCACCGCCAGGCGCATCGCCTCGTCGTGGGTGTACCACTCGTGATGAGTGGTGAGAATTTCCTGGTGCGCAGCGAGTTTCAAACCGTTGTAGACCATCGCCAGACCCTGGGTGGTGCTGGTCGTCAGGGCGATGTCTTCAGGGCGTCCGCCGGTGTACTCGGCTGCTGCCGCACAGACCCTGCGCCAGACCATGTCCTCCGGTTTGGCAAACATGTTGTCTTCGAGGTAGGTGTACGGGTTTTCATCGAAGGCCTGGCGGTGGCGGGCCATCGCATCGCGCACCGGTTTCGGGTTGGAGGCGAGGAAAAAGTTGGAGAGGTGCACGAACTCCGGCGACAGGTTGAACTGCGCCCGCACTGAAGCCCAATCGTTGGGGTTCAGGGGTGTTACCGCGTCTTTGTGAACAGGCGAATTGCTCGCCTGTGCATTTGCCACACTTGCAATCATGCTGCCTCCAGCCAGGGTCGCGCCCACGGCGGCCCCCACGAATTCACGTCTTCCCAGACCCATACGGACTCCCTGTCGATTCATATTGAACTGCGCGCAGGACGCGCAAACATAGCATTGAAAATACGCTGGCCATAGAGACCGACCGCCAGGCCGAGCACGATCAGAATCACCGCGAGGACTTTGCTCGCCGGTACGCTTTCGTGAAAGATCAGCACTGAACCGAGCATGCCGAAGATGGGTACCAGCAACGACAGCGGCGCGACGGTCGATACCGGATAAGTCTTGAGCAACGAGTTCCAGATCCAGTAGGCGAATAGCGTGTTGGGGTAAACCTGAAACAGGATCGACAGCACAGCGGTCGTATCAACCTGACTGACGAACGTGGTGTAGCCGGCGCTGCCGTTAACCGCGTAGTCGAGGGCGAATAACGGAATCGGCGCGAAGGCGCTGGACCAGACGAGGAAAGCAAAAACCTCCTTGGTGCTGGCCTTCTTGTTGATGATATTGGCGATGCTCCACGACACGGCACCCAGCAGCACCAGCAGCACGCCGGGCAGACTCACCGAACCATCGCTGATCAGGATGATGCACAGCAAACCGCCGAGCGCGATCAGCATGCCCAGCACCTGAAACCGCGTCAGCGCTTCCTTGAACACCCAACCACCGAGGAGGATGGTGAAGAAGGCGCTGAATTGCAGAACCAGCGAAGCAATCCCCGCCGACAGCCCGGCCTTGATACCGAGGTTGACGATGCCCCACAGACCGATGCCGAACACCAGTCCGTAACCGATGATGTAGCGCCACGGCACATTCGGTTTGCGGATGAAAAAGATCGCCGGTAACGCACAAAGGCTGAAGCGAATCCCCGCGAGGATGAACGGGTCTACGGTGGCCAGTCCCAGTTTGATCACCGAGAAATTAACCCCCCAGATTGCCGTGATCAGTACAGCCAATACGACGTGCAGTGGTTTCATAAAAGAATCGTCTTGATAAGGGTGGGCGGTGTCACGCGACGGATGTCAGGTGTTCGGCGAGGCTCACTCGGGCAAACAGCGTTTGCATCCAGGCGCGGGTCTGTTGCGGGTCGGCGGTCTTGACGATCCCGGCCAGCGGTGCCTCGAACGCCGAATAGGTCACGTGTTCCGGCAGCAGCGCGCCCGGCTGCAGTTCGTTCCACTGCACCACGACGGGACTGGCGCGCAGTTCTTCTGCGCCGTTGAGGCCTTGGTAGTTGCGCTCGGACAGCGTGTGTCCGGGGAACACAAACCAGCCAAAACCCAGGTCGGGTGCCTGAAGGTTCAGGTGTTCGAGATCGAGTGCGCCTTCAATATGGATACGCAGCTCCAGCGACGGCAAATGAATGCCGGTGGCCAACTCGTAGGTCGCGACGACATCAGCGCCGCCGACCCGGTTGCCGACCTCGAGAAACACCGGCTCATCACCCTCCATGATGGCTTCAAGATGGAATGCACCGTTGCGAATCTGCACCGCTGCCAGCGCAGCACTGACCCACGCCTTCATGGTCGCCGTGGTTTCAAGATGCCAAGAGCCCAACGGCTGACCACGCTCCATGTAGTCCAGACAGGTGCCGACGTATTCACTGGAGAGCAGGGTGAGGATTTGTCCGTCCTGCACCAGACCGTCAAAATGCCGGATCGGGCCGCTGATGAATTCTTCGACCTGAAATTCTTCGATGCGCAACGACAGCTGGCTGACCTTGTGGCGAATTTCATCGAAGGCGCAGGCCGGTTGCTGGTGGATGCTGACATCAAGACTCGACGCGCCACTGTGCGGCTTGAGCACGGTCGCCCCGCGCCATGGCACGTGGCCCTGCAATGCCAGATAGCGTTCCAGCGACATGAAGCTTGGCACGCGCAATTTGCGCGCCTGCACGGCGGCCTTCATGTCGAGCTTGTTGCGTGCCAGATTGACCGCCGCCAGCGATGCGCCTTCGACATTCAATGCTTCGCGCAGGCGTGCGGCGTCGAGCAGTTCGTATTCGGACATCGAGATGATCCGCTCAAAACGTTGCAGATCATTCGCAAGCAATGCCATGGCTTCATCGTAGGCGCTGGCCAGCCCCGGCCGGACGATCCGGGTGCAGCGCAGTTGCGGTGGCAGCGTATCGATCGCCGACTGTTTGCCCAGATAGGTGACCTCGTGCAGATCATGATCGATGCCACGGTGGTACTCGATGCGCGGATAGGGCACTCGATGCAGAATCAGAATTTTCATGCGCGTACTCTCGAAACGTTATAGACGGAAGTCAGGACGCCACTTTGAACAGCAGCTCGACGCTCAGAGAGCGATCAAGCACCTGCAGCCACTGCTCGCGCAGGACTCGCACCAGATCACGGATGTCCACAGACGGGTTGTGCAGCGCGACACAGGCATGAGCGACGAAGTCGCTGTTGTCACGCGGTGTCGCATGGATCAGCCGCGACTCGCCGGCCACCCACGCGCTCTCGAGCAGGGCAATGTCGGCGCGCGCCAGGTTCAGGGTCTCTGCCGCCAGCGCCAGCGTTTCAGCGATCAGGCCTGCCAGGTCACCGAGTTCAGCGACTTCGAGCGTGACGTCGCGCGGCACCCCGAACATCACCGTGGCGGCACTGCAGGTAGCGGCAGGCAGCTGGTCTGCAACTTGTCCGGCAAACACCGAATCGACCCAGGCCGCATACAGGTCAAGCCCGTACACGGCTTGCGCCAGCGTCCAGATTTTCATTCCCCCTGGGCGTCGGTTCGGTTCAATCACCGCAGTGTTCTTGCCGTCGTCGCTGAGCTTGATCTCGTTATGAAACGGGCCGATACGCTGGCCGACCAAACGGTTGACCTGCTCGCCCGCGACGTGAATCGCCAGCCGTTCCTGCTCGCTCAGACGCGCTGGCAGGATCTGTGCGACTTCGACCGGATAGCGGCCGGTGGCGCTGACTTTCTCGGTGATGAACCACAGCTTGCCGAGGCCATCGTATGAGTATTCACGGGTGAACGAGATGAACGCTTCGGCCAACACACCGCCGTGCAGATAGGGGGCGACTTCGGCAAACGCCTGCTCGCAATCACCGCCCGGCGCGACCATCACGACCCCGCGATTGTTGCCTTCGCACGCAGGCTTGATGACGAAGCCGCGCTCCTGGCGGCCGGCAAAATGACGCACATCGTCGATGCAGCCGATCTGTGCGAAATCCGGCAGGTTCACACCCAACTGGTTCAGCGCCGGGCGCAGGCGATTTTCGGCGATGCGGTATGCCAGTTTGTCGAACGCGCCGAGTGCCAGGCGCGCACAGTCCACCGCCAGGCCGAGACGCTCGAGCAGCCCGGCACCACTGGCCACCGCGTTGTCGGAAAAGACGATGCCGGCGCTGACCCGCGCAGCGTCATCGCCCAATTGATTCAATACGAGGTTGACGAAATCGGCGGCCAGAGGATCGGCATCGATCACCCGGTCGCTGATGCCTTGATCGTGGGCCTGTGGGTTGGCCCTGACGAGCCAGGTCTGTGCGCCCCATTGTTGGCGCGCATGGTCACGCAGGTGGCGGACGTCGGCGATCCGGCTCAGGTTGTAGTCCACAATCAGCAATACAGGCGCTCGCAGCGACATGTTGTTCTTCCTCATCCATGGGGTGTGGCATCGACAGCGGTGATGTTCCAGGCGATTGCTCAGCGATGTTCTAGGGCGCTATCGGCCTCGTAGCGGATATCCAGCGCAGTGGCGGAAATGTGCGCCAGGCGTTGCAGTTCGGCGACGCGATCAGCGCGCTTGAACGTCCACAACAATTGCCCCAGAAACACTTCACGCGCATGGGCCGGAATCACATCGCCGGCTTTCAGCAGGATGTGCTGCACCACCGGATCCAGCGGTAACGCGTTGAGCGTCACTGAACTCAGGGTTCCCGGGTGAGCGAAGTACACCCGAAAGAAGGTCGCCAGGGTTTGCTCGCAGCTGCCATCGGCCTGCCATTCAAACGCCGCCAGATGTTGGAGCAGTGCCTCGCGTGGCTGGCTCTCGTCCTGACTGGCCAGCAGCAGATCCAGCCACAGCGAAAGCATGCTGTGGCCGTTCGTCACCGCCGCGACACTGTGCGAGATCAGGCTGCCACCCACGCGTGGATTGATTTCGATCAGATCCCAGTGCTTGCCAGTGAAACGGGCTTCGATGTGATAGCAGCCCCATTTCAGTTGCATGCAATCGAGTACCTGTTTCAGCCAATCCAGGCCGGCAGCGATCTGTGCCTGGTCAAGGCTGGCAGGGGGCGTGGTGCAGCTGTCTTCAAGTACCGTTTCGGCGGTCTCGGTGACTTCGTGTTTTTCATGGATGGCCACGACGTGCACCTGACCATCCACTAACAGAGTCTCGAAGCTGAACTCGTGGCCGGGAATGTAGTTCTCCGCCATGAATGTCAGCCCATCGTTGAATGCCGAGGCGTACACCGTGTCCTCGGCAGAGGCCAGACGCAGCGCCTCCAGTGCATCCCAAGTGGTGTCCTGGCGCAGCGCAAATGCTGCGTAGGAAGCAATACCGTAAATTGGTTTGATGAAATACCGCTGATCCTGTGCCTGCAAGGTTTCCAGCACCGCAGCCGTCAGCGCAAATGCGTTGGCTTGCGACAGACCCGCTTCAGCCAGTCGGTTACGCACGTTGAGCTTGTTGCGCAGAGCCAGCGCCTGCCCCGGATCAATGTCATAAGTACCGAGCGACGCATTGGCTGTGGCCATCAAGTGGCGATAGCCTTCCCATACGCTGATGCAGCAAGTCACCTGTTCGCCCGACTTGCGCAGGGCCTCCAGTGCGTTTTGCACATCCCCCGGCTTCAACTGATGGTTGTCAGTGGTGTATAGCCGGTCCGCCCAGGCGTGAATCTGTTCGAGGCGAGCCGGTACATGTTCCGGAAGCGGCAATGAAGACAGCACGAAACACCGGAGCTGGCGGCGCTGCAGCTCCTCCTTCAGATCTTCGAGAAAAGAAAAGCCGCAGTGGCTCAGGATCAAAACACCGGGTTGGTTCGAATTCATTGCCTGCTCCATGGCTTAAGCGGCCTTGTCTTGCGGCTTGGCCAGGGTGTTGATGTACAGCTCGCTGAAGTACATCGCGAGGATTTTCTGGTGCTCCTCGAGGTAGCGTTTCAGCGCGGCAATGTCCTGCTCGCCTTTGATCAGGAAGCGCAGGGCTGCCCAGACTTCACCCGGGTGGTCATCGTTGATGTCGGTATGCGAATGGGACACCTGGCCAACAATCTTGGTCTCGCCCACCGATGCCTTGAGTGCTTCGAGCTTGCGCGGTTCAAGCTTCACGTTGACGTATTCAACCAGGTAGGAATAGGCGATTACCCCGAGCGGGCCTTCATGGTCGAGCAGGTAGGAGAAGAAACCGGCCAGCAGCTTCGTCGACAGGTACGGTTCGGTGGCGAGGAACTCTTCGCGGCTGACACCGACACGCTTCAGGTCATCGATGAACAGTTCGTCATGGAGCATCTCTTCCTGTTCGTAGTGCGCCCAGATCTGCGCGGCGGCAGGGCTGACCTTGGCCACTTCGACCAGTGCCTTGGCTTCGGCAACGCGCAGCAGACGGATGCGCCATGCGGTTTCGATCAAGTGACGCTTGTAGTACTCGCTGTTAACGTCCTTGCCTTCCAGATGCGCGGCCTGGGGGACGGTGGCGTACCACTGCTCGACTTGCACGTCGATGATCTTGTCGATCTCGGCGCGCAGATTGACCGAGCCAGCAGCGTTGAGGAAAGGGGTGGTATCACCATAGCCAACATTCTTTACACGGTTAAGCATCATCAAGTCCTTTTTAGTTTATGGATAACGGTTTAAACAATGACCAAACTTTCAGTGTTACTTGCACAACGATTTCAACAGCGTTACATCAGCCAATGATGTCAATGGCCACTTCACCTCTCAGCAGGCACTGGCATGCCAGGCGGTATTCTTCACCGCTGTAACCCAGTACTTCGATAAATGCTTCTTCATCTTCATCCCGAGGATTCAACGCCTCGATACCTGACGTCACCTTGATCAGACAGGCCCCGCACGCCCCGACCCGACAGCCCAGCGGGATCAGATTCTTCCCGCCGGCTTCGTATTCGATATCGGTAAAGGGCGCGTTAGTCGGTAACTGAAATTCAAGTTGGTGCGCATTAATGGTTAATGTGTGCAGCGCCATACATGCCCCTATCAATAGTAAAGTTCGTGTGGCAGGCACACAGTTTCACGCCGGACTGTGTCGGCTATGAACGTTACTTGTCGCGATGGAAAAGTTATCGAGAGGTCAGCTCGAGGTACATCCAGTAGAGCAAAGCAATGCCGCTGAAAGTTGCACCTAATATACAAACAGCCACCCAGCCCCAATGCGCATAGGTGTAAGTGGCTGCAATTGCACCGGCACCACTGCCCACCGAGTAGAAACACATATAGGCGCCCACCAGACGGCTTTGCGCGTCGGGCCGTGCGGCAAAAATCAGGCTCTGGTTGGTCACGTGTACCGCTTGCACGGCGAAGTCCAGCAGCACCACACCGACCACCATGGCGAGCAACGAGCTTTCAACAAATGCAGTCGGCAACCAGGACAGCGTCAACAGTGCCAGGGCAATGCCGGTGGTGCGATTGCCCAGACCCTGGTCGGCCAGACGTCCGGCGCGTGCCGCCGCCAGCGCACCCGCCACGCCGGCCAGACCGAACAGACCGATCTGCGTGTGTGAAAGTGACAATGGCGGCGCGCTCAGTGGCAAGACCATGGCGGTCCACAACACGCTGAAGGCGGCGAAGATCAGCAGAGCAAACGTGCCGCGGACGCGCAGCGTGGGTTCGCTGAGATATAACTGGAACACCGAGCCGAGCAGGCGCCAGTAGCTGCCTTTGGTGGGCGGCGTGGTCGAGGCCGGCATCGTTCGATACAGCACCAGCGCCATGCCGACCATCAAGGCCGCCGACACGAAGTAGACGCCGCGCCAGCCGGCGAGGTCAGCTACTGCGCCAGAAACGAAGCGCGCGAGCAGAATGCCCAGCACCACACCGCTGGTCACGGTGCCGATGGCCTGACCACGTTGATCCGGGCTGGCGAGAGTCGCGGTGTAGGCGACCACCACTTGCACCACAACCGCCATCAAACCGACCAGCACCATCGCGCCGAGCAGCATGCCCCAGTCCTGAGCCAGCCCGACCGCACACAGCGCCACGGCACTCAGCAACATCTGCGTGAGGATCAGGCCTTTTCGGTTGAGCAAGTCGCCCAGCGGCACGATGAACAACAGACCCACTGCGTAACCAGCCTGTGTCGCTGTGACCACGATACCAATCGTGCTCGGAGCGACCGAAAGGCTGGCAGCCATCGACTCCAGCAACGGTTGAGCGAAGTAGACGTTGGCCACGGCCATGGCGCAGGTAATGGCGAAGAGAAATGTCTGGTAACGACTTAAACCGGCACGATCTGGACTGTGTAAAGGCGCGCAAGCGGCGGCTCCGGCGCCCGTGTTTTCGGCTTCGACGTCCATCTTCGAAGGCTTTTGAGGGTTCAGCGACATCATTCCATCCTTGGGAATAACTGGTTTCTAAACGAAACCGATGCGTTGATTTTTAGCAAAACTGGTTTTAATCTACAACTAGTTTTTCAAAATATTTTTGTCTGACGTTAGAACTCTTTTGCAACGCACTTCCCTTAAATTGGAGAAACATGGCCAGACAGCAGCTACTGGCACAAAGCGAATGTCCTGTGGCCCGCACGCTTGAGGCTATCGGCGATCGCTGGGTGTTGATGATCATCCGTGACGCGTTTGATGATGTGCGGCGCTTCAGTGAATTCCAGAAGCGTCTGGGCCTGGCGAAGAACATCCTCACGGTGAAACTCAAGAGGCTGGTCGAGCTGGGTGTGTTCGACATCCAGCCCGCTTCCGACGGCACGGCCTACAAGGAATACGTGCTGACCGAGATGGGCCGTGCGGTGTTTCCCATCGTGATCAGCATGCGTCAGTGGGGGGAGCGTTACCTGTTCAGCAAGGGCGAGAGCTATTCAGTGCTTCTGGACAATGATCACGCGGAGCCGGTCGAGACCATTGCTGTGCGTTCCAGGGCGGGCAAGGTGCTGAGCCCGGCGGATTGCCACCGTCGCGTAGTCAAGCGCCGCACTTGAAGTCTGCGCGGGCTTGGGGCTTCAGCCCGCGGCTTTGGCCGTCAGGTGTTCGCGGCAATAATCGGCAAACAACTGCGCCGGTTTAGTCAGTTGCCCACGCTTGAGCCACGCGGCCACCAGACCCGACCCGGTGACGTCCTCGGCAATCTCCACGCACACCACTTTCTTGCCATCGTAGGTGCATTCGGAGTGAGGTTTGGTCACCAGAATCGAAAAACCAAACCCCTGACCGACCATCCCGCGCACCATCTCGATCGACGGCGAGCTGAATTCGATGCGCGGCGTCAGACCCAACTCTTCAAACAGGCTGACGAAGTAGGTTCGACTCGGTTGTACGTCCAGCAAAATCATCGGTTCCAGGCATAAATCTCTCAGCGAAACCTGCTTGTATTCGGCGAAGCGGTGGTCGGCGGGCAGCAGCGCGTAAGGCCGTTGCGCCGGCATCAACGGCTCTGTCTGAATAGTTGCATCGAGGTCGTGTTCGTAGAGGATGGCCAGATCAAACGCACCGGCGGTCAGACCTTGCACCAGCTCTTGCTGCTCACCATCACGAATGCGGATTTTCACTCCGGGATACAGTGAGGAAAACCCGGCGATCAATTGCGGCAGGTAGAGCGGCGCGACGGTTTCGAAGCAGCCGATATCGATTTGTCCCGCGACAATGTCGTTGTCGGCCAGTGCGTTCTGCTCGAACTCCTTGGCCATGCGCAGCAGTTCTTGTGCCTTGCGGAAAAAACGCGCGCCGCTGGGCGTCAGTGACACGCCTTGGGCGTGATGACGGATCAGCAGTTGCACGCCGAAGCTGTCTTCCAGACCTTTGATCGCGGTGGAAATCGCCGGTTGCGCGATGTACAGCTTGCGCGAGGCTTCGGCAACGCTGCCGCATTCGACGGTGGTGATGAAATATTTCAACTGACGCAAATTGTAGGCGGCCACGGCAAACCTCAGGACGAGCGGACTCGACTTCAAAGCAATTTGTGCGCCGCCACGTCCGTTGCGCGACGATGTTTTTATCCTTCAACCATAGCCACCTGCGCAGCGATTGGGGGAAGTCATTGCCCAGTGTTTTTATTGCCTGCGAAGATATTTTTACTATTTTTAGCCCGCGCGGGCCTGAGCGACCATCGATTCACAATAACGTCTCAGGAGCATCCGTCGTGTTCGAGCTTGCAGAGTGGCAGCGCCGTGCCGTTGCGTTGAAATTTCCCGATCAAGCCGTGATCGACGGCCAACATTGCGCCGCGCAGTCGGGGCAGACCTTCGCCGCAATCAATCCGGCGACCGGGCAGTGCCTTGCGAATGTCGCTGCGTGTGGCGAGGCAGATGTCGATGCGGCCGTGCGCAATGCGCGGCAAGTGTTTGAGGCGGGCACCTGGTCGCAACGCCCGCCCGCCGAGCGCAAGCAAGTGTTGCTGCGCTTGGCGGATTTGCTGATGAGCCATCGCGAAGAACTGGCCTTGCTCGATTCGCTGAACATGGGCAAATCGGTGATGGATGCCTACAACATCGACGTGCCGGGCGCCGCCGGGGTGTTCCGTTGGTACGCCGAAGCCATCGACAAGCTCTACGACCAAGTCGCGCCCAGTGCGCCGAATGTATTGGCGACGATTACTCGCGAAGCGCTCGGTGTGGTTGCGGCGGTAGTGCCGTGGAATTTCCCGTTGGACATGGCCGCGTGGAAACTCGCCCCGGCGTTGGCAGCGGGTAATTCGGTGATCTTAAAACCGGCGGAGCAGTCGCCGTTTTCGGCGTTGCGCCTTGCCGAACTGGCGCTGGAAGCAGGGTTGCCGGCGGGTGTGCTCAACGTGTTACCGGGGCTCGGCGAGCAGACGGGCAAGGCGTTGGGTTTGCACGCGGATGTCGATTGTCTGGTGTTCACCGGCTCGACCCAGGTCGGCAAATATTTCATGGAATATTCCGCGCAGTCGAACCTCAAGCAGGTGTGGCTGGAGTGCGGCGGCAAGAGCGCCAATCTGGTGTTCGCCGATTGCCAGGATCTCGATCTGGCGGCGGAAAAAGCCGCGTTCGGGATCTTCTTCAATCAGGGCGAAGTCTGCTCGGCCAACTCGCGGTTGCTGGTGGAGCGTTCGATTCATGATGAGTTTGTTGAGCGGCTGAAAGCGCAGGCTGAACGCTGGTTGCCGGGCGATCCGCTGGATCCGCAGAGCAGCGCGGGGGCGATTGTCGATAGCAAGCAAACGGCGAGCATCATGGGTTTTATTCGCAGTGCCGAGGAGTCTGGGGCGACGCGGATTTGTGGCGGGCAGCAGCGGCGGTTTAACGGGTCGGACAATTTTATTGAACCGACGATTTTTACCGGTGTGACGGCGGATATGCCGCTGTTTCGTGAAGAGGTATTTGGCCCGGTGTTGGCGGTGGTGCCGTTTGACACTGAGGAAGAGGCGCTGCGCTTGGCCAATGACAGTGTTTACGGTCTGGCGGCTTCGTTGTGGACGGATGACCTCAACCGCGCACATCGCGTGGCGCGGCAGTTGCGCGCGGGTACGGTGTCGGTGAACACCGTTGATGCGCTGGATGTGACGGTGCCGTTTGGCGGCGGTAAACAGTCGGGGTTTGGTCGCGATTTGTCGCTGCATTCCTTCGATAAGTACACCCAACTGAAAACCACCTGGTTTCAGTTGCGCTGATTGTTGCTGCCTTGAGAAAAGATCGCAGCCTTCGGCAGCTCCTACAGGTTTAGTGGTGTTCACACGAACCCCGTAGGAGCTGCCGAAGGCTGCGATCTTTTGCATTTCAGACGCTTGCACCACTCTGGTTCGCGCTGCTCTTTCACAGTGCGCACTACCCAGTTTTTTCATCATTTGCAGCCAACAATTTCCTGATTTTCCTCTCCGCGCACATGGGCCACCATCGATCTTGCCCGCCAGCCGAATGTTGTCCGCCCAAGCGTCCGCGAGAGACCAACGGCAGCAACTGCACAACGGCCGGCGACCGTACTGCCCATGACAAAACTAAATCAACAGCGTCGGGAGTGCTCCATGATCAAGTCCTTGTGTCTCCGTCTCACTCACCCTCTGGCAATCACCGCCCTTGCCGCTACGGTCGCAACCAGCGCGCAGGCCGGCACCCTGTCCATCGGCCATACCACGTGGGTCGGCTACGGCACGCTCTATCTGGCTCAGGATCTGGGCTACTTCAAGGAAAACGGTTTGACCGTCGAATTGCCAGTGGTCGAAGAGGCGTCGATGTACATGGCCGCGCAAGCGTCCGGGCAATTGTCCGGTTCGGCGTCGACCATCGATGAAGTGCTCAAGTACCGTCCGCAGTTTTGCTTCAAAGCGGTCGCGGCGCTGGATGACAGCCATGGCGGCGACGGCGTGCTGGTCGGCAAAGACGTGAAGAGCCTGCAAGAACTCAAGGGCAAATCCGTGGCGGTCAACGAAGGTTCGACTTCGCAGTTCTGGCTCTCGTACTTGCTGAAAAAGAACGGCATGAGCATGAGCGACATCACCGTGCAGAACATGACCGCTGACGATGCCGCCACCGCGTTCATCGCCGGTCGAGTGCCCGCCGCCGTGACCTGGGAACCGCACCTGTCGATGGTGCGCGACAAACAGCAAGGCAAAGTGCTGATCGACAGCAGCAGCACCCCCGGCGTGATCGTCGATGTGGTCGCGCTCAATTGCAGCGTCATCGAGAAGCAACCGGAAGACGTCAAGGCGCTGGTCGCCGGTTTGTACAAAGCCGTGCAATACACCAAGGATCATCCGGAAGACGCGTACAAAATCATGGCCAAAGGCGTCGGCGGTTACCTCTCCGATCCGAAGGAACTGGCCGCCGCTGCGCAAGGCGTGCGTTTCTACGATCAGGCGATGAGCGAGAAACTGCTCGGCTCACCGGGCAAACCGGGCGACAGCGCCGCGCTGATCAAACTGGCCAACGAAACCGCCAGCGAATTGCAGGGTAAACCGTACAACGTCAGCAACGACGAGCTGGTCGACAACCGCTTCGTCACCCCGCTCTAGGAGGCCTGCAATGTTCAAGCGCAATTCGTGGCTGAGCCGCAGCCTCACGCCGAAAACCGCATTGCCGGTGCAAGTGGTGTGGAGCGCCAGCGCTCTGGCCTGGGTGTTGTTGGTCGGTCTATGGGCCGGACTTTCTTATGGCGGCATCGTGCCGGGAATGTTTTTGCCGACACCGGGCGCGGTGGTTGAAGCCGCCGTGCGCCTGAGCCGCGATGGCACGCTCGGCACACATGTGTGGGCGAGTGTCGAAGTGGTGATGGTCGGCTTCATCGTATCGTCGTTGGTGGCGGTGCCGTTGGGGTTGCTGATGGGCAGCTTCCGCATCGTCCAGGCATTCCTTGAGCCGCTGGTGAACTTCATTCGTTACCTGCCGGTGACCTCGTTCGTGCCGCTGTTTATTTTGTGGATCGGCATCGGTCTGGAGCAGCGGGTTTCGGTGATTATCTTCGGCGTGTTCTTTCAGCAACTGGTGATGATCGCTGATGTGTCGAAGGGCATTTCCAAGGATCTGATCAACGCGTCCTACACCTTGGGCTCCAGCCGCCGCGATGCGGTGTTGCATGTGATCGCGCCGGCCTCGGTGCCGGGCGTGCTCGACACTTTGCGCGTAACCATGGGCTGGGCCTGGACGTATCTGGTGGTGGCGGAACTGGTCGCCGCGTCCAGCGGTTTGGGTTACCTGAGCCTGAAAGCCATGCGCGGTTTTCAGGTGGACGTGATTTTCCTCGCCATCGCGATCATTGGCCTGCTCGGTCTGGTCACCGATCAACTGTTCCGTTTTCTCCGACTGAGGGTTGCCGCATGGGCTCAGTGACTGCTGCCAATCATCGTTTTATCGAACCCGTTGCCACCCCTGCGCAAGCCGCGCCGCGTTTGCAGGTGGACAAGGTCAGCCTGCGTTACAAGAAGCCCGACGGCGGCACATTTACCGCGCTGGAAGAGGTCTCGTTCGAAGTGCCGGATCAGCAGTTTGCGGTGCTGGTCGGGCCATCGGGTTGCGGTAAATCCAGCCTGCTGTATTTGACCGCAGGCCTGGCCGAACCGACCTCCGGCGAAATCTATGTTGGCGGCCAGCAAGTGCAGGGGCCGGGCGCCGATCGCGGCATGGTCTTTCAGAGTTACACGCTGTTCCCGTGGCTGACGGTGCGGCAGAACGTCGAGTTCGGGTTGAAGCGTCGCGGCATGCCGGCGGCGCGGCGCAAGGAGATTGTTGATTACTACGTCAACGAAGTCGGTCTCGCCGGGTTCGCCGACAACTACGCCAAACAGCTGTCAGGCGGGATGATGCAGCGCGTGGCGATTGCCCGTGCACTGGCCAATGATCCGCAGATTCTGTTGATGGATGAACCGTTTGGTGCGCTGGACAGCCAGACGCGTTTGCAGATGCAGCAGTTGTTGCTGCGGGTCTGGGGCAACAGCAAGAAGACTGTGTTGTTCGTCACCCATGACATCGACGAAGCGATTTTGCTGGGGGATCGGGTCTATGTGATGGGCGCGAAACCGGGGCGGATCAAACAGATTCTCGACGTGCCGATCGAACGCCCGCGTTCACTGGACATGGTGATGGAGCGCTCGTTTATCGACATGAAACGGCAGATCTTCGGGTTGCTGCATGACGACCTCGAAGAAGTCCACTGACTCCCTGTAGGAGCTGCCGCAGGCTGCGATCTTTTGATGTTGTTTTTGAAGATCAAAAGATCGCAGCCTGCGGCAGCTCCTACACGGGAATGTGTTGGTTATGGAGTGGCGGGGAGCAGGAAGCGCGCAATCACTGGCAGGTGATCGGAGATGCGCAACGTATCGTCCTGCCGCACCGTCGCTTCCACCCGTTTGATTTTCGGGCTGTAGAACAGGTAATCGACCGTGCGATCCGGGCCTCTGAGGCCAGGGTCGTTGGGGTAGTGGGTCAGCCACTGCGCGCGGTCGATGCCGCTGGCTTCGTTGTTGTTCGGGATCATCGGGTACTTGTCCCACAGCAGATGCAGTTCGCTGTCGGCGGAGTAGGGCGTGCGTTGCTCGGCGGGCAGGCGCCGGTATTGTCCGAGCGGCAACAGATTGAAGTCGCCGCCGATGACCCACGGCAAACCCTGACTTTCGTACTTGTCGAGCACCTTGGTCATCGCTGTCACCTGCGCCTGCAAGGTTTCGTCCGGTTGGCTGGCGCGTTCCAGATGGGTATTGAATACCGTCAGTTGCCCGCCATCGCTGAGCGGCAGTTTGGTCGCGAGCAAGGCATCTTTCGGTTGAAACTGACGGCTGATGAAGTTGGCCGGGGCCACTGGCAGTTGCAGGCGTTCGGCGTGTTCGATGCGGTAGCGGCTCAGGGTCGCCAGTTGCCGGCCAACGCTGCCAAAGATGTGCGGATCGGGGACGAAATCGGCCTTCCAGTCAAAGGCATGGGCGCTGCACGGGTACAGGTCGGCGACGCGCTCCTGCAACAGCTTGAGCTGGTTCTGATAGTCGCTGGCCTTGGCGCCGTCATCGAGTTCCTGCAACAGCACCACATCGGGTTGCTCGTCGCGAATCACCCGCGCCACTTCGTCGAGGCTGAAGGCCATGTCTTCCGTGGTCGGCGCTTCATCATTGCCTTGCGCCAGATCATTCCAGAACACGTAACGCTTGCCGGCCAGGTATTGCACGTTCCAGGTCATGACCTTCAAGGCTTGGCCCGGCACCAGCGTCGGCGGCGTTCCGGTGCAACTGACCGGCAAGGTTTCGCGGGCGTCGGGGCGCCAGGTCAGGCTGTAGATCAGCCCGCCGATCAGGACGAGGGCGAGCAGGGCAAGCGCAACGGTGTAGCGCAGTAGGCGGGTCATGGCTCGGCTTATAGCGTTACAGAAAGTGGCCCCGAGCATACCTGACGGCAGGCGCGAAGCCCAAGGGCTGCCGTGTCAGACCGCTCTGTCACGTTTGTCAGGCGATTCGCTGATCAGCATGAAAAGCCGGAACAAGACCACACTGGTGAACAGTTGCAGGAAGCTGTGAGCGCTGTCGATCAACACGGCGATCGCCGGGTTCTGCGGCTCCGGATACACCGCCAGCGTCGCGCCTTTGAGCAGCCACAACGGCGTCATCACACAGAGAATGCACAACAGAATCCGCCAGAAATGCCCACGGGTCAGGCGCAGGCTTTCTTTCATCGCCTGCAACGGGCCGAGGCCGCGCAGCACCAGCAGGTACTCGCCGAACGCGAGCATCACCATCAACATCAGGCCCGGCAGGAAATACAGCGACAGGCCGAGCAGGATCAGCAAGGTGTTGAGTGCCGTGAGCAGGGCGAAACGCGGCCACAGACGCGCCGACATCGCTAGCAGATCCAGGGTGCGCGGCGACTCGCCACGGGTGCGCGCATCGAGAAACAAAATCAGGGCTGCGGTGTACAGCGGATAAACCAGCAGGCCGACGACCACGCTGACCGAGGAAAAACTGTCCGGATCGGTGTTGTGATCGACCACTTGTTGCAGCAGCGCTTCGAAGATCACCAACGGCAGGCACAGCTGCACGATGCTGGCCAAATGGCGTTTGAAGAAATACAGGGAGTCGCGCAGCACTTCGAAGGCATTCATCAGTCGGTATCGCAGGTCGAAAACAGTGGCTCACTTTAACCGATGCGGCGCGGGGCGACACAAACGTAAACATTCGGTAAAGGTCGTTGAAACATCCTGTCACTGTCTCCATTACAGGAGAGCACCTTGTCCACCGTGGACGAGGGCAACGTTATCCCCGGCAATCTACGAGGTCGCCATGAACAGCGAAGAGCAAACCCTGATCGATGGACTGTTTTCCCGGCTGCAACAGGCCGAAACGGAGGCAGCCCCGCGCGACGCCCAGGCTGAAACGCGGATCAAGGAACACCTGACACGCCAACCGGCGGCGGGTTATTTCATGACCCAGGCGATTCTGGTGCAAGAGGCTGCGCTGAAGAGCCTTGATGAGCAGAACAAGCAACTGACCCAGCAAGTCCAGCGCTTGCAGGCTGAATTGCAATCGGCCAAGGCGCAGAGTGCTGCGCCTGCTTCGAGCGGTGGCGGTGGTTTTCTGTCGAGCATCTTTGGTGGCAGCCCGCGTCCGGCGCCGACCCAGAGTGCAGCCCCATCGTCGACTGGCGGCTGGCGCGAACCGGCACCGCAGCAGAATTATGCGGCGCCCGCGCCACAACAGAATGTCGGTGCACCACCACCAAACTACGCGCAACAAGCGGCCCCGGCGGCCGGCAGCAGCTTCCTCGGCGGCGCCATGAAAACCGCCGCCGGTGTGGCGGGTGGCGTGATGCTGGCGCAAGGCATCAGCAGCCTGTTCCACCACAACCAGCAGCCGGAAGAAATCGTTGAAGTGATCAAGGAAGAGCCGGCGCAGGTGGCCGACCAGAGCAACAGTAGCTGGGGCGATGATCAGCGCATGGCCGGCAACGATCAGGGCGGATTCACCGACACCGATTACAGCAGCGACGACAGCTCATCGTTCTTCGATGACGACGATTCCTTCGTCTGACACCTACATTTCTCAGATTTGACACCAAACCTGTGGTGAGGGGATTTATCCCCGATGGGCTGCGGAGCAGTCCCAAAAAACTGGGGCCGCTCCACAGCCCATCGGGGAAAAATCCCCTCACCACATTCACCACTCGTCAGCAGCACCTCGGCGCCTGCCGGTGATTATTCGCTGAACCTTCCTCTTGGCTGGCATACTGAGCGCCTTTTTCGGGCCCCGCGCCTGATCCCGCTTCGTGCGCTTGCGCGCCCACAGGAACTCCGGTGAATAAAATCGCAGTGTTCGCCGACGTGCAGAACCTCTACTACACCGTACGTCAGGCCTATGGTTGCCATTTCAACTATGCCGCGCTGTGGGCCGATATCAGCAAGGACGGGCAGATCGTCGAGGCCTACGCCTACGCGATCGACCGTGGCGACAGCAAACAGCAGCAGTTCCAGCAGATCCTGCGCAACCTCGGTTTCACCGTGAAGCTCAAGCCCTACATCCAGCGCAGCGATGGCTCGGCCAAAGGCGATTGGGACGTCGGTATCACCCTCGACATCATGGACGCCGCCGACCACGTCGACGAAATCGTCCTGGCCTCGGGTGACGGTGATTTCGACATGCTGCTCGAACGCATCATCAGCAAACACGGCGTGCAAGCGGTCGCCTATGGTGTGCCCGGCCTGACCGCCAATTCGCTGATCCGCGCCGCCAGCCGTTACGTGCCGATCGAAGGCGCACTGTTGCTCAAGAATTGATTTGAACGGAGTTGAACCCGGTTTGGAACGCATTGCAGTCATCGACTTTGAAACCACTGGCCTCTCGCCGAACAGCAGCTGTCGCGCCACGGAAATCGCCGTGGTCATGCTGGAAAACGGCCGCATCGTCGAGCGTTACCAGAGCCTGATGAACGCCGGCGTACGCGTCCCCGCGTTCATCGAACAACTGACCGGCATCAGCAACGCCATGCTGCGCACCGCGCCGCCGGCCGAACAGGTGATGAACGAGGTCAACGAGTTCGTCGGCTGCACGCCGCTGGTGGCGCACAACGCCTCGTTTGACCAGAAGTTCTGGGACTTCGAACTGGGGCGAATCAAGCGCACGCGGTTGCAGAATTTTGCCTGCTCGTTGCTCTTGGCCCGTCGCTTGATGCCGGCAGCGCCGAATCACAAGCTCGGCACGCTCACCACCTTCGCGCGCCTGCCGCACACGGGCCAGGCTCACCGGGCCATGGCCGATGCCGAGATGGCGGCCAACCTGATGGCGCATCTGGCTGAAGAATTGCGCGGTAAGCACGGCGTGCGCGAGCTATCGCACGACCTACTGTGCAAACTGCAGAAAGTCCCCGCCGCGAAAGTCAGCGAACACCTGCAGCGCTACCGCTAATCCCCAGCCCAACACAAACCCCCTGTGGGAGCGGGCTTGCTCGCGAATGCGGTTTTTCATTCAACATTGATGTTGCCTGACCCACCGCATTCGCGAGCAAGCCCGCTCCCACATTGATTCGGTGTCGGCTTCTGAAAAGTGTACTGGCGTGTTTCGCTGGTTTTGTAACTTATTTTTGCCCGCCAGCCTTTCTAGAATATCCAATCCCAAGACTCTGACTGTCGAGCTGCTCATGCCTGCCCTGCGCCGTTTTTCCCTACCGCTGATCGCCGCTTTTTTTGCGCTGTACGTGATCTGGGGATCGACCTATCTGGTGATCCGCATCGGCGTTGAATACTGGCCGCCGTTGATGCTCGGTGGTGTGCGCTTTGTGATTGCCGGCACATTGATGTACGCATTCCTGCGTTGGCGCGGGGCACCGGCGCCAACCTGGGCGCAGTGGAAAGCGGCGGGGATCATCGGGGTTTTGCTGCTCAGTTTTGGTAACGGCGCGGTGAGTGTGGCCGAACACACCGGTGTGGCTTCGGGCGTGGCGGCATTGGCGGTGGCGACGGTGCCGTTGTTCACTTTGCTGTTTGGTTATTTCTGGGGCGCACGCAATACGCGTCTGGAGTGGGCCGGGGTCGCGTTGGGGATTATCGGCATCGCCATGCTCAACATGGGCTCCAACCTGCAATCGAGTCCACTGGGGGCGGCGCTGCTGATTTTTGCGGCGGCGACCTGGGCGTTCGGTTCTGTGTGGAGCAGACATTTGCCGTTGCCGCAGGGCGCGATGGCCAGTGCGGTGGAGATGTTGGTCGGCGGCGTGGTGCTGCTGATCGGTAGCGCGATGACCGGTGAACGCCTGCAAGCCGTGCCGCCGATGGAAGGCTGGCTGGCGCTGGCGTACTTGATTTTCTTCGGCTCGATCATCGCCTTCAATTCTTATATGTACCTGCTCAAGCACGTGCGTCCGGCGGCGGCGACCAGTTATGCCTACGTCAACCCGGCGGTGGCGGTGTTGCTCGGGATCGTGTTTGTCGGCGAGACAATCGGCATCGAAGAAGCGTTGGCGATGCTGGTGATCATCAGCGCCGTGGTGTTGATTGGCCTGCCGCAGTGGCGTCGTCCGGTGCAGCCGCCAGTCGTGGCGCCGACAGCCGTTCCCACAGAAACGCGTACGAATTAGGGTAAACTGCGCGGCATTGCATGCCTGCGTTATTTTTTCCTACGGTACTTCCATGACTTTCGCCACCCTTGGCCTGATCGAACCCTTGCTGCGCTCCCTCGAGAAGCTCGGCTACCAGACCCCGACGCCGGTTCAGGCGCAAGCCATTCCGGCCGTGCTGGCCGGTCGTGACCTGATGGCAGCGGCCCAGACCGGCACCGGCAAAACCGCCGGTTTCGCCTTGCCACTGCTGCAGTTGCTGGCCATGGAAGGGCCGAAAGTCGCCGCCAACTCGGTGCGCGCACTGATTCTGGTGCCGACCCGCGAACTGGCCGAGCAGGTTCACGAAGCCGTGCGCCAGTACGCCGAAAACCTGCCGCTGCGCACCTACGCGGTGTACGGCGGCGTCAGCATCAATCCGCAAATGATGAAGCTGCGCGGCGGTGTTGACCTGCTGGTGGCGACGCCGGGCCGTCTGCTCGACCTGTTCCGTCAGAAGGCGCTGAAATTCAATCAGCTGCAAACCCTGGTGCTCGACGAAGCCGATCGCATGCTCGACCTCGGTTTCTCCGAAGAACTGTCGAACATCTACCGCGCACTGCCGAAGAAGCGTCAGACGCTGCTGTTCTCCGCGACTTTCTCCGACGACATCCGCCTGCTCGCCGGGCAGATGCTCGATGATCCGCTGACCGTGGAAGTCAGCCCGCGCAATGTCGCCGCCAACACCGTCAAGCAGTGGATCGTTACGGTCGACAAGAAGCGCAAGGCCGAACTGTTCGTGCACCTGATGCGCAAGAACAAGTGGAAGCAGGTGCTGGTGTTCGCCAAGACCCGTAATGGTGTTGATGCGCTGGTGGAGAAACTCCAAGGCCTGGGCGTGAATGCCGACGGTATCCACGGCGACAAGCCGCAGGCGACCCGCCAGCGTGCGCTGGATCGTTTCAAACTCAGTGAAGTGCAGATTCTGGTCGCGACCGACGTTGCTGCGCGGGGGCTGGATATTGAAGATTTGCCGTTGGTGATCAACTTCGATCTGCCGATCGTGGCTGAGGATTATATTCACCGTATTGGCCGGACTGGCCGTGCAGGTGCGACCGGTGAGGCGATCTCGCTGGTGTGCGCGGATGAAGTGAACATGTTGTCGGCGATTGAAATGCTCACGCGCCAGACCTTGACGCGTCAGAACGAGCCGGATTTTGAGCCTGAACACCGTGTGCCGGACACCGATGCCAGCGGTCAGGTGATCAAGAAGCCGAAGAAACCGAAGAAGCCGAAAGCTTCGGGTGGTGGCGGCAAACGTAATCTGGGCAAGTGGGTGGACAGCGGCGAGACGCAGGCGCCGGAGCCTTCGGTCAAGCCTGTGCGCAAGGTGCCGGTGTTTAACACTGGGCCGCGTAAGCGTAAACCGTAACTCCTGTAGGAGCTGCGGCACGCTGCGATCTTTTGATCTTGCTTTTGAAGATCAAAAGATCGCAGCCTCGTTTCACTCGTCAGCTCCTACAGAGGTAGGGGGTGTTTGAGCCATTGCAGTATCCCCAACCCCGCCGCCCGCCCGCTGGCAAAACAGCCGGTCAGCAAATAGCCCCCCGTCGGCGCTTCCCAATCGAGCATCTCCCCCGCGCAGAACACCCCCGGCAACGCCTTTAGCATCAAGCGCTCATCCATCGCTTCAAACGTCACGCCCCCCGCACTGCTGATCGCTTCGTCCAACGGCCGCGTTTTCACCAATGTCAGCGGCAACGCCTTGATCGCCCGCGCCAACAACGCCGGATCTGCGAACGTCGTCGCATCCGTCAGCTCCCGCAGCAACGCCGCTTTCACCCCATCAATCCCGACCTGACTGTGCAGATGCTTGGCCATCGAGCGCGAGCCGCGTGGTTTGCTCAACGCCGCCTGTAATTTATCCACAGGTCGGCCGGGCAGCAGATCGATGTGGATAACCGCCGCGCCGTATTGATTGATCGCCTCACGAATCGGCGCCGACAGCGCATAAATCAGACTGCCTTCAATCCCGGTCGCGGTGATCACGCATTCGCCCAAGCGCGGAATGTCGTCGTTCAAACCAATGGCGATATTTTTCAGCGGCGCGCCGGCGAATTTGCTGACCATCAATTCGCTCCAGGCCTGCACCTCAAAGCCACAATTACTCGGCTGCAACGGCGCCAGTCCTACACCGCGTTGCTCCAGCGCCAGCATCCACGCCCCATCGGAACCGAGGCGCGACCAGCTGCCGCCGCCGAGGGCGAGCAGGGTGGCATCGGGTTTGACGGTGATTTCGCCTTCCGGGCTGTCGATGCGCAGCGCACCGTGTTCATCCCAACCGAGCCAGCGATGGCGGGTGTGGATAACCACGCCGCTGTCGCGCAGGCGTTTGAGCCAGGCGCGTAGCAGCGGCGCGGCTTTCATGTCGGTGGGGAACACGCGGCCGGAGCTGCCGATAAAGGTTTCGATGCCCAGATCGTGAATCCATGTGCACAACGCGTCGGCGTCGAAGCCGCGCAGCAGCGGGGCGATTTGCGGCGCGCGTTCGGCGTAGCGCGAGAGGAACGCCGGGTAGGCTTCGGAGTGGGTAATGTTCATGCCGCCGACGCCGGCGAGCAGGAATTTGCGGCCCACCGAGGGCATGCCGTCGTAGAGATCGACGCGGATTCCGGCCTGGCTCAGCACTTCGGCGGCCATCAGGCCGGCAGGGCCACCGCCGATGATGGCGACGTGAGCGGGGGAGGAGGCGGAATTCTGGGTCATGGCGTGCGCTGCGGTATGGCGGGATAAGGCGCGCATTCTAACAGCGCAAACCAATGTGGGAGATCCTTGTGGGAGCGAGCTTGCTCGCGAAAGCGGTGGGTCAGTTAATTAAATGTTGAGTGCACCGATGCCTTCGCGAGCAAGCTCGCTCCCACAGGGGATTTTCGTTTGATTCAGTATGTGGTTAAAAAATAGTCAGTGCGCTGTGAGCCCCGGACGGTATGGGCTGTAGGCTCTTTCACGCAGGTTATCCACAGGCAGTTCCACAGCGATTGTGGGTAACGCAGCACAGCTCAATGACAACCGTGTGACTGCCAGACTCGTTGCGCACTGTGATGCAGGATGCCGTGGCGGCGGGCGAGGGCGTGGCGATCCTTGCTGTAGCCGCCGCCAATCACGCCCATCACCGGAATGTCGCGACCCAGGCAATGGCGCATCACACTTTCATCACGGGCGGCGACGCCTGCGTCGGTCAGTTGCAGATAACCGAGGGCGTCGTCCTTGTGCACGTCGACACCGGCGTCGTACAGCACCAGATCCGGTTGATACAGCGGCAGCAAATAGTTGAGCGTGTCATCGACCACCTTCAAATAATCGGCATCGCCCATGCCTTTCGGCAGCGGTATGTCCCAGTCACTTTCCGCTTTGCGTGCAGGAAAATTCTTCTCGCAGTGCAGGGAGACGGTAATCGCCTCCGGCGTGTCGTGAAGAATCCGTGCCGTGCCGTCGCCCTGATGCACGTCGCAATCGAAGATCAGCACGCGATTCACCCGGCCACTTTGCAGCAGGTAATGGCTGATGATCGCCAGGTCATTGAAGATGCAGAACCCTGCCGGGTAATCGTAATGCGCGTGATGCGTGCCGCCAGCCAGATGACAAGCCAGACCATGTTCCAGGGCTTTTTCCGCCGCCAGAATCGAACCGCCAACCGCGCGCACCGTGCGTCGCGCCAAGGCTTCGTTCCATGGCAGACCGAGGCGCCGTTGGTCTTCGCGGGACAACTCGCCGCTCATGTAGCGTTCGATATACGCACGGTCATGGGCGAGGGCGAGGATGTCGTTGGGGCAGATGTCCGGGCGCAGCAGGTCGGCGTCGCGGGTCAGCCCGCTGTCGACCAAGTGATCCCGCAGCAAGCGAAACTTGTCCATCGGAAAGCGGTGATCCGCCGGAAACTCGGGGCTGTAGTCTTCGTGGTAGATCAGCGGCAGTGGCATGGCGTATTCATGTAGGAAATGTTGGAAAGAGTGAAGGATCCTACCAGCGATGTAGACTTGCGGCATGGAAACGGAGGGGCACGATGGAGCCGATACTGGAACTGCAAAGCGCACGCTTGTTGATGCGCCAGTGGCAGGACGAAGATTTGCCGGCATTTGCGGCGATGTGTGCCGATCCTCAGGTCATGCGTTATTTTCCGGCAGCGTTGAGCCGACTCGAAAGCGCCTCGCTGATCGGGCGTATTCGCGGGCATTTTGCCGAGCACGGTTTCGGCCTGTGGGCGCTGGAGCGCAAGGACAGCGGCGAATTTATCGGTTTCACCGGGCTCGGCGTGGTCGGTTTCGACGCGCCGTTTACTCCGGCGGTGGAAATCGGCTGGCGTCTGGCCAAGGAACATTGGGGGCTGGGCTATGCCAGTGAAGCGGCGTGGACGGCTCTGCGCTGCGGCTTTGACCGGATGGCCCTGAAAGAAATCGTCTCGTTCACCGCGCAAATCAATCTGCCGTCGGAGAAAGTCATGCAGGCGATTGGCATGCATCACGCCCCTGACGATGATTTCGATCACCCCAAGCTCGCCGTCGATCACCCGCTGCGCCGCCACGTGCTGTACCGCATCACGCGGGAGCAGTGGCTGGAAACCTTGCATGGATAAGCAGACACAGACGTTTACAATGGCGCGATAGTGGCTCGCGCCAGAACCTGAATCGACCGTTGCAGCCAAGACTGCACGGCATTGCTTTGTGTGAGGAGAGTCTGAATGAGCCAAGTGTTGGAAGATCTGGTCGACCTGCTGACCCTGGAACCGATCGAAGAAAACCTCTTCCGTGGCCGCAGCCAGGACTTGGGTTTCCGTCAGTTGTTCGGTGGTCAGGTGCTCGGTCAGTCGTTGTCGGCGGCCAGTCAGACGGTTGAAGAAGCGCGCCACGTGCATTCGATGCACGGTTATTTCCTGCGTCCGGGCGACGCCAAGTTGCCGGTGGTGTATTCGGTTGATCGCGTGCGCGACGGCGGCAGTTTCAGTACGCGCCGGGTGACCGCGATCCAGAAGGGCCATCCGATTTTCACCTGCAGCGCGTCGTTTCAGTACGACGAAGAAGGTTTTCAACACCAGAGCCAGATGCCCGTGGTGGTCGGCCCGGAAAATTTGCCGTCGGAACTGGAATTGTTCCAGCAACGTGCGCAACTGATCCCCGAGCACATGCGTGAAAAGCTGCTGTGCCCGAAACCGATCGAAGTGCGCCCGGTCACCGAAAAAGATCCCTACAACCCGCAACCGGCCGATCCGGTGAAGTACGTGTGGTTCCGTGCTGACGGTGCGTTGGCCGATATTCCGGCGCTGCACAAATACTTGCTGGCCTACGCGTCCGACTTCGGTCTGCTGACCACTTCGATGCTGCCCCACGGCAAATCGGTTTGGCAGAAAGACATGCAGGTCGCCAGCCTCGATCACGCGCTGTGGTTCCACAATGATCTGCGTGCCGATGACTGGCTGCTCTACGCGATGGACAGTCCGTGGGCCGGTAATTCCCGTGGGTTCTCCCGTGGCAGCGTGTACAACCGCGCCGGCCAATTGGTCGCTTCGGTGACGCAGGAAGGCTTGATTCGTCATCGCAAGGATTGGGCATGAGCCTGAAAGAGGTGAAGCACTGGGTGTTCGACATGGACGGCACGCTGACCGTGGCCGTGCATGATTTTGCGGCGATTCGCGTGGCGCTGGCGATTCCGCCGGAGGACGACATCCTCACGCATCTTGCGGCGCTACCGGCGGATGAAGCGGCGGCGAAACACGCGTGGTTGCTGGAGCATGAACGCGATCTGGCGCTGGGTTCGACCCCGGCCGCTGGCGCTATTGAGCTGGTGCGTGATCTGCATGCGCGCGGTTATCGCCTCGGCATTCTGACCCGCAATGCGCGGGAGCTGGCGCATGTGACGCTGGAAGCGATTGGCCTGGCTGACTGCTTTGCCGTCGAAGACGTTTTGGGCCGCGACGAAGCGCCGCCTAAGCCGCACCCGGGTGGGTTGCTGAAACTGGCAGACGCCTGGGACGTGCCGGCCAGCGAGATGGTGATGGTCGGTGATTATCGCTTTGATCTGGATTGCGGAAGAGCGGCAGGGGCGCGGACGGTGTTGGTGAATTTGCCGGATAACCCGTGGCCGGAGTTGGCGGATTGGCATGCGCGCGATTGTGTTGAGTTACGGCGGATGTTGGTGGATTAAGATCAAAAGATCGCAGCCTGCGGCAGCTCCTACACGGGATCCATGTAGGAGCTGCCGCAGGCTGCGATCTTTTGCTTCTCTAATCAAACAGGGCTTTCTGCCCCTCCGGCGACGTCAGCATCCCATCGCCGTTATGCCCAACCCCCGGCACTTCAACCAGCCGCTGATTGACCCCTTCCGGATGTCGGCGCAGCAGATAGCCGAAGTAAGATTTCCCACGCTCAAGACGGAACGCACCCTGCGCTTGCGCCGCGCAACTCTTGTCCAGCGCCGGGTGCTGCGGATCAATATCCTGCTGCCCGAGCAGATAGATCACCTCGCGTTTGACGTAACTGCTTTCAAGCTGCAGCGGCGTTTGCCCACCGGCGTAAACCGGCATGTCTGCCAGCCCGTACTTCCAGCGATTGAAACCCGGGCACTTGGCGTGATCGAACGCCGCCGGCCGCTGTTCATTGAAATACGCATACGACGACGGATTCGCCACCACATAGCGCAGACGAATGCCGTTGGCCTTCAGCGCCGGCTGATCCTTGGCCAGCAGGGCATAGCGCTGCACCACCTGGCCGCCGCCGGAGTGGCCGAAAATCACGATCTGCTTCACGTCGGGAAACTGTTTGCGATCGGTGATCCGCGCGACGATTTCATCCAGCGCCGCGTAGGAACTCAACGGATTCGGCCCTGTGGATAAGCCGCCGCCCATCCATTCATTGCCTTGCCAACGCAGCAACGTGGCGGGCAACGAGTACAGGGCGACATCGCTTTCATTGAGAAACTGCGGGGCGATCACCAGCGTGTGTGCGGTCTGTCCGGCCAGTTCGACGGCGCTTTCGGCGCTTTTGCGATAGGTCTCGGCGTTGCGCAAACGGCCATGAATGACGATCAGCACACGCTCAATTTTTTCCGGCGCCGGGCCAATGCCCACCGCCATTTCCCCGGCCTTGAGTTGCAAGCGACCGGGGCTGATCGCATCGACACCTGCGGCGTGCGCGGTGCTGCCAACGATCAGTAACGCCAAAAGCCATTTATGCATTTACAGGTTTTTCGCCGCGAAGGTGTCGCACTGGCCGACCTGGCCCTGCGCGAATCCGGTTTTAAACCAGCGCACCCTTTGCGCCGACGTGCCGTGGGTAAACGAGTCCGGCACCACACGGCCCTGACCCTGTTGTTGCAGGCGATCATCACCGATGGCGTTGGCCGCATTCAAGGCTTCTTCGATGTCGCCCGGTTCCAGCCAGTTCAAACGCTTCTGCGCACTGTAAGCCCAGACACCGGCGAGGCAATCGGCCTGCAATTCCTGACGCACCAGCAAACCACCGTCGCCTTCCATCTGCCGACCTTGCTGGCGGGCTGTCTGAATTTTCGCCGAGACGCCGAGAAGCGTCTGCACATGGTGTCCGACTTCGTGCGCAATCACGTAGGCCTGAGCGAAATCGCCGGCCGCCTTGAAGCGTTGCGACATTTCCTGGAAGAACGCCATGTCCAGATAGACCTTCTGGTCAGCCGGGCAATAGAACGGGCCGGTGGCGGAGGTCGCCAGACCGCACGCCGAATTGACCCGGTTGCTGAACAGCACCAGGGTCGGATCCTTATATTGGCGACCGGCCTGCTGGAAAATCGAACCCCAGGTGTCTTCGGTATCACCGAGGATCGAGCGAACGAATTCAGCCTGCTCATCGTTGGCCGGCGGCGCCTGACGGGTTTGCGAGGTCGGTGCGGTCTGCGGGCTCGATTGCCCGGCGAGCTGGCCGAGGATCTGCATCGGATCCTGCCCGGTGATCCAGCCGATCCCGACGATCAGCAGAATCGCCCCCAGGCTCAGGCCTTTGCCGCCACCAAAGCGCATGCCGCCACCGCCACCGCCTGCATCATCACCCCGGGCGTCGACGACGTTGTCACTGCGTCGGCCTTTTTTCCATAGCATGTGGGAATCCTCTGTTGTACGTGGTGATGAGTGTTGCTGGTGCACGACGGTGGCGCCAGTCCGGTCGTCAGACCATCGTGATCGACGCCGGTTCTAAAGCAGATGCCGATATTGCCAAGCTTACAACTGCGCGGCGTTGAAGGTATCGCACGCTTCGACGCGGCCGCTACCGAATCCTGCGCTGAACCAGGCACTGCGCTGTTGTGATGTGCCGTGGCTGAAGGTCTCGGAACGTACTGTCTGGTTTCGCGCACGTTGCAGCGCATCATCGCCGAGCACGCTGGCAGCGTTCAGTGCTTCGTCGATGTCGCCCGGTTCCAGCCACGCATGGCGTTGTTGCGCATGGTGAGCCCAGACCCCGGCCAGACAATCGGCCTGCAGTTCGACGCGCACCTCCAGTCCTGAGTCGCCGGTCACAGGCTGCCTGGCGGACAGCGCGCTTTCAAACGGTGCGGAAATACCTAAGGCAATTTGCACGTGATGGCCGACTTCGTGGGCGAGGATGTAAGCCTGAGCGAAGTCACCGACCACCGAAAAGCGCTCGGCCATCTGTTCGAAGAACGCCGGATCCATGTAGATGTTTTGGTTGGTGGGGCAATAAAAGGGGCCGCTTGACGCACCGGCAAAGCCGCAGCCCGACGCGATGCCATCGCTGAACAGGGTCAATGTGGGCGCCGGGTAGTGTTGCCCGGTACTGGCAAATACCTGTTCCCAGGTGTCTTCGGTGTCGCCGAGTATCGATTCGATGAATTTGAGTTGGGGGTCGTCGACCGGCGCGATCTCCTGACTGATGTAGTCCTCAGCGGCAGGCGCCTGTGGCGCGGTGTTGTAGCTCGAATAGAGCGCCACGCCTGTCAGCGCGGCGGCGGCCAGCCCGGCGCCGAGTTTTTTCCCTGTCAGTGTGCGGGCGTCCTTGCCCTCTCGCGTGTCATTGACGTTGTCGCTGCGTCTTGCCTTGTTCCATAGCATGGTGCGGTCTCTCATAGGTTGATGGGGCGTTTTCGCCTCGCCTATGAATAACCGCACAGCTCAGGTTGTGCAGGGCAGATGTGTAAGAGCGCGTAAGACCGATCCTGCAACTGGCGTTTCGAACCGGGCAAACGCTGTTTTCCTACTCACTGATCAAACGCGTCCCACACCGGCGCGAAGTCCGGACTGACCTGACGTTCGCGCTTCGACAGGCTGGTAATCAGCGCCCGGTCTTCATCGTCGAGATTGACCTCAAGTGCCGCGAGATTGGCCAGTTGATTGGCTTTGCTGCTCGCCTTGGGAATCGCTGCAACGTTGTCTTGATCAAGCAGCCATTTCAGCGCGACCTGTGTCGGCAGCACGCCATGCTTGGCGGCGATCTGCTGGATCTCGGCAATGTGTGAAACCTTGTTACGCGCCAGCGGTGTGTAAGCTGTCAGCGCCAGATTGTGTTGGCGAGCGTAGTCGAGCAGGGCGTTTTGTCCGAGCAGGACGTGGTACTCGACCTGAATCGCTGACAGATCAATGCCGTATTCCTCGATGACTGTGCGCAGCAGCGGCAGCGGAAAATTCGCCACGCCGATATTGCGCGCCAGGCCTTGCTCCTTGAACGAAGCCAAGGTTTCGAGCGTGCGCGGCAAGTCCCAATCGGTGGTGGGCCAGTGCAACATGAACAGGTCGACGTAATCGCTGCGCAAGGCCTTGAGGCTGCGATCCAGGGAGTGGCGCATGGCGTCGGGTTGCAACTGATCCCACCAGACCTTGGTGGTGACGTGAATCTGCTCGCGCGGTGTCGGCGTATTCGACAAGGCTTGTCCGACCGCGTCCTCATTGTTGTAGGCCGCAGCCGTGTCGATGTGTCGATAACCGAGTTCCAGCGCTTGCTCCACGGCCTGGGTGCATTCTTCGCCGAGCATCGGCCACGTGCCGAGACCGAGTTTCGGCATGTTCAAACCCTGGGCATTAACGATGTGCTGCATGGTCGATCTCCTGTTCGAAAGCAGTGATGCCGGCGATATGCCGAGCGGCGATGTAGCCGAACGTCAGCGCCGGGCCGAGGTTGATTCCGCCCGCCGGGTAGTGGCCGCCCATGATGCTGGCCATGTCGCCGCCCGCTGCATACAGCCCGGCGATAGGGTGTTGGTTGGCGTCGAGCACTTGCGCGTGTGGGTTGACCTTGAGCCCGGCAAAAGTGCCGAAGCATCCCGGTTGTACTTTCACGGCGTAGAACGGGCCGGTTTCTATTGGGGCAACGCAGGGGTTGGGAAGGTTCGCCGGATCGCCCTGTTTGCGGTTGTAGGGCGTTGCGCCGCGCCCGAATTGCGGATCTTCGCCGTTGTGGGCATGGCGGTTGTAGTCGTCGAGGGTTTGGCGCAAACCGTTCGAGTCGATGGCGCAAGCGTTGGCTAATTCCTCAACGGTGTTACCGGTTTTCAGATAACCGCTGCGGATAAATTCTGACAACGGAACCGGAAACGGCCGTGACATGCCGAGGCCATAACGGCGCTGAAAGGCGTGGGTGCAGATCAGCCATGAGGCGACTTCTTCACCTGGTGGCGCCGCGTTAACCATGGCGCTGACGTAGTCGAAATAGCCGTTGGCTTCGTTGACGAAACGCTGGCCGTTGCTCAGTACGCCGATGATGCCGGGTTTGCCGCGCTCGATGATGTGTGGGAAATGGCCGATGCTGCCGTCGGAATGAGGCACTTGCGAGACGGGTGCCCACGCAACAGGTGACGCGACGTCGGTGTTGACCCGCGCGCCGACGCTTTCGCCCAGCCGCAAGCCATCGCCATTCACGGCCAGCGGCGGCAACGCCCAATGTTCGTGGCCGGTGGGCGTGCGTGGGAACAGGGCTTTGCGCCGTTCGATGTCGTTGGCGAAACCACCTGCTGCGAGCACCACGGCTTTGCGTGCGTGGATGCGGATCGGGCCTTTTATGCTGTTGATCACTGCACCGCAAACGCGGTTTTCGTCACGCAGCAACTCAGTCACCGGCGCCGATTCCCACAGCAACACGCCGAGGTCTTCAGCCGATTTCGCCAGTCGCGCGACCAGTGCCACGCCGTTGACCAGTTGCAGCGCACGGCCATGCGTCGCGAGGTCAAACAGGTGCCGGGTGAAACGTCGCGTCACGTGCCAGGCAGCTTTCAATGAGCGGGTCAGATTGAGGAATGCCGAGAGATCCGCGCCCGCCATGATCGGCATACCCATGAAGGACGTTTCGCGCATGGTCGTACGAAGTCGCTTGAGCAAGCGTCCGACCTCGCGCCCGTTGTAGGGCGCGGCAATCACTGAGCGTCCGCCGGTGCCCGCGCCCGGGGTGTCGCCATGGATGTCGGCAATCGCGTTGCCGTCGGCGAATTGCAGTGCGGTGTGTTGCTCGAAAAACGCCACCATATTTGGCCCGGCCTCGAGGAAGGCATCGATCATCGCCGGGTCAAAATGCTCGCCCAGTTCATGGCGCAAATAGGTGCGCGGTTGTTCGACGTCTTCGATGATGCCGGCACGACGGGCCAGCGGATTGCACGGCACCCACGCCCAGCCACCCGACCATGCGGTGGCGCCGCCGAATACCGAGTCCTTTTCGACGACGATGACCTTCAGGCCATGCCACGCAGCAGTGACGGCTGCCGACAATCCGGCGGCGCCGGAGCCGACGATCAAAACGTCGCAGTCGATAGCGGGAAGTTCGGCAGGCATCAAACATGGCTCCAGCGCTGAATTATTTTTGGAATTTGATTCCAGAAAATAACCATTGCTGCCGTCGGCCTACAAGCCTTGATACGACAAACCGGGCGGTTATCGAACAACCAGTTCCAGATTTCGCTTTGCGGCTGATGTCTTCTAGAATCGGCGAAATTTCATTTGGATTTCCCCATGGCCGGCAGTCAGATTGAACGGGTTTTCAGCGTGCTGGAAAGTCTCACCAGTGATCCGCGCGGGCTGCCGATGCAGACGCTTGCCGAGCAATTGGACATTCCGAAAAGCGCGACTCACCGCTTGCTCGCCGAGCTGATTCGTCTTGGTTACGTGCGGCAGAATCCCGAGACCTTGCGCTATCACCTGTCGACAAAACTCGTCGCGATGGGCTTTCAATACCTGTCGAGCAGTGGCGCCGATATTGTTCAGCCCGTGCTGGATCGGCTGGCGCAGGAAACCGGCGAACTGGTGCGTCTCGGTGTGATCGATGGCGAGCGACAGACCTGGATTGCCAAGGCGCAGGGTGCACGTACCGGTCTGCGTTATGACCCGGACATGGGCCGCGATGCGCCGTTGTTTTACACCGCGTCGGGGCATGCGTGGCTGGCGTGCATGAGCGATGCCGAGGCGTTGTCACTGGTTGAGCGACAGGCGGCGGAGGTGCCGGTGGGTGTCGGGCCGAATGCGCCGCGCTCTAATATTGAACTGCTGGAACGCCTGCGTCTGGCCCGTGAGCAAGGCTATGCTTGGGTCGAGGAAAGCTCGGCGGTCGGTACGTCGGCAATTGCGGCGGTGGTGAAACATCCGGCGGATGGTCGGGTGATTGGTGTGCTCAGCATTGCCGGGCCGAGTGCGCGGATGCCGGGGGCGCGGTTGCATGAGTTGGCGCCGTTGTTGTTGAGGTTTGCTGACGAGTTATCAGCGGCGAGCCTGGCCTCTGAATTGTTTATCTGACACTCCACAAATCCCCTGTAGGAGCTGCCGAAGGCTGCGATCTTTTGACTTTGTTTTTTAAGATCAAAAGATCGCAGCCTTCGGCAGCTCCTACAGCGGATTTTGGTGATTCAGAAAGGGTGCGGTGTTCGCACGGTTTTGCGCTTGATGGGTGTTTGATTCTGGAACTCGGTTCTAAATTGTTGCTGGAGTGTTTTTTCCGACAACAATCACAAAAGGATCGCGCCTTGAATTCGCCCCTTCGAATCGCTCTGATCGGCGCTGGCAATATGGGTCAGCAACATTACCGGCACCTGCAAACCCTCAGCGAAGCCCGCCTGTGCGCAGTGGCTGATCCCGGGCCGCAAGCCGCCACTCTTGCGGCTGAGTGGGGTGTCAGACATTTCGCCGATCACCGTCAGATGCTTGATCAGATCAAGCCAGACGCAGTCATCGTCGCCAATCCTAATAACCAACACGTCAGTACGGCGCTCGATTGTCTGGCGGCCGGTGTACCGGTGCTGCTGGAAAAGCCTGTCGGCGTGCATCTGGATGAAGTGCGCGAACTGGTCGCGGCGGTTAAACGCAGCGGCGTGCCGGTGTTGGTCGGCCATCATCGACGCCACAATCCGCTGATCGTCCGTGCCCATGAGCTGGTGCAAAGCGGTGCGCTCGGGCGTTTGACCACGGTCACCGCGTTGTTCCAGGTGCGTAAACCGGACAGCTATTTCGAGATCCCGTGGCGCCGTGAAGCAGGGGCGGGGATGTTGCTGACCAACCTGATTCACGACCTCGATTTGTTGCGTCACCTGTGCGGTGAAGTGCGTTCGGTGCAAGCGTTCACCGACAACTCGGTGCGCGGTTTCGCCAACGAGGACAGCGCGGCGGTGTTGCTGCAGTTTGCCGGCGGCACACTGGGCACGTTGAGCGGCTCCGATGCGGTGGCGGCACCGTGGAGTTGGGAGCTGGCCTCCGGTGAAAACCCGGCGTATCCGCGTCAGGCGGATCAACCGTGTTATCTGCTGGCGGGTACCGCCGGGGCGTTGAGTATTCCGCAGCTCAAGCGCTGGCATTACGCCGCTGATCAGGTGGACGCCGGTTGGCATGAACCGTTGTTGAGTGTGGAAGAGTCCTACGGCGGTGAGGAAGCTTTACGCTTGCAGTTAGAGCATTTCGTCCGCGTGGCTCGGCGCGAAGTCGAGCCGTTGGTCAGTGCTGCTGATGCCGCGCGCAACCTCGCGCTGATCGAAGCCATTCGCGAAGCCGCCGCCACGGGCCGCGCTTGCGCCCCTGCAATGATCGAGGCTTGAACATGAGCGAACGAATTCTCTCCCTGGCCAGCCTGACCGTGCTGGAGTTGTCGCCACCGCAAATGGTCGAAGTCGCTGCTCGCGCCGGATACAGCCATGTCGGATTGCGTCTGGAACCGGCAACGCCCGAGGAATATCACTTCCCACTGGTAGCCGATAACGATTTGCGGCGTAGGACGATGGAGCGATTGCGCGACACTGGCATCCGCGTGCTCGACGTGGAAATCCTGCGTCTGAAACCGCAGACCGTTGTTGCCGGTTTCGAGAAGCTTCTTACGGTCGGCGCGGAGTTTGGTGCGACTGAATTGCTCGTCGCCGGTAACGATCCTGACGAGCAGCGACTCACGGATAACTTTGCCGCGTTGTGCGATTTGGCGGCGCCGCTCGGGTTGCATCCGCATCTGGAGTTCATGCCCTGGACGGATGCGCGCAACCTTGAGCAAGCGCTGCGGATTGTGGAAAACGCTAGTCGGGAAAATGCGGCGGTGTTGGTCGATGCCTTCCACTTTGATCGTTCGACGTCAAAGCTTGAGGATCTTGCGAAGGTGCCATCGTCGCGACTGCGTTATGCGCAGTTATGTGATGTCGCAGGGCCGCGACCGTCAGACATGGCCGAGATCTTGCGTCAGGCGCGCAACGAGCGACGGTTTCCCGGCGAGGGTGATTGCGATTTGCTCGGGTTGCTGAAAGCGCTGCCGGCTAATATCCCACTGAGCCTGGAAATTCCTACGGTTAAACTGCTGGAGCAGGGCGTGAGTGGATTGGATCGGGCGCAGATGGCGATCAACAAGACTCGGGAATTGTTGGCGCGGCTTTAAGCGGTGCTGCGCACCTGTTCGCGAGCAAGCTTTGCTCCTACGGGGTTTACGCAAACCGTGTGGGAGCAAGGCTTGCCCGCGAAGCTTTTGATCTTTTTTGGCACCACAAGGAAACCCAATGACCGTCAGCACCCCGCTCTCCGGTGTCAACCAACCCTTCAAAGGGATCCTGCTGATTGTCGTGGCGACTTTCCTGTTCTCCAGCCACGACGCGCTGTCGAAATACCTCTCCGGGTTCTATCCGATCGTGATGGTGGTGTGGGCGCGTTATTTGGTGCACACCTTACTGATGGCGGGAATTTTTCTGCCGCAGTCCGGACTGCGCGTCCTACGTACCAAGAAGCCGTTGTGGCAGTTGGTTCGAGCACTTTGCCTACTCGGCACCAGCCTGTTTTTCACCACGGCGCTGTTGTACATCCCGTTGGCGGAAGCCACGGCGGTCAACTTTCTTGCACCGGTTTTGGTCACCGCGTTGTCAGTGCCATTGCTTAAAGAACGGGTGACACGCGGTCAATGGATCGCAGTGATTTGCGGCTTTATCGGCGTGCTGATCATCGTCCACCCGGGCGGTGAACTGTTCACGCCAGCGGTGCTGTTGCCGTTCTGCTCGGCGCTGTTTTTCTGCTTCTATCAATTGCTCACGCGCAAACTCGCGGAGATCGACAGTCCGACCACCAGCAACTTCTTCGCCGGGTTGTGCAACACGTTGGTGATGAGTGCGCTGGTGCCGTTCTTCTGGCAGGTGCCGACGCTGACCCACGCCGGGTTGATGCTGGCGCTGGGCAGTTGCGGGATGACCGCGCATTTGTTCCTGACCCAGGCGTTCCGCCATGCCGCGCCGGCGCTGCTGGCGCCGTTCGGGTATTGCCAGATCGTGTTTGCGGGGTTGTTGGGCTGGCTGCTGTTCAATCACACGCCGAGTGTGTTGACGGTGATCGGTATCGCGGTGATCTGCTGCAGCGGACTGGCAGCAGCGTGGCAACAAAGCCGCCGCTGAAAAAAACGCAATCCCTTGTGGGAGCGGGCTTGCTCGCGAAGGCGTCAAATCAGCCGATAGAAATGTCGACTGACCCACCGCATTCGCGAGCAAGCCCGCTCCCACAGGGTTGAGGTGTATCAGTGATTTATTCGGTGACGGTCGGGATCTTGCGCGGGGCCATGAAGTACATCCACGTCAGCGCAAGGAAATACATCGCCGGAATCAGGGTGAACAACACGGTGTAGTTGTTGTTGGTCACGGTCAGGATATGGCCGACGATCTGGGTCATGAACATCCCGCCGATCGCCGCGCACATGCCGCCGAAACCGAACACCGTGCTCATCATGTGCTTGGGCGTGTAGTCCATCACCAGGCTCCAGATGTTCGCCGTCCACGCCTGATGCGCGCCGATCGCCAGAGAAATCGCCGCCACCGCGACCCACAGATTGGCCGAGCCAGCCGCCATGACCACGCCGATGATGCAGCAGGCGAACAGCAACATCGACAGCAGCCGCGCCTTGATCGAGTTCATGCCGCGACCGATCAGGAACGAAGACAGAATCCCGCCACCGACACTGCCGAAGTCAGCCGTCACGTAGATGATGATCAGCGGAATACCCATCTGGGTGACGTTGATGCCCAGGTTGTATTGCTGATTGAGGAACGGCGGCAGCCAGTACAGGTAGAACCAGAACACCGGCGCGGTCAGCGCATAAGCGATGGCGAAGGCCCAGGTGCCGCGCATCCGCAGGATTCTCGAGAACGGCACGCGGGCCTGTTCCGGTTCAACTTCCTGCTGGATGTAGTCCAGTTCGGACTGTTTCACGGTCGGGTGATCTTCCGGATTGAAGTACTTCAATCCCCAGAACAGCAACCAGATCCCGCCGAGTGCCGACATGCACAGGAACGCCGCTTGCCAGCCCCAGACGTGCAGGACCAGCGGCAGCAACATTGGCGTGAACATCGCGCCGACGTTGGTGCCGGCGTTGAAGATGCCAGTGGCGACTGCACGTTCGCCAGCGGGGAACCACAGGCGCGTGGTTTTCACGCAGGCCGGGTAGTTCGCCGCTTCGGTGAGGCCGAGGATAAATCGGCAGACCATGAAACCGACCGCCGATGTCGCCAGGCCGTGGGCGCCGGTGGCCAGGCTCCAGAGCAGCACGGCGCAGAAGAACACGCGTTTGACACCGACCCGGTCGATCAGTCGACCTTGCAGGACGAAACCGATCGCGTAGCCGACCTGAAACCAGAAGTTGATGTTGGCGTAATCCATCGCCGTCCAGCTCATTTCCTTGGCGAGGATTGGCTGCATGACGCCGAGGGCGGCGCGGTCGATGTAGTTCAGGGTGGTGGCGAAAAACACCAGCGCCAGCATGCCCCAGCGGGTTTTGCCGACCGCCATGGCGCCGCGGATCTTGTCGCCGATGCCACCTGAGGCAGTACTCATGGCCGGAGCCATGCGGGAAGTCTGTGAAGGAATCATGTGTTCCACCCGTTTTTGGATTTGTTATTTGGTGTGCTGTGTTGCTTGCACGCTGCGACCGGTGGTTCATATCCGGACTCAATGTGCGGTCGATGGTGGGCAGTGGACGAAAAATCGTCAATTCGCCAAACCGCCATTGTGTTCGATAATCGCACGCAAAACTAACCGGGTAGTACACTTTAAATTGCTGCCGCGTTCAATGCAGCCAATAATTTCCCCACTATAAAAACCCATCCCATGTAGGAGCTGCCGAAGGCTGCGATCTGTTGATTTTGCTCTCCACGAATAAAGATCAAACGATCGCAGCCTTCGGCGGCTCCTACAGTAAAGATCAAGCGGCGCAGTCCGGGAGTTGAAACATGCAGCGTTCCATTGCCACCGTTTCCTTGAGCGGCACCCTGCCGGAAAAACTCGAAGCCATTGCCGCCGCCGGGTTCGACGGGGTGGAGATCTTCGAAAACGACCTCCTGTACTACGACGGCAGTCCGCGAGAAATTAAACAGATGTGCGCCGATCTCGGCATCGCCATCACTCTGTTTCAGCCGTTCCGCGATTTCGAAGGCTGCCGCCGCGATCGCCTGGCGCGCAATCTTGAGCGCGCCGAACGCAAGTTCGACCTGATGCAGGAACTCGGCACCGACCTGGTGCTGGTCTGCAGCAACGCCTCGGCCGACAGCGTCGGCGATCAACAAATTCTAGTCGATGACCTGCGCTTGCTGGCCGAACACGCCGGCGCGCGCGGCTTGCGTATTGGTTACGAAGCGCTGGCCTGGGGCCGTCACGTCAACACGTATCAACAGGTCTGGGACATCGTTCGCCAGGCTGATCATCCGAGCCTCGGCGTGCTGCTCGACAGCTTTCACACGCTGTCGCTGAAGGGCGATCCGCGCGCCATTGCCGACATTCCCGGCGACAAAATCTTCTTCGTGCAAATGGCCGACGCGCCGATTCTGCAGATGGACGTGCTGGAGTGGAGCCGGCATTTCCGCTGCTTCCCGGGGCAGGGCGAATTCGATCTACCGGGGTTCCTTGCACCGATCATTCAGAGCGGTTACACCGGGCCGCTGTCGCTGGAAATTTTCAACGACGGCTTCCGCGCCGCGCCGCCACGGGCCAATGCTGCCGACGGTTTGCGTTCGCTGCTGTACCTGGAGGAGAAGACTCGCCAGCGTCTGGAGCAGGAAGCGACGCCTGTGGCCAACCGCGAAATTCTTTTCGAAACGCCGCAGGCCAGCGAGTACAACGGCATCGAGTTTCTTGAGTTCGCCGTGGATGAAAGCCTTGGCGCCAAGCTGTCGAACTGGCTGGAGCGCTTGGGTTTCGTCAAGGCCGGGCAGCACCGTTCCAAGAGCGTGAGCCTGTTGCGTCAGGGCGACATCAACCTGATTCTCAACTCCGAACCTTACTCTTTCGCCCACAGCTTTTTCGAAGCCCACGGCCCGTCGTTGTGCGCCACCGCCGTGCGGGTCAAGGACAGCGCCAGTGCTTTGGCCCGTGCCGTGGCTTACAAAGGTCAGCCGTATCGCGGACTGGTCGGCCCTAATGAGCTGGAACTGGCGGCAGTGCGCGCGCCGGACGGCAGTCTGATTTATCTGGTCGATGAACAGGCCGATGTCTACGGCACCGATTTCAACCTGCTGGCCGACGCGCCGGCCCGTGGCGGCCTCAAGCGCATCGACCACATGGCCATGGCGCTGCCGGCCGACAGCCTCGACAGTTGGGTGCTGTTCTACAAGAGCCTGCTGGATTTCGAAGCGGACGATGAAGTGGTGCTGCCCGACCCGTACGGTCTGGTGAAGAGCCGCGCACTGCGCAGTCGCGACAGCTCGATCCGCTTGCCGCTGAATATTTCAGAGAACCGCAACACCGCGATCTCCCATGCGTTGTCGAGTTACCGCGGCTCCGGTGTGCATCACATCGCCTTCGATTGTGACGACATCTTCGCCGAAGTCAGTCGCGCGAAAGAGGCCGGCGTGCCGCTGCTGGATATCCCGCTCAACTATTACGACGACCTCGCCGCACGCTTCGATTTCGACGACGAATTCCTCAGTGAACTGGCGTATTACAACGTGCTGTATGACCGGGACGCGCAGGGCGGCGAGCTGTTTCACGTCTACACCGAGCCGTTCGAAGGACGCTTCTTCTTCGAGATCATCCAGCGCAAAAACGGTTATGCCGGTTACGGCGCAGCGAATGTCGCGGTGCGTTTGGCGGCGATGGCCAAATCACGCAGTGGCGCCGTTCGCCAGGCGAAGTTGTAGGAAATTCGTAAACGCGGGATTAAACACGGCTCGCGCGGCTTCCTTCACTGTGCGGCGCGGCCCATAATCGCCGCCTGTGCAGTGATGGCCGTGAGCCCGCAATGACGATAAATTCAGAACTTTCCGCAGCTACTGTCGTGCCCGTCGTAGAGCCGCGCAAGAGTCGCAAAAACAACCCGGAAAAGACCCGCGAGAACATCCTGCAGGAGGCGATCGTCGAGTTCGTCCAGCAAGGCTTGTCCGGTGCTCGCGTTGACGCGATCGCCGAGCGCATCCACACCTCCAAACGCATGATCTATTACTACTTCGGCAGTAAGGAGCAGCTGTACGTCGAGGTGCTGGAGAAGCTTTACGGCGATATCCGCAACACCGAAAACCGGCTGCACCTGGCCGAGTTGCCGCCGGTGGAGGCGATTCGTCGATTGGTTGAATTTACGTTTGATCACCACGATCGCAACGTCGATTTCGTGCGCATCGTCAGCATCGAAAATATCCACAACGCTGAATTCGTGAAGCGTTCCGATGCGATCAAGGCGATGAACAACACCATCCTCGATTCGCTCGGCGAGATTCTGCGTCGCGGTGCTGATGAAGGTGTGTTCCGTGCGGGGCTGGATGCGCTGGATGTGCATTTGTTGATCAGTTCGTTCTGCTTCTATCGCGTGTCGAACCGGCACACGTTTGGCGAGATCTTCCAGATTGACCTGCCGGATGAAAGCATCAAGCAGCGTCATCGCGAGATGATCTGCGAATCGGTGCTGCGCTACCTGCAAGCCTGACAATCAAAAGATCGCAGCCTTCGGCAGCTCCTACACCGATCCCTGTAGGAGCTGCCGCAGGCTGCGATCTTTTGATCTTCAACCATTCATGCTTTGAAAATGCGCCAGCATCCGCTGCGCATCCGGCACCACGCCGCTGAACAATTCAAACGCCTTCACTGCCTGAAACACCGCCATGTTGCCGCCATCCAACGTGCGGCAACCCAATGCGCGAGCATTGCGCAGCAGCTCGGTTTCCAGCGGGAAATACACAATCTCCGCCACCCACAATTCCTTGCGCAGCAACTCGACTGGCACCGGCATGCCCGGCAGTTTGGCCATGCCCATCGGCGTGGTGTTGACCAGACCATCAGCCAGATTCAGCGTACTCGGCAAATCCCGACCCGCCACCGCACGACCGAAGCCGAAATGCTGATTCAAGTTGTTCGCCAGACTTTCCGCACGCTCACTGTCGACGTCGAAAATGCTCAACTGCCGGACACCTTCGCTCAACAACGCGTGGGCCACTGCCGCGCCCGCACCACCTGCGCCCATCTGGACGACACGTTCGCGGGCAGCGTCCTGCAAACCACGGCGAAAACCCTCGGCGAAACCCAGACAATCGGTGTTGTGACCGACGCGCTTGCCGTCCCTCAGCACCACGGTATTCACCGCACCGATGCCTCGGGCTTCCGGCGACAACTCATCGAGCAGCGGAATGATCGCCTGCTTGCACGGAAAGGTAATGTTCAGCCCGGTGTAGTTCATCCGCTCAGCGGCCAGCAGCAGATCGGGCAGGGCGGTGCTGTCCATTTGCAGTTGATCGAGATCGATCAATCGATACAGATAACGCATGCCCTGCGCATCGCCTTCGTGCTCATGCAGCGCCGGTGTGCGCGAAGCCTGAATACCGGCACCGATCAACCCGGCGAGAATTACGTTGGAGTGCGACATGCGATTCACCCCTTCAGCCGCTGACTGAAATGTTCCAGCGCCAGGCGATAGCCATGACTGCCAAACCCGGCCATCACCGCCGTGGCAATTGCCGAGACAAACGAGTGATGACGAAACGGTTCGCGGGCGTGGACGTTGGACAGATGCACTTCAATCACCGGCAATTCACTGGCCACCAGCGCATCGCGTATCGCCACCGACGTGTGCGTCCACGCTGCCGGGTTGATCACGATCCCGGCGCAACGACCGCGCGCCGCGTGAATCCAGTCGAGCAATTCGCCTTCGTGATTGGTCTGGCGAAATTCCACGGCCAGGCCGAATTCTTCAGCCGCGCGACCGCACAGTGCCGAAATATCCGCCAGGGTTTCGTGACCATAAGTCGCCGGCTCGCGGGTGCCAAGCAGGTTCAGGTTCGGGCCGTTGAGCACCAGAACGATAGGGGGCATGAGGGGTAACTCCACTTATTGTTTTTGGCTTTGGCCAGACTTTCGGCCTGTGGAGATAAAATGTACTAGATGGTTACCATGGTCAATTGAACAAAAATGCACGTGGCGTTTTATGTTCGGTGATCGCACAGATCAAAAGATCGCAGCCTTCGGCAGCTCCTACGTAGGAATGCATTTCCCTGTAGGAGCTGCCGAAGGCTGCGATCTTTTCGAGTACCCACAAAAAAGCCGTCAATCAAGACGGCTTCCTCGTAACAGCTATCCCGCAATCAACGCCGGGTCAGCAACACACCCGATTCCATGTGGTGCGTCCACGGGAACTGGTCGAACAACGCGCACTGGGTGATGCGGTGCGTGTCGTGCAACTGGGCGATGTTCGCCGCCAGGGTTTCCGGGTTGCAGGAGATATACAGAATGTTGTCGAAACGCCGGGTCAGTTCGCAGGTGTCCGGATCCATGCCGGCGCGTGGCGGGTCGACGAAGACGCTGCCGAACTCGTAGCTCTTCAGGTCGATGCCTTGCAGGCGACGGAACGGGCGCACTTCGTTGAGCGCTTCGGTCAGTTCTTCGGCGGACAAACGCACCAGGGTGACGTTATCCACAGCGTTTTCGCTGAGGTTGCTCAGTGCCGCGTTGACCGAGGTCTTGCTGATTTCGGTGGCCAGCACTTTGCGCACGCGGGTGGCGAGCGGCAGGGTGAAGTTGCCGTTGCCGCAGTACAACTCCAGCAAGTCGTCAATGCGATCACCGAGCGCTTCGTATGCCCAGTTGAGCATCTTCTGGTTCACGGTGCCGTTCGGCTGGGTGAACGCCCCTTCCGGTTGGCGATAGCTGAAGGTGCGACCGCCGACTTCGAGTTTCTCGACCACGTAATCGAGGCCGAGCACTTCGCGTTTGCCTTTCGAGCGACCGATGATGCTGACGCCGAGATCCGCCGCCAGTTTGGTCGCCGCCGCGTGCCAGTGCTCGTCCAGCGGACGGTGATAGCACAGGGTGATCATCGCGTCGCCGGACAGCGTGGTCAGAAACTCGACCTGAAACAACTTGTGGCTCAGCGCCGAACTGGCCTGCCACGCCGCTTTCAGCTGCGGCATCAACTGATTGATGCGCAGGCTGGCGATCGGGAACTCTTCGATGAGGATCGGCGTGCGTTTGTCGTCCTGAGCGAACATCGCGTAATGCCGATCGCCGCCCTCGCGCCACAGGCGGAATTCGGCGCGCAGACGGAAGTTCTGCAGCGGCGAGTCGAACACGGTCGGCTCGGGGGCATCGAACGGCGTCAGCAGGTCACGCAAGCGCGTGACCTTGGCTTCGAGTTGCTCGGCGTAAGCCTGGGAATCAAATGTCATGCGTTGAACCAACCCAACTTGATCACGAACAGAATCGACAGAATCACCAGCGCCGGGTTCAGCTCACGGGCGCGACCGGACAGCAACTTGATCACCGTCCAGGAGATGAAACCGAAGGCGATGCCGTTGGCGATCGAGTAAGTGAACGGCATGGCCAGCGCGGTCACCACAACCGGCGCGGCGACGGTGATGTCGTCCCAGTCTATTTCCGCCAGGCCCGAAGTCATCAACACGGCGACGAACAGCAGTGCCGGTGCAGTGGCGAACGCCGGAACGCTGGCTGCCAGTGGCGAGAAGAACAGCGCCAGCAGGAACAGAATCGCCACGACGATGGCGGTCAAACCGGTACGGCCGCCAGCACTGACGCCAGCCGCGGATTCGATGTAGCTTGTGGTGGTCGACGTACCCAGCAGCGAACCGGCCATGGCCGCGGTGCTGTCGGCGATCAGTGCGCGACCCATTTTCGGCATGTGGCCGTCCTTGCCCATCAGGCCGGCGCGCTTGGCGACGCCGATCAGGGTGCCGGAGTTGTCGAACAGGTCGACGAACAGGAAGGCGAAAATCACGCTGACCAGACCGATGTCCAGTGCGCCTTTGATGTCCAGTTGCAGGAAGGTCGGCGCCAGCGAAGGTGGCATCGACGTCACGCCGCCGAACGGGGTGAAACCCATCACGATGGAGGTGATGGTCACCGCGAGAATGCCGATCAGCACCGCACCGCGCACTTTCAGCGCTTCGAGGGCAACGATCAAGGCGAAGCCGAGGGTGGCGAGAATCGGTGCCGGTTGTTTCAGGTCACCGAGGCCGACCATGGTCGCCGGGTTGCTGACCACGATGCCGGCGTTGTGCAGGGCGATCAGCGCCAGGAACAGGCCGATACCGGCGGCAATCGCCGAACGCAGCGGCAGCGGGATGCTGTTGATGATCCATTCACGGATGCGGAAGATCGACAGCAGGAAGAACAGCACCGCCGAAATGAATACCGCGCCCAGCGCCACTTGCCACGTGTGGCCCATGTGCAGAACAACGGTGTAGGTGAAGAAGGCGTTCAGGCCCATGCCCGGCGCGAGGGCGATCGGGTAGTTGGCGATCAGGCCCATGACCGTCGAACCGATCGCGGCGGCCAGACAGGTGGCGACGAACACCGCACCCTTGTCCATGCCGGTCTCGCCGAGAATGCTCGGGTTGACGAACAGAATGTAGGCCATGGCCAAGAAAGTCGTGATGCCCGCCAGAATCTCGGTGCGCACGTTGGTGTTGTGTGCCTTGAGTTGAAACAGCCTTTCCAGCATGTCTGCTCCCCGTGGCGCGCGTAGCGCCGTGAATGTATCGACCTCAACAGCAAAGCACAGACCGTCGCAAGCGCCTGAGAAATTGTGATGGGCCGGAAAAAGCCGCGCATCATACCAGCAGCATGGGGGATTGGCTGCGATCGTCGGCGATGTTTTGCAGTCAGGCGAAGTGAGCCATACTGCGCGCCTGTTTTGGGGGGAGGGTCATGATGGGCGTCAAGCGCAATTTCGTTCGATCGTTGGGGCTGTTTTGCACGTTTATGGCCGGTGTGCCAGCCGTTATGGCGGCATCGGCGCCACCGTTGACCAGTGTGCAGGTGCTCAAGGTGCAGTCGGCGGCCTGCGGCATCGAAAATATTTCTGATGGGCAGGACAAGACGGCCTGCGACCACGGCGGTGCCAACATCAAGGTGTATGTGCTGGAAATGGGTTACGGCCGAGTTCCCAATGCCGCGCTGGACGGTTTCGAACTGGACGGAATGAAAACCCAGGTCTGCGCCTACGGCAACGGCAACCTCACGCAATGCACCGGCGCCGCGTCGAAGGTCGTCGGCACGCTGTACATCTTTGATCTGGATGGCAAGCAGGAAGGCACGTTCACCTACAGCAACACTTCTATTAACGCGCCGGGCAACAAGGTTTCAACGCAGCTTTACATCAAGTAACGGCTGGCGCTGCGCGATCCAGGCGAAGCTGACTACGCTTAAAGGATCACCCAGCGGACACAGCCTATGACCTTTAGAGCCCTGATTACCCTCGCCGAGGGCATCGATGATCTGCAAAGCGTGACCCTCATCGACGTGCTACGCCGTGCCGGCATCGAAGTCGTCGCGGCCAGCATCGAAGGCCGACGCATGCTCACCTGCGCGCGCGGCACCCGCCTGACCGCCGACGCCATGCTCGTCGATGTGCTGGCGCAAACCTTCGACCTGATCGCTTTACCCGGCGGCGCCGTCGGTGCCCAACACTTGGCCGCACACCAACCTCTGCAACAAATACTTAAGGATCAATCCAGCGCAGGACGCCTGTTCGCCGCCATCGCCGAATCCCCGGCCGTCGCCCTGCAAGCTGCTGGCGTGCTGCGCCAACGCCGCATGACCTGCTTGCCCAGCGCCAGTCATCAACTGTCGGGCTGTACGTTTGTTGATCAACCGGTAGTGGTCGACGGCAACTGCATCACCGCGCAGGGCTCTGGTGCGGTGCTGGAGTTTGCCTTGGCGCTGGTTGAACAACTGGGGGGCAAGGCGCTCAGGGCGAAAGTGGCGGGGGAGTTGTTGGTCTGAGTCGATCAGACGTGTGCAGCGATCGGTTGAATTGGCGGCTGCTCGCGATGTTCTGCTTGCCACAGATCGTAATCAGTTTGAACACCCAGCCAAACGCGAGCCTTACCAATGCCCGCACGCTCCAGGCGTACAGCCAGATCCGGGCTGATCGGCGCATGACCGTGCAATACACGGGAAAGATGTGGGCGCGCAAAACCCAGATGCCGTGCCAGTTCGGTAACACTGATGCCCAACTCGGGCAGAACATCCCTCAACAGTGTTTCGCCGGGGTGTGGTGGGTTGTGTATGGGCATGAGCCTGCTTGCTATTTGTGCTGAAAGGATTTGATCATGGGGCGAGTGTAAGGCGATACATTACACTCAGTGCGGTATCTATGTACCGCACATTTTCATCTGATGTGTGTTTGGCCTGCCGATTTTGCCGATGAACTCAAACCTTCTTCTCTTCCACCGGCACATGCATCCGGTCCCGATTCGCCAGCGTCGGAAACAACTTGATCCACGTCCCCGTCACCACCAGCGTGCCGATCCCGCCCATGACCACGGCGGGCACGGTGCCGAACCAGTGGGCGGTGACGCCGGATTCGAATTCGCCCAGCTGATTGGAAGCGCCGATGAACAGGCCGTTGACCGCGCTGACGCGGCCACGCATTTCGTCCGGGGTTTCCAGTTGCACGAAGGAGGCGCGGATGACCATGCTGATCATGTCTGCCGCGCCGAGTACCACCAGCACTGCCAGCGAGAACCAGAACGAGGTCGACAGGCCGAAGGCGATGGTCGCGACGCCGAAGATGCCGACCGCAGTGAACATCACCCGACCGACGTTACGTTCCACGGCAAATCGTGCGAGGAACAGTGACATCCCCAGCGCACCGACCGCTGGCGCCGAACGCAGCAGGCCCAGACCCCACGGGCCGGTCAGCAGAATGTCCTTGGCGAACACCGGCAGCAGCGCCGTCGCACCGCCGAGCAGTACCGCAAACAGATCCAGCGAAATCGCCCCGAGAATATCCGGGCGGCTGCGAATGAAGCGGATCCCCGCCAGCAACGAATCCAGTGTGGCTTTGCCTTTATTCAACGGTGTTTGCCGTGCGGGCAGGTTGAGCATCAGCGTGCAGGCGATCACGTAGAGCAGCACGGTCGGGCCATACACCCAGACGCTGCCGAACGCGTAGAGCAAACCGCCAAGGGCCGGGGCGACGATGGTCGCTGACTGTTGCGCCGATTGCGCTGCCGCGACGGCTCGGGGGAACAGGGCGCTGGGCACGATGCTCGGCAGCAATGCCTGAGTGGTCGGCATCTCGAAGGAGCGCGCCGCACCGAGCAGGAAGGCGAGGATGAAGATCATCTCGCGGGTGACGTGATCGGTGGCGCTACCAATGGCCAGCGCGAGGGCGATCATGGCCTGCAACGACTGGCAGATCGCTGCGACTTTGCGTCGGTCATAGCGGTCGGCGACATGCCCGGTGTGCAGCATGAACAGCACGCGCGGGGCGAATTCGACCAGACCGACCAAACCCAGGTCGAGGACGTTGCCGGTCAGTTGATAGAGGTTCCAGCCAATCGCCACGGTGAGCATCTGAAAACCGCTGGCAGTGAAAATCCGCGCCATCCAGAACGCGAGAAAGGGACGATGGTGACGTAACAGCAACGGCTCTTGGCTGGGCATCTGAGGGCAGGTCTGGTTCGAGGGGAACCGCGAGGTTATCACCAGTCTGTAACAGGAAGTTGCTATGACAAAAAATTTAGTTAGCCAGACATCGATTTTTTTTGCGGTGCAGATTTGCTTGTGTGGCGAGGGGATTTAGCGAAACGTCGCACCGCCCCGATGGGCTGCGAAGCGGCCCCAAATCCATTCAGACATGCTTTTTCAGATAAACCGTGTTGCCGGGTGTGGCGACTGCTGCGCAGCCGGTCGGGGATAAATCCCCTCACCACAGAGGTTTGTGCAGGCCTGGGGATCTGTACTGTTTTCCTCCCTGCCAGCGTTCTGTGGATTTGTTGCAAAGTTTTGCCGCAGTTATGAGGCAACTTGTCACGCGGCAAACGACCACGCGGTTCATCGGCAAAAATGGGACTACTCTTTCAACGTTGCTTGATCCAGATCAAGACCCCAAACGGAATTGATCAGACGGCCAGTTGGCCAGACTCCCTGCGTTGCGATGGTTTCAAAAAGAACGAATCCGAATTCGCCGCACTCCATATCCGTGGGGGCAGTAGTGCAAGGGGCCACAAGCCCCGCCGCCGGTATTACCTGACAGAGGAAGCCATATGTTCGGTTTAGAGGCACTAGATCTCGCCCGAATTCAATTCGCGTTCACCATCTCGTTCCACATCCTGTTCCCGGCCATCACCATCGGTCTGGCGAGTTACCTCGCCGTTCTCGAAGGCCTGTGGCTGAAAACCCATAACGACACGTACCGTGACCTCTACCATTTCTGGTCGAAGATCTTTGCCGTCAACTTCGGCATGGGCGTGGTCTCGGGGTTGGTCATGGCCTACCAGTTCGGCACCAACTGGAGCCGTTTCTCGGACTTCGCCGGTGCCGTCACCGGGCCGTTGCTGACCTATGAAGTGCTCACGGCATTCTTCCTTGAGGCCGGTTTCCTCGGGGTCATGCTGTTCGGCTGGAACAAGGTCGGGCGCGGATTGCACTTCTTCTCCACGGTGATGGTGGCCATCGGCACGCTGATTTCGACCTTCTGGATTCTCGCCTCCAACAGCTGGATGCAGACCCCGCAAGGCTTTGAGATCATCAACGGTCAGGTGATTCCGACCGATTGGTTTGCGATCATTTTTAACCCGTCGTTCCCGTACCGCTTGATGCACATGGCGACTGCGGCGTTTGTGGCCACAGCGTTTTTCGTCGGTTCCTCGGCGGCCTGGCATTTGCTGCGCGGCAAGGACAACCCGGCGATCCGCACCATGCTCTCGATGGCAATGTGGATGGCGTTGATCGTCGCGCCGATCCAAGCAGTCATCGGCGACTTCCATGGCCTCAATACCCTCAAGCATCAGCCGGCGAAAATCGCCGCAATCGAGGGCCACTGGGAAAACAAGGGCGACGAAGCCACGCCGCTGATCCTGTTCGGCTGGCCGGACATGAAAGAAGAGCGCACCAAGTTCGCCGTCGAGATTCCGTACCTCGGCAGCCTGATCCTCACGCACTCGCTGGACAAACAAGTGCCGGCGCTCAAGGAATTCCCACCGGAAGACCGGCCGAATTCGACCATCGTGTTCTGGTCGTTCCGGATCATGGTCGGCCTCGGTTTCCTGATGATCTTCACCGGTCTGTGGAGTCTGTGGCTGCGTAAACGCGACACGCTCTACACCTCGCGTCCGTTCCTGTACCTGGCGTTGTGGATGGGGCCGTCCGGTCTGATCGCGATTCTGGCGGGCTGGTTCACCACTGAAATCGGCCGTCAGCCGTGGGTGGTCTACGGGCTGATGCGCACGGCGGACGCGTCTTCCAACCACAGCTTTATGCAGATGAGCATCACGCTGATCATGTTTGTCGTGGTGTATTTCGCGCTGTTCGGTGCCGGTCTCGGCTACATGATGCGCCTGGTGCGCAAAGGGCCGAAGATCAGCGAAGGCACAGATACGCCGGACGGTGGCCCTGGCAAAAAACGTACACCGGCCCGTCCGTTGTCCGCTGCCGACGATTCGTCCGATGCCGATCACGGCGACGACGTTCGCCTGACCAAGGAGATTTGACTCATGGGTATTGATCTTCCGCTGATCTGGGCCGTGATCATCATCTTCGGCATCATGATGTACGTGGTCATGGACGGCTTCGACCTGGGCATCGGGATTCTCTTCCCGTTCATCCCCGGCAAAGTCGACCGTGACGTAATGATGAACACCGTCGCCCCGGTCTGGGACGGTAACGAAACTTGGCTGGTATTGGGCGGCGCGGCGTTGTTTGGTGCGTTTCCGCTGGCGTATTCGGTGGTGTTGTCGGCGCTGTATCTGCCGCTGATCTTCATGCTGATCGGCTTGATCTTTCGCGGTGTGGCGTTTGAATTTCGCTTCAAGGCCAAGGACGACAAACGTCACTTGTGGGACAAGGCGTTCATCGGCGGTTCGGTGGCGGCGACGTTCTTTCAGGGCGTGGCGCTCGGTGCGTTCATTGACGGCTTGCCGGTGGTCAATCGGCAATACGCCGGCGGTTCACTCGACTGGCTGACACCATTCACGCTGTTCTGCGGCGCGGCACTGGTGGTGGCGTACGCCTTGCTCGGCTGCACCTGGTTGATCATGAAGACCGAAGGCAAGCTGCAAGAGCAGATGCACAATCTGGCGCGGCCACTGGCATTTGTGCTGCTGGCGGTGATCGGTGTCGTCAGTCTGTGGACACCGCTGGCCCACCCGGAAATCGCCACGCGCTGGTTCAGCATGCCGAATCTGGTCTGGTTCATGCCGGTGCCGATTCTGGTGTTGGTCACCCTGTACGGGTTGATTCGTGCAGTGGCGCGTAACGCCCACTACACGCCGTTCCTGCTGACGCTGGTGCTGATCTTCCTCGGCTACAGCGGCTTGGGCATCAGCCTGTGGCCGAACATTGTGCCGCCGTCGATCTCGATCTGGGACGCTGCATCGCCGCCGCAGAGTCAGGGCTTCATGCTGGTGGGGACGCTGTTCATCATCCCGTTCATTCTGGGTTACACCTTCTGGAGCTACTACGTGTTCCGCGGCAAGGTCACCCACGAAGACGGCTACCACTAAGCGAAACCCTGTGGGAGCGAGCCTGCTCGCGATGGCGTCGGCAGCGACGCCATCGATCTAACTGAGGATCGAAACAATGCCCGGCAAACATTCCCTGCACGACATTGAACAAGCCGAAAAAAAACCGCTGTGGCAGCGGCTCGGCTGGCTGGCCCTGATCTGGGCCGGCAGTGTTGGCGTGTTGTTCATCGCCGCCAGCCTGATGCGCATGTTCATGAACGCGGCAGGCCTGACCACGCACTGAATCTGAATCATCCCCGTCCCGGCGCCTTCGGGTACGGTTTTGTAACCCTCCGCATGGAGGGTTTTTTTTGCCCTGAAGATTATTTTCGGGCTTTGAGAATCACGAACTTCGGCGTCGCCGCGACTTGCTCGACACCCCGGAACAGCCGCGCCAGTTTGCTGTGATAACCCAAGTGTCGGTTGCCGACGATGTACAACGCGCCGCCCACCACCAGCGCCTCACGCGCCTGCTGAAACATGCGCCAGGCGAGGAAGTCGCCGACCACTTGCTGCTGATGGAATGGCGGATTGCACAGCACCACGTCCAGTGATTGCGGCTCTTGCCCAGCCAGACCGTCGCCAGCGCGAACAATCACTTCACGATCACCCAGCGCCGCGCGCCAGTTTTCAGCGGCCGATTGCACGGCCATGAACGATTCATCGACCAGCGTGTACTGCGCGTCAGGGTTGTGCAGCGCACTGGCAATCGCCAACACGCCGTTGCCACATCCGAGGTCGGCGACGCGTGCGCTGCCGAGGTTTTTCGGCAGGTGCGGCAGGAAGGCGCGAGTGCCGATGTCCAGGCCTTCACGGCAGAACACGTTGGCGTGGTTGAGCAGTTCGATGGCCGGTTCGTCGAGGCTGTAACGGCTCGGGTAGGGCGAAATAGCCGGGGCTTTCGCTTCCGGCGTGGCGATCAACAGTCGCGCCTTTTTCACGGCGAGCGATGCTTGCACCGGGCCGATGTAGCGCTCCAGCAGATCACCGGCAGCGCGTGGCAAATGTTTGACCATCGCCGCTGCGATGACTTCGGCGCCGGGAGCGAGTTGCCCTTGCAGGCGAATCAATTGTTCTTCGAGTAGCGCGAGTGTCTTCGGTACACGGATCAACACGCGATCGAACGGCCCGACCAATGGCTCACTCGCCGGAATCGGCCGAATGGCATCGAAGGCCTGACCGTTGCGCAGCAAATTCTTTTCCAGTCCCTGAAAACCCAGAAACGAGTCGCCGCTGCTGCTCACTTCAACCTTGCCCAGCAAACTGGCTGCTAACGCGCCGAAGCTGTCATTGAGCACCAGCACCCGCGTGCTCGCCGCAGGCTGTTGCGCGGCGAGATGATTGAGCAGGTATTCGTCGGCGGCATCGAAAGCTTGCAGCGGTTCGTTCTGCTGTTCGGGCTGGCGAATCAAGTCGAGTTGGGCGAAAGGTGTATCGAGCAAAGGCATGGGGCGGGGACTCAGGGTAATCGAGGGATGTCCCGCAGCCCTGGCATTGTGCGGCGGAACCGACCGAGTGGACTGCAACGCGGGTAGATGGCGTTAACACTCAGGAAGGCCACAAATGGTACGTTTTTTTCTATTCAATTACCCGCACGTTTTCTGTTTGTGCGAGGCCGGCCGTTTAGATATACCCGGCCCGGGCGGCGGCAATGACCGCAGAGATCTTGTTGCACACCTTGAATTTCTCGATCAGGTGCTGGACGTGATAATTCACGGTTCGCTCGCTGAGGCTGAGAATCTTCGAGATTTCATACGCCGTTTTGCCTTGGGCGGACAATTGCACCACTTCCAGTTCGCGCGGCGACAAATGCGGTTGTCGGGCCAGGGCGGGCTTGGGCAACGATTGAGCGAACAAATCCGTCATGTGACTGGTGATGTAAAACAGGCAGCCAAAATGCTCGTAAAGCTCAATCGAATTGACCGGCCCATCGCTTCTGGCCAGGCTGAGGGTGCTACAGACACCAAACTCTTCGCGATGAAATGATTGCGACCAGCCGTGCCGCAGTCCTTCGTGTTGCAGGGCGCGCCAGCGCTTTGGGGCTTTGTCGTAGGCAGTCTTGCTCCATACGAAGGGCAACATTGAACCGTGGCAGTGCGTGGTGACGGGATCAATCTCATCGCTCGGCTCCTGTTCATGGCGTTGTTTCCAGTCGTCGGAAAAGTTATTGATCTCCAGCGTATTGAAGTGCGCCTCACGATAAGTAGAGGCCACGTTGATCGCGCAAAAATCAAAGCCGATGTTTTCCGCGAAGCTCAGCAGAATCGGGTAAGCGCTATCTATGTTTTTTGCGAACGTCAGTTGCCTTAACTGCGACTCCTTCCACTTTTCCATTACAAACGCTCCGTGTACTTGTTACTTGAGGGTGCGTTGGATCCAATGCGCACGAAACCGAGTGTAGGACGTTTCCCACGTCGCGCTGCGATTTTTTTGCTCTTTGTGCTGATGATTATTTGTATAAAACGTTATTAGTAAGTTGTTAATTTAATATGAAGGTCGACATGTTAGTTAACTTAATGTCCTATTCAGTTAATGCCGCTGTTAGTACAACTTGTTGTGGTTAAGGCAGTCGATGCGTAATACCACTACAAATTGGCGGTTTTAACGTACGGCGCTTTGCGAGAGACTACGAACATCGTCGAATGGAGCGCCACATGACCGCCAGCGCAGAAAAATTCACCCGCCAGACTCTGCTTGATGTGCAGCCGCTGACCGCGAATCTGTTCACCTTGCGTACCACTCGTGATGCAGGCTTCAGGTTTCGTGCAGGGCAATTTGCCAGACTCGGCGTCACCAAGGCTGACGGCAGTACGGTTTGGCGTGCTTATTCGATGGTGTCCTCACCGTTTGACGAATTTCTCGAATTCTTCTCGATCGTGGTGCCCGGCGGCGAATTCACCAGTGAACTGAGCCGGCTTGAAGCGGGCGATACCTTGCTGGTCGACCGTCAGGCCTTTGGTTATCTGACGCTGGATCGTTTTGTCGACGGTCGCGACCTCTGGCTGTTATCCACAGGCACCGGCGTGGCGCCGTTCTTGTCGATCCTGCAGGACTTCGAAGTCTGGGAGAAATTCGAGCGGATCATTCTGGTCTACAGCGTGCGCGAGGCCCGCGAACTGGCGTATCAACAGTTGATTGCGGAATTGGCGCAGCGTGACTATCTGGCCGAGCATGCCCACAAGCTGCAATTTATCCCCACCGTGACCCGTGAATCTCATCCCGGCGCACTGAATGGGCGTATCACGACGCTGATCGAAAACGGTGAGCTGGAGCGGGCGGCGGGCGTTGAGCTGACGGCTGAGCACTCGCGCGTCATGTTGTGCGGCAATCCGCAGATGATCGACGACACCCGCGCGTTGCTCAAACAGCGGCACATGAGCCTGAGCCTGACGCGCAGGCCCGGTCAGGTCGCGGTGGAAAACTACTGGTAAAAAAAACGGCGCCTCGAAAGCGCCGTTTTTTGTGCCCGCAGGATTACTCCGGCCGGCTGTTCTGCGCCTTGAGCAGGTCGCGGATCTCGCCCAGCAGTTCCTCTTCTTTGGTCGGAACCGGTGGCAGCGTTGGGGCCACAGCCTCTTCACGCTTCAGGCGGTTGATGGCTTTAACACCCATGAAGATCGCGAAAGCGACGATGATGAAATCCAGAACGGTCTGCAGGAATTTGCCGTAGGCAAGCACCACCGCAGGGGCGGCGCCATCAGCGGCTTTAAGCGTGACGGCTAAATCACTGAAGTCCACGCCTCCGATCAGCAGGCCGATCGGCGGCATGATCACGTCACCGACAAATGACGAGACAATCTTGCCGAAAGCGGCGCCGATGATGATACCGACGGCCATGTCGACCACATTGCCTTTGACCGCGAAGGCCTTGAACTCACTTAGCACGCCCATAGGTTATTTCCTTGTTACAGATGAGATTGGTGTACGCAGTGTAAATCAGCAAAACGCGTCCTGCGCGAAACACCTTCTTACAATGCACATTTTTTATCGACACGCTCTTTGCCGAATAGTTTGAAAAGTGCCATTGAATTGCCCTCGAAACTTGTACGTGCAAGTGCAAAGTCCACAACTTCTGTACAGGTTTAATATTGATACAGTCGCAGGCAAGCGAAATGCCTTGGTCAAAGACAATGCCGATGTATGCGTTATCATCGCGGTTTTTGCCCCGGGGGTTCTGATGGCCAAGGCCAAGCGCATGTACGGCTGCACCGAGTGCGGCGCAACCTTTCCCAAGTGGGCCGGGCAGTGTGGCGAATGCGGTGCCTGGAACACCCTCACCGAAACCATGATCGAAAGCGGCGGTGCCACGGCGCCAAGCGGTCGCACCGGTTGGACCGGCCAGCAGGCACAGATCAAAACCCTTGCCGAAGTCAGCGTCGAAGAGATTCCGCGTTTTTCCACGGCATCCAGTGAACTGGATCGCGTGCTCGGCGGCGGTCTGGTCGACGGCTCGGTGGTGCTGATCGGCGGCGATCCGGGCATCGGCAAATCGACGATTCTGTTGCAGACCTTGTGCAACCTCGCCAAGAGCATGCCGGCCCTCTACGTCACCGGCGAAGAATCCCAGCAGCAGGTGGCCATGCGCGCCCGTCGTCTCGGCTTGCCGCAGGATCAACTGCGGGTGATGACTGAAACCTGCATCGAAACCATCATCGCCACCGCCCGCCAGGAAAAGCCCAAGGTGATGGTGATCGATTCGATCCAGACGATCTTCACCGAACAACTGCAATCGGCGCCCGGTGGCGTGTCCCAGGTGCGTGAGAGTGCGGCACTGCTGGTGCGTTATGCCAAACAGAGCGGCACGGCGATTTTCCTTGTCGGCCACGTCACCAAGGAAGGCGCGCTGGCCGGCCCGCGTGTTCTCGAACACATGGTCGACACCGTGCTGTATTTCGAAGGTGAGTCCGATGGTCGTTTGCGTTTGCTGCGCGCGGTGAAAAACCGTTTTGGCGCCGTCAACGAACTGGGCGTGTTCGGCATGACGGACAAGGGTTTGAAAGAAGTCTCCAACCCTTCGGCGATTTTTCTCACACGGGCGCAGGAAGAAGTCCCAGGCAGTGTGGTGATGGCAACGTGGGAAGGCACCCGGCCGATGCTGGTGGAAGTGCAGGCGCTGGTCGATGACAGTCATCTGGCCAACCCGCGACGGGTAACGTTGGGGCTGGATCAGAACCGCTTGGCGATGTTGTTGGCCGTGTTGCATCGCCATGGCGGGATTCCCACGCACGATCAGGACGTGTTTCTCAACGTGGTCGGCGGGGTGAAGGTGCTGGAGACTGCATCTGACCTGGCGTTGATGGCGGCGGTGATGTCGAGTTTGCGCAATCGGCCGTTGCCGCATGATTTGTTGGTGTTTGGAGAGGTTGGGTTGTCTGGCGAAGTGCGTCCTGTGCCCAGTGGCCAGGAGCGCTTGAAGGAAGCCGCGAAGCATGGCTTCAAGCGCGCCATCGTGCCCAAAGGCAATGCGCCAAAAGAGTCCCCGCCGGGTTTGCAGATCATCGCCGTAACGCGCCTCGAACAGGCGCTCGAGGCACTCTTCGAATAACCAGAGAATCCCTGTAGGAGCTGCCGAAGGCTGCGATCTTTTGATTTTGGTTTTCAAGATCAAAAGATCGCAGCCTCCGGCAGCTCCTACAGGGGCAACCATCAGATTTCGATCAACGCACCCAACTCGCGCTCCAACTCCTGCGGATCGGCCAGGTTCAGCTCGATCAAGCGCCGCAACCGCTGGATCGACTCCAGACTGATATGCCGACAAACAAACCCCAGCTGGCCGTTCTCTTCGTGCGCCAACTGCACGTCCATCTCGATATCAATCTCATCGCTCAGATGAATGTCGACGAAGAAATCCTTCTCGGCATCCCCCAGCCAAGGCTCTGGCCGCTCGATCAGCAAGCCTTTAAGCGACAGGTCTATCAGCTTGACCGGCCAGATGTACTCGCCCTGACTCAGCTCGGTTCTGGCATCGAACGCAATACGTTTGAAGCGACGACGATTGGCTGGGTGCTCGCTCATGGCGCAATCCTCCGGAAGTTCGCTGACTATAGACCCGCATTGTCTAAGCGTACCAGCGCAGACGGGCCACTCAGACCAACGTCGGGGTATGGCCTTTGGCGCCGTAAGCGCTAAACTCGGGGTGGCTGTCTTTCTTGTCCACCCTGGCTGGAATAATAAAATGAAAAATAATAATAGCCTGCTACGCCACTTACCCTGGCTATTGCTGGCAATCGTAGGAGCGTGCGCCCTGGGCGTAGTGGCATTGCGCCGAGGCGAGGCCATCAATGCCTTGTGGATTGTGGTCGCCGCTGTGGCCATTTATCTGGTTGCGTACCGTTACTACAGTCTGTTCATCGCAAACAATGTGATGCAACTTGACCCGCGTCGGGCCACCCCCGCCGTGCTCAACAACGATGGTCTGGACTACGTGCCGACCAACAAACACATTCTTTTCGGTCACCACTTCGCGGCCATCGCTGGCGCGGGGCCGCTGGTTGGTCCGGTATTGGCGGCGCAGATGGGTTATCTGCCCGGCACGCTGTGGCTGATTGCCGGTGTGGTGCTGGCGGGCGCGGTGCAGGACTTTATGGTTCTGTTCATGTCGACCCGTCGCAACGGCCGTTCCCTGGGCGACATGGTGCGTGAAGAAATGGGCCGGATTCCCGGCACCATCGCACTGTTCGGCTGCTTCCTGATCATGATCATCATCCTCGCGGTGCTGGCGCTGATCGTGGTGAAAGCACTGGCCGAGAGCCCGTGGGGCATCTTCACGGTGATGGCGACCATCCCGATCGCGATGTTCATGGGCATTTATATGCGCTACATCCGCCCGGGCCGCATCGGCGAAATCTCCGTGGTCGGCGTGTTGCTGCTGCTCGGTTCGATCTGGCTGGGCGGGCAGATTGCTGCTGATCCAGTGTGGGCAAAGGCCTTCACCTTCACCGGCGTGCAGATTACCTGGATGCTGGTCGGTTACGGTTTCGTCGCGGCATCGCTGCCGGTGTGGCTGATTCTGGCACCGCGTGATTACCTCTCCACGTTCCTCAAAATCGGTACCATCATCGCCCTGGCGATCGGCATTCTGGTGACCATGCCCGAGCTGAAAATGCCGGCGCTGACCCAGTTCGTCGACGGCACCGGTCCGGTGTGGAAGGGCGGTCTGTTCCCGTTCCTGTTCATCACCATCGCTTGCGGTGCGGTATCGGGTTTCCACGCACTGATTTCTTCGGGCACCACGCCGAAGCTGCTGGATAACGAAACCAACGCCCGTTACATCGGTTACGGCGGCATGCTGATGGAATCGTTCGTCGCGATCATGGCCATGGTTGCCGCTTCGGTGATCGAGCCTGGCGTGTACTTCGCCATGAACAGCCCGGCCGCTGTGGTCGGCAGTGATGTCGCTTCGGTTGCGCAAGTGGTCTCCAGCTGGGGCTTTGCGATCACGCCGGAAGCGCTGCAAGCCGTGGCGCATGACATTGGCGAAACCACCATTCTCGCCCGTGCCGGTGGTGCGCCGACCCTGGCGGTCGGTATCGCGCAGATCCTGCACAGTGTCCTGCCGGGTGAAAACACCATGGCGTTCTGGTACCACTTCGCGATCCTGTTTGAAGCGCTGTTTATCCTGACCGCTGTCGACGCCGGTACTCGTGCCGGACGTTTCATGCTGCAGGATTTGCTCGGCTCCTTCGTGCCAGCGCTGAAACGCACTGAATCGTGGACGGCCAACCTGATCGCCACCGCCGGCTGTGTGGCGATGTGGGGCTGGTTGCTGTATCAGGGCGTGGTCGATCCACTGGGCGGCATCAACACCTTGTGGCCACTGTTCGGTATCTCCAACCAGATGCTGGCCGGTATCGCGCTGATGCTCGGCACCGTGGTGCTGATCAAAATGAAGCGTCAGCGCTACATTTGGGTCACCCTGCTGCCAGCCACTTGGCTGTTGATTTGCACCACGACGGCGGGCTTCATCAAGCTGTTCGATGCCAACCCGGCAATCGGCTTCCTGTCGCTGGCCAAGAAGTACAGCGACGCGCTGGCCAGTGGTCAGATTCTGGCCCCGGCGAAAAGCGTCGAGCAGATGCAGCACGTGATCTTCAACGCTTACACCAACGCAACGCTCACCGCGCTGTTCCTGTTCGTGGTCTTCAGCATCCTGTTCTATGCGCTCAAAGTCGGCATCGCCGCCTGGGGCGAAAAAGAGCGTACGGATAAAGAATCGCCATTCCAGGCTCTGCCGGATGCGTAACCAGAGGATTGCAGCATGTTCAATGACCTGAGTCGCCTCGGTAAATACCTCGGTCAGGCCGCGCGCCTGATGGTCGGCATGCCCGACTACGACACCTACGTCGAGCATATGCAAACCAAACACCCGGACAAACCGGTGATGAGCTACGAGATGTTCTTCCGCGAACGTCAGGAAGCCCGTTACGGTGGCAAGGGTGGGCCGAAGTGCTGTTGAGGCACATGATGGTTAAGGCAACACAAGCACTGTAGGAGCACAGCTTGCTGGCGAAGGCGATCTTGATGACGCCTTCGCTGGCAAGCCAGGCTCCTACAGTTTTTTTGCGTGAGGGAGATTTAATTTGTCAGCCCCAATCCCGGTCACGGTACTCAGCGGTTTCCTCGGTGCCGGCAAGACCACCTTGCTGCGCCACATTCTGAAAGCCGAGCACGGCCTGAAAATCGCCGTGATCGAAAACGAATTCAGCGACGCCGGCATCGACACTCAGTTGCTCGGCGACGAACCGGTGCAAGTCATGACCCTGGCCAACGGCTGCGTCTGCTGCACCATTCACACCGACCTGACCAAAGCGCTGTACCTGCTGCTCGAGCGTCTGGACAGCGGCGAAATTGCCTTCGATCGTCTGGTCATCGAATGCACCGGCCTGGCCGATCCAGCGCCAGTCGCCCAGACCTTTTTCATCGACGAGGAATTGCGCGAGCGTTACCTGCTCGACGGCATCATCACCCTGGTCGATGCCGCACACGCGGACGTGCATCTGAGCCAGACCATCGCCCAGGCGCAGATCGGTTTTGCCGACCGCTTGCTGGTGAGCAAGACCGACCTAGTCGACGAGGCCACGTTCACCGCGTTGAGCGAACGCCTGACGCGAATCAACCGTCGCGCGCCGATTCGTGTGGTTGATCACGGCAACATCGATCTGGCTGAGCTGCTCGATGTACGCGGCTTCAACCTCAACGCCGATCTGGGCGGCGGCTTGAGTTTGCGTCCGGTGAGTAAGGCGCCGTCGATCGATCGTATTTCCAGCCTGGTGCTGCGCACCGATCAACCGCTGGATATCGATCAGCTCAGCGAGTTCATGAATGAATTGCTGGAAGAGCACGGCAAGCAATTGCTGCGTTACAAAGGTGTGCTGAGCATTGCTGGCGAGGATCGTCGCTTGGTGTTTCAGGGCGTGTTGAAACTCTATGGTTTCGACTGGGACACCGAATGGGCCGAGGGTGAGGCGCGGGACAGCGTGATCGTGTTTATTGCTGATGATTTGCCGGAAGAGAAGATTCGGGCGGGGTTTGCCAAAGTCGTTTCTGCCTGATGGATCTTCTGGGTCAGGGCTGACGCCATCGCGGGCAAGCCTTGCTCCTACAGAGTTATGGGTATGACTTTGTAGGAGCAAGGCTTGCCCGCGATGGCAATCTACCCGGCAACAGAATTTTCAAGGTCTGAACCCAATAGTGTCTGCTCAAGATGATCCAAATGCCGATTCATCAACATCCCGGCCCTGGAAGCATCCCCACATTCAACCGCCTCAACCAGCGCCAAATGCTCCCGCCAAGCGCAACAGCTGTGCGCAGAACCCTCACACCGCGCAATCGCCAACGAAGTAAGCGGTACCAGACTGCCCAAAAAATGCGCCAACGGCACATTCCCCGCCATCCTCGCCAACGTCAGATGAAACTCCCCCGACAAGCGAATCGCCGCCCCGCGCCGATCCTGCTCAACCGCCAGCCGCTCACGCTCGATCAACCCACGCAAGCGTTTCAAACCCTCAGCCTGCGGACGCTGACACGCCAGCCGCACCAACGTGTTCTCGGCCAATCGCCGCGCATGCAAGGTCTGCCGCGTTTGCTCGCGATCCGGCGCCGCCACACGCGGACGATGATTGGCGCGCAGCACAACAACTTGCTCATGGCTCAGTTGCGTCAGCACCCGCCGCACGTCCGCGCGAGTGACGCCGAACATGTCTTTCAAACTGTCTTCGGTGAAACGGCTGTCCGCATCAAGGCGCTGTTCCAGAATCGCATCGAACAGTCGCGGGTAAAGATCCTCCGCCGGCGCGCGCAAACGAGAGAAGGGCAGGGGCGTCGTGCTCTCGCGAGTGTGCGACGCTGAAGCGAAACTGTTCATGGCCTGTCTCCTGTAGGAATCAGCGACTCAGGTTGTCATCCGGAATATTCAGCTCAATGCCCATGCGCTGACCTTCTTGCAGAATGTGTCGACGCATTTCCGCGCTGGCCTGCGCGCTGTTCTTGCTGCGGATCGCGCGTACCACGGCTTCGTTTTCTTCGAGGCGTTCGGCCAGATGTTCCGGGGAGTTGCGCAACACTTCGGCGCTTTGCTTGAGGGCATTGCTGGTTTGCTGCACCACGCTCTGGAAAATCGGGTTTGACGTCAGGGTGAACAGCTCTTCGTGGAAGGCGATGTAAGCGCTGACGCCGGCTTCACTGTCGCCGGCCTCAAGGGCTTCGCGCATGTCCATCAAGGTCAGGCGCAATTGGCCGACTTCCTTGCTGCTGATCGACTGCGCCACCAGACCGACTATGAATGGCTCAAGGGTGTAGCGCAGTTGCAGCACATCTTCGAGGCTGGCACCGGCGACCGCGCTGTCGTGGCTTTGGCTGTCGCTGAGTTGTGCATCGAGGACGACCACGCCTTTGCCCGGCATCGAACGGACGAGGCCGAGGGTTTCCAGAACGATCACCGCTTCACGCAGGCTCGGGCGGCTGATGCCCAGTTGTTCGGCGAGTTCGCGCTGGCCCGGCAGCATGTCGCCCGAGCGCCATTGGCCACGGGCGAGGGCTGCGCGGAGTTTTTCGACGACTGAGTTGACTACGGTTGATGTGGTTATCAAGGGTCTCGCTCCATTTGCCTGTGGGGCAGCGCCGCAAACTCAAGATCAAAAGATCGCAGCCTGCGGCAGCTCCTACAGGGTTAAATCAGAACTCCTGCTGGTGCGCGGGAGTTGCTGGTTTACGCGGTTGAAAGGTGTAGCCCTGCTGACCGCTGAGTACTTTGTTGGCGCGTTGTACGTCGATGTCTTTTTCCCAACGGGCGATCGCAACCGTGGCGACGCAGTTGCCGATCAGGTTGGTCAGCGCGCGGCCGATGCCCATGAACCAGTCCACGGCCAACACCAATACCAGGCCGACCACCGGGATCGCTGGAATCGCGGTCAGTGTCGCCGCCAGAATCACCAGTGCCGAACCGGGAATGCCGTGGGCGCCTTTCGAGGTGATCAGCGACACCAGCAGAATCGTCAGCAAATCGGTCATCGCTAGCGGCGTACCGGTGGCGTTGGCGATGAACACGATGGCCAGCGTCAGGTAGATCGAAAAACCATCGAGGTTGAATGAGTAGCCGGTTGGAATCACCAGCCCTACCGTCGAGCTGCCGATGCCGAGGTGTTCGAGTTTGCGCATGATCTGCGGCAACACGGCGTCAGACGAAGCGGTGCCCATGACGATCAGCAATTCTTCACGCAGGTATTTGAGCAGCGGCCACATGCGCAGGCCGGACAAGCGCATGACAGTGCCAAGGATCAGCGCGACGAAAGCCATGCAGGTCAGGTAAAACAAACCGACCAGGCTGCCCAGATGCTGCAGCGAGTCGAGGCCATATTTGCTGGTGGTGAAGGCGATGGCACCAAACACGCCGATCGGCGCCAGACGCACGATCATGCCCATGATGCGGAAGATCACATGGCTCAATTCGTTGATCAGTCGCGAGATCCCGGACGCCGCTTCGCCGACCAGATTCAACGCGCTGCCGAACAGCACCGAGAACAGCAGCACTTGCAGAATGTTGTTGTCGGCGAAGGCGCCGATCACCGAAGTCGGAATCAGATCCATCAGGAACTGCGTGGTGGTGTGCATGTGCTGGCCGCGCTGGGCGATGTCGCCCATGTCGGCGGCGGACAACTGCTCCAAATGGATATTCGCACCGCTGCCGATGCCGGTGCTGAAGGCGAAGACCAGACCGATCACCAAGGCGATGGTGGTAAGGATTTCAAAGTAGATGACCGATTTGAGGCCTATGCGCCCGACCTTCTTCAGATCGCCCGCGCCGCTGATGCCGCTGACCACTACGCAGAACACGATCAGGCCGATGAGCATCTTGATCAGTTTGATGAAACCGTCGCCGAGCGGTTTGAGCTGGGCCGAATATTCAGGAAGGGTCAGCCCGCAGACGATGCCGAGCACCAGTCCGAGAACCACTTGGAGGAAGATTGAACGCGAGCACCATCTGAGCATGGGAGGAATCCTGGTCGGTGTCCTGGCTGCCGTGCGCTTGAACGCATCAGATTCAGGACTTAATTATTGTGGTCTTACCGGTATGTCCAGTGCAGGCGCAGTCTACGCTGGGGTTTTTCTTGAATACAAGGGGGAATCGCGAAATTGGCATGACCGGTCTGACCGGTGGTTAAGATCAAAAGATCGCAGCCTTCGGCAACTCCTACATTTGGAATGCGTTCACCTGTAGGAGCTGCCGAAGGCTGCGATCTTTTGATCTTTTTTCAGGCGAAAAAAAACCGGCCAATCACACTTGGCCGGTTTTTCATGCTGCGGATTTAACGTCGCAATTAAGCGCCGTATACCGGCAGTTTCTTGCAGATGGCTTTGACTTTCTCACGAACGGCGTCGATCACCGCTTCGTTGTTCAGGTCAGCCAGGATGTCGCAGATCCAGCCGGCCAGCTCTTTGCACTCGGCTTGCTTGAAGCCGCGAGTGGTCACAGCCGGAGTACCGAAGCGCAGGCCGGAAGTAACGAACGGCGAGCGTGGATCGTTTGGCACGGAGTTCTTGTTCACGGTGATGAAGGCTTTGCCCAGAGCGGCGTCAGCATCTTTACCGGAGATGTCCTGCTTGATCAGCGACAGCAGGAACAGGTGGTTCTTGGTACCGCCCGAAACCACGTCGAAACCGCGCTCGATGAACACTTCGGCCATGGCCTGGGCGTTCTTCACCACTTGTTCCTGGTAAGTCTTGAACTCAGGCTGCAGCGCTTCCTTGAAGCAGATCGCTTTAGCGGCGATCACGTGTTCCAGCGGGCCACCCTGGGCGCCCGGGAATACCGCGGAGTTCAGCTTCTTCTCGATGTCGGCGTTGGCGCGCGCCAGGATCAGGCCGCCACGTGGGCCGCGCAGGGTTTTGTGCGTGGTGGTGGTCACGACGTCAGCGAAAGGCACCGGGTTCGGGTAGACGCCCGCGGCGACCAGACCGGCCACGTGAGCCATGTCGACGAACAGGTAAGCGCCGACTTTGTCAGCGATGGCGCGGAAGCGTGGGAAATCGAGAATCTGCGAGTAGGCAGAGAAACCGGCCACGATCATTTTTGGCTTGTGCTCAACTGCCAGACGCTCGACTTCGTCGTAGTCAATCAGGCCGTTGGCGTCGATGCCGTATTGAACCGCGTTGTAAAGCTTGCCGGAGGAGGACACGCTGGCGCCGTGGGTCAGGTGACCGCCGTGGGCCAGGCTCATGCCCAGAATGGTGTCGCCACCTTGCAGCAGAGCCAGGTAAACAGCCGCGTTGGCTTGCGAACCGGCGTGCGGTTGAACGTTGGCGTAATCGGCGCCGAACAGCTCTTTGGCGCGGTCAATGGCCAGTTGCTCAACGATGTCGACGTACTCGCAACCACCGTAGTAACGCTTGCCTGGGTAGCCTTCAGCGTACTTGTTGGTCAGCACCGAGCCTTGAGCTTCCATCACCGCTGGGCTGGTGTAGTTTTCCGAAGCGATCAGCTCGATGTGTTCTTCCTGGCGCTGAGCTTCTTGCTCCATGGCGGCAAAAAGGTCGGCGTCGTACTTGGCAATAGTCAAATCACGGCTGAACATGGCGGTCCTCAAGGATCGGGGGGCAGAAAAGGGAGGCATTCTAACCCAACGGGTTTTAGATGGCATATGAAACGGCATCATGTCGCAGACAAGTGGCGTTCATGACAGATGTGCGGTGCATTTGCCGATCCTAAGCGTCGCAGCCTGCGGTGGCGTCGATGTCCTGATCCGTGGGAGAGCTGCCGCAGGCTGCGATGTACTCAGTAGTAATTAAAGACGCTCAATTACGTTTAATGTAAACACAGCGATAGGTTTTGTTGGCTCGGTTGTGAAGTAAATTTTCTGTTCCCGTTGGCCAGTCGAAACAATCACGCCCGCCCCCGTTTTTATATCCAGTGTAATAGGCTGTCCGGGTTTAACGAGTATCGGAAGTTTGGTGGAGTCGCCTTGTAATAACTCCGGTGAAAAACCACTGAAATCGAATTCAGTATTGGTCGCTTCACTAGCCGGGCTGACGGCGATTTCGCCATGGTTATTTAGATGAACCAACTGGCTATCTTGCGAGCTACCGCGTACCGACAGGCGATAGGCGTCGTTCTCCCAGCGGAACTCAAAGATTGTCGGGCGTTTATGTGCATTGACGACCAGCCGTTGGAAGCCTCCGCGACCTTCTGCGAAGAGCCGCTCGACGCAAATCGGTTCTCCGTTATAACTCAATGTGCCGATGAAAGATTTCTGGCAATCCGTGCTCATATTAATGCTCCTGTGTTGAATAGATTGGGTAATGACGCATCGTCATTAATCTAAACTTAACATAAGCAATAAGTTTCGCGAGGGTGAGTATGTTTCGATATGTGGTTCTTGCAGCGGGTATTAGTCGGGCTGGCTCTAGCTGGTTTGTAACTTTATACGGATCTTTGTAGAAGACTCTATTAGTCAAACATGAACAACGCATCATTGCTGAACTGCGCCTCAAACCGGCTCGCCGGCATCGGCCGCCCGAATAGATAACCCTGAACTTCGTCGCAACCATGTTCACGCAGGAAATCCAGTTGCTCGTGGGTTTCCACACCCTCTGCAATCACCGCCAGATTCAGGCTGTGCGCCATCGCGATGATCGCCCGGGCAATCTGCGCGTCCTGCTCACCGGATGGCAAACCGTCGACAAATGTGCGGTCGATCTTCAGCACATCGATCGGGAATTGCTTGAGGTAGTTCAGCGATGAATAACCGGTGCCGAAGTCATCGACCGCGATGCTCAGACCAAGGTTTTTCAGCCCCGCGAGAATCTGCATCGCCTCGCTGACTTCGCGCATCAGAATACTTTCGGTCAGCTCCAGTTCCAGGCACGCCGGCGGCAGGCCGGTTTCGCGCAGGATCGTGGCGATCCGCGTGCCGAGTTGGCCGTCGGAGAACTGCCGCGCGGAAATGTTCACCGACACCTTCGGCACGCGCACACGGTTCTGGTGCCAGGTCTTCAGTTGGCGGCAGGCTTCGCTGATCACCCAATCGCCAACGTCGACCACCAGACCGAGCTCTTCCAGCACCGGAATGAAATCCCCCGGCGGCACCAGTCCACGACGCGGGTGACGCCAGCGCAGCAGGGCTTCGGCGCCGGTCAGGCGTTTGCCGTCGCCGCTGAATTGCGGCTGGTAATACAAGACGAATTCGTCTTGTTCCAAGGCGTGGCGCAAATCGCTTTCCAGCTCCAGACGCTCCAGCGCACTGGCGTTCATGTCGGCCTGATAGAACTGGAAGTTGTTCTTGCCACGTTCCTTGGCGTGGTACATCGCGGTGTCGGCGTTCTTCATCAACTGGCTGAGTTCGTTGCCATCCTGCGGACTCAGGGCGATGCCGATACTCGCAGTGACAAAAAACTCGCGGCCTTCCAGCACAAACGGTCGCACCAGGCTGGCAAGAATCTGCTCGGCCACATGAATCGCCCGGTTCAGCGCCAGTTCGCGGCTGGAACGGTGTTGCAGGAGCAAGGTGAATTCATCGCCGCCCATGCGCGCGACGGTGTCGTCGTTGTCGACGCAGGCCAGCAGGCGCGTGGCCATGTCTTTCAACATGCGGTCGCCGGCGGCGTGGCCGAGGGAGTCGTTGATCGGTTTGAATCGGTCGAGGTCGAGGAACATCAGCACCACCCACGACTTCTGTCGTTCGGCCGATTGCAGCGCCGTGTGCAAGCGATCCTGGAACAGCGTGCGGTTCGGCAAGTGGGTCAGGGCGTCGTAATAAGCGAGGCGGTGGATGCGCTGTTCGCTGGCCTTGCGCTCGCTGATGTCGCTGAAGAAACACACGTAACTGGCCAGATCGCCTTCGTCGTCGAGCACTGCGGTGATGCCGACCCACGCCGGATAATGCTCGCCATTGCGGCGCTTCATCCAGACTTCGCCTTCCCAGGTGCTGTGCTGATGCAATTGCTTGAGCACGTAACGCAGATGCGCGTCCTGCTGTTCGTCGACCGTGAGCATGTTCGGCAACTGGTCGAGCACTTCGCTCACCGCGTAACCGCTGACGCGACTGAACGCTTCGTTGGCCTGAACGATGTAACCGGCCGGATCGGTGATCAGGATCGCCGAGGTCGAGTGTTCGAATACGGTGGCAGCCATGCGCAGGTCTTTTTCGGCGCGGCGCTGCTGGCTGATGTCGCGACCGACCCCGAGCACGCCTTCAAAACCGCCATGCTCATCCCACACCAAGACCAGACGCAGTTCGATTGGAATCTTGCGGCCATCGGCGCGCAGACAGTCGAACAGGAACAATTGCGTCTGCACCTGACCGCGCAACAGCGCCAGTTGCTCGGGTTTATTCAGCGACTTGCTGACCCGATCCATCAGCGTGTAGATGCCGCTCAGTTGCTGCGGGTTGGCAATGATCGATTGCCAGCCATTCTGGAAAATCCACTCGGCATCAAAGCCCAGCACAGCCTGCACCGACGGGCTGACGTAGTTCAGCGAGAGCTTGCTGTCGGTGGAGAAAATCACGTCGCTGATGCTCTCGGCGAGCATGCGATAACGCTGCTCGCTGTCGCGCAGGGACTCGCTGGCCTCGATCTGCTCGGTAATGTCCTTGGCCACGCCGATGATCCGCGTGACCTGATCGTGCTTGTCGCGCGCCAGTGCCTGTTCGCGAATATCGAAACGCCGCCAGTTACCGTCGCGATGGCGGAAGCGCAGTTGGCATTGCAGTAATTGACTGTAACCGGCATGGCGCTGGGATTGGCGCGAGCGGTGGTAATAATCGGCGTCTTCCGGGTGCAGAAGGATTTCCCAGAAATACTCGCCCATCTGGTGCAGCTCGGTGCGGTTGTAGCCGAGGGTCTGGCCGAGGTGGTGGTTGCTGAAAATCATCCGCTGGCTGATCACGTCCTGCACATACAGATGATCCGGCACGGTGCGCACCACGTCCGACCAGAACCCTTCGCGCTCCAGCAACGACAGCTCGACCAGTTTGCGGCTGGTGATGTCGTTGATGCTGAGGATCACCGCCGTGTAATCGTGCTGCTCGGTCGGCAGGCGCAAAACCATCCACAGGTGTTGATCGCGGCCATTGACGTCCGCCTGTTTGATTTCCAGTTCCAGCTGCTTTTGCTGTTGCAGCACGGCGTCGAGGATTTGATTGCCGATCGCGCACTGACGGTGCGGATGACCGTCGATCAACAGTTGCCACGCTTGTTCGCAGGAATTGACGTTGAGCAGTTGCAACGCGACCTGGTTGACCTCGGTGACACGCAACTCTTGCAGCAATTGCTGGCGTTGCGCCGGTTGGTCGAGCCAGGCCTTGAGCTGGTCGCTGGTCTGGATCTGCGCTTTCTCGAAAACCTGTTTCAGGCCAGAGAGATCGAGCACACACAACGCAACGCCGGTGCCTTCGAAAATATCCTGATAGCGCCGGCGACCTTCATGCAACTGGCGCTGACGGCGGCGCATGTTCAACAGCGCGATCACCGGCAGCAGCGAGAAAGCCAGACCGAGCAGGCATTTGCCGATAAACGCCGGGAGCAATTCTTCGAGCACGCGCTGACGGTCGAACAAACCGCGCAACTGCCAGTCGCTGCTGCTCAGCGGCACAGTCAGCACCGTGTCGGCCAGATCGTCAGGGGAAAGCACGCTGGGCTTGGCCGAGGGCAACGCTTTATCGCGACTGACGATCTGATGGTTGATGCGGTTTTCCACCAGCCACAAAGGGCGCAGGCCGGTTTCGCCCTGTTTGGTCAGCGAATCGAAAAACGTCGGCGTCAGGCGCAGCGCCCAATAACCGCGCGAACTGCCGCTGGCCTGATGCAGCAACAGATGCACCACCGAGCCGTCATCGGCGTTACTGAAGTAATGCGCCTGAGCACGACTGCGCCGAACCAGTTCGGTGAGGTAATCGGCGTCGTGACTGTCGGCGGCGCTGTCGCTGAGGATTCGCCCGGAAGGACTGAGCAACGCCATGCTGCGCAGATCCGGCAGCGATTGCTGAAGTTTGCGCAGCAGCGCCTGCTGTTCGTCGGCGGTTTGCGGTTGCTCGACGATCGGTAGCAGGTTGAGAGCGATTTGCGCGTTCAGCGCCATGTTCAGGCTGACTTGTGAAGCGAGGTCGGCGGTGTAATCGATGGTGTACTGGCGCTGGTTTTTCTGGGTCTCGCGCAGTTGATCGAGCAGTTGCCAGAACAGCAACGCCAGCAGCAACAGCACCAAAGTCGCCAGCGCACCCTTTAATGTCCCGCGCAGGGGTGAGCCGGGCGCCGGAGGGGTGCTGCTCACAGAGGCTGGCGGAGTGACATTGGACAAGCTGTAATCCTGCGGTCTGGCTGGACTGGCGCGACGTGCACTATAAGCCGGACGCCCAAAGGGCGGCTAGCATGCCTTGAGTTGTGGCGAAGTGCCAGCCCCGCTCGGCTGGACTGCCTTCCGTCATTCAGGTAGCTTTGCCGGTTACGCGGGAGCGTTCCAGCTCCTAGACTCAGACTTTTTCAGCGCGCACGCATTGATAACCATCAAGTGAACGACGCGCATGGTCTGGCCGGGCATCGCCCGCGCTGCAATCATTCATCTGTCACTGACCCAAGGTTCTCCATGGCTCAATACGTCTTCACCATGCATCGGCTGGGCAAAGTTGTTCCGCCGAAGCGGGAAATCCTCAAAAACATTTCGCTGTCGTTCTTCCCCGGCGCCAAGATCGGCGTGCTCGGCCTCAACGGTTCGGGTAAGTCCACGCTGCTGAAAATCATGGCTGGCGTCGACACCGAGTTCGAAGGCGAAGCGCGCCCGATGCCGGAACTGAACATCGGTTATCTGCCGCAAGAGCCGCAACTTGACCCCACCAAGACCGTGCGTGAAGTGGTCGAGGAAGCGGTCAGCGTGATCAAGAACGCCCAGGCCCGCCTGGACGAGGTCTACGCGGCTTACGCTGAAGAAGATGCCGACTTCGACAAACTGGCAGCTGAACAGGCCAAGCTCGAAGCGATCCTGCAAGCCAGCGACGGTCACAACCTTGATCGCCAACTGGAAGTCGCTGCCGACGCACTGCGTCTGCCGGCGTGGGACGCCAAGGTCGAATTCCTCTCCGGTGGTGAAAAGCGTCGTGTGGCCCTGTGCCGCCTGCTGCTGTCCGCGCCGGACATGCTGCTCCTCGACGAACCAACCAACCACTTGGACGCCGATTCCGTTGCGTGGCTGGAGCATTTCCTCCACGACTTCCCGGGCACTGTGGTAGCGATCACGCACGACCGTTACTTCCTCGACAACGTCGCCGGCTGGATTCTGGAACTCGACCGCGGCGCGGGCATTCCATACGAAGGCAACTACTCGGGTTGGCTTGAAGCCAAGTCCGATCGTCTGGCCGCTGAATCCAAGCAGCAGTCGGCGCACGAAAAAGCCATGAAGGAAGAACTGGAGTGGGTGCGCAAAGGCGCGAAAGCCCGCCAGTCGAAATCCAAGGCTCGTCTGCAACGCTTCGAAGAAATGCAATCGCAGGAATTCCAGAAGCGCAGCGAAACCAACGAGATCTACATCCCGGCCGGCCCGCGTCTGGGCGACAAGGTCATCGAATTCAAGAACGTCACCAAGGGCTACGGCGATCGCGTGTTGATCGACAACCTGTCGTTCTCGATGCCGAAGGGCGCGATCGTCGGTGTGATCGGCGGTAACGGTGCTGGTAAATCGACTCTGTTCCGCATGCTGATGGGCAAGGAGCAGCCGGATTCGGGCAGCATCGAAGTCGGCGAAACCGTGCAACTGGCTTGCGTCGATCAGAGCCGCGACGACCTCGACGGCAGCAAGACTGTGTTCCAGCAGATTTCCGACGGTTCCGACCAGATCCGCATCGGCAACTACGAGATCCCGTCGCGCACCTACGTCGGTCGCTTCAACTTCAAGGGCGGCGATCAGCAGAAGTTCGTCAAGGATCTGTCCGGTGGTGAGCGCGGTCGTCTGCACCTCGCGCTGACCCTGAAGGAGGGCGGTAACGTCCTGCTGCTCGACGAACCGTCCAACGACCTCGACGTTGAAACCCTGCGTTCTCTGGAAGAAGCCCTGCTGGACTTCCCGGGCGCTGCAATTGTGATCTCTCACGATCGGTGGTTCCTTGACCGCGTGGCGACACACATCCTCGCGTACGAAGACGACTCGCAAGCGATCTTCTTCGAAGGCAACTACACCGAGTACGAAGCGGATCGCAAGAAACGCCTCGGCGAAGCGGCTGCCCAGCCACACCGGGTACGTCACAAGAAACTGGCCTGATTCGGGTTGGTTGCATAAAAGCGGAGCCTTCGGGCTCCGTTTTTTTTTGCCGGAGTTTTTTCAGATGAACCGAGTCGCGGCATTCGCGAGCAAGCTCGCTCCCACAGGGGTAACGCATTTTAAATGTGGGAGCGAGCTTGCTCGCGAAGGCTGCCTTCCTGTTGGTGCAAAGCTTGTTTTGTGAATCACCATTCAGGTGCGATATCTGTCTAAAAAGGCTTCAGATTTATATCCTGTGCACCATTTAATTTCATATCCGCGACATTTCGCTCTATTCCTGTGCGCAATTCGTTTGTTACAGTCCGGCCCAATCTCTTCCAACGATAATAAATTTGCCGAGACTTTCCCCATGATCGAATCCGTCGAATCCTTCCTTGCCCGCCTGAAACAACGCGACCCGGATCAGCCCGAATTTCACCAGGCCGTTGAAGAAGTCCTGCGCAGTCTGTGGCCGTTTCTCGAAGCCAATCCGCACTACCTGACTTCGGGAATTCTGGAACGCCTCTGCGAGCCGGAGCGTGCCGTGGTGTTCCGCGTGTCGTGGGTCGACGATCAGGGCAAGGTTCAGGTTAATCGCGGTTTCCGCATCCAGATGAACAGCGCCATCGGCCCGTACAAGGGCGGTTTGCGTTTCCATCCGTCGGTGAACATGGGCGTGCTGAAATTCCTCGCCTTCGAACAGACCTTCAAAAACTCTCTGACCTCGTTGCCCATGGGCGGCGGCAAGGGCGGCGCTGACTTCGATCCGAAGGGCAAGAGCGACGCTGAAGTCATGCGTTTCTGCCAGGCATTCATGAGCGAGTTGTACCGCCACATCGGCGCCGACGTTGACGTGCCGGCCGGTGACATCGGCGTTGGTGCGCGCGAGATCGGTTTCCTCTTCGGCCAGTACAAACGCCTGAGCAACCAGTTCACCAGCGTCCTCACCGGCAAAGGCATGACCTACGGCGGCAGCCTGATTCGTCCGGAAGCCACCGGTTTCGGTTGTGTGTACTTCGCGGAAGAAATGCTCAAACGTCGCGAGCAAACCGTGGAAGGCAAACGCGTGGCGATCTCCGGTTCCGGCAACGTCGCGCAATACGCCGCACGCAAAGTGATGGATCTGGGCGGCAAGGTGATTTCGCTGTCCGACTCCGAAGGCACGCTGTATTGCGAGGCGGGCCTGAGCGAAGAACAGTGGTCGGCGCTGCTGCAGCTGAAAAACGTCAAACGCGGGCGCATCAGCGAATTGGCCTCAGCATTCGGTCTGGAATTCCGCGCCGGTCAGTTGCCGTGGTCGCTGCCATGCGATATCGCATTGCCGTGCGCCACGCAGAACGAACTCGACGCCGAAGCCGCGCGCACGCTGCTGCGCAATGGCTGCGTATGCGTCGCTGAGGGCGCGAACATGCCGACCACGCTGGAGGCTGTGGATATCTTTATCGAGGCCGGCATTCTCTTCGCGCCGGGCAAGGCCTCCAATGCCGGCGGTGTCGCGGTGAGTGGTCTGGAGATGTCGCAGAACGCCATGCGTCTGCTGTGGACGGCGGGTGAAGTGGACAGCAAGCTGCACAACATCATGCAATCGATCCACCACGCCTGCGTGCACTACGGCGAAGAGAACGGCCGGATCAATTACGTCAAAGGCGCGAACATCGCCGGTTTCGTCAAAGTTGCCGACGCGATGCTGGCGCAGGGCGTGGTTTAAGCCGGTTCGATGCGGATCACTTCGATCACTTGATCGCCGGCGGGGCGCTGCCACAGCACCTCGTCGTTGAGCCGGGCACCGAGCAGCGCCCGGCCCAGCGGTGAACCCCAATTGATCAGGCCCTTCGCGGCATCGGCCTGATCTTCACCGACCAGTTGCACGCGGCGTTCTGTGTCGTGCTCATCCGCGTAGGTGACCCAACTGCCGATCTGCACTTTGTCTCTGGACGTTGCCGGCACAGCCACTTGCGCACTGCTCAAGCGCTGATTGAAATAACGCAAATCTCTTTGCAGGTCGGCCAGCCGTTGTTTGTCGGCCTGCTCACCTTTGGCCGACTGCTCGGCGTGTTGGGTTTGCAGTTCGGCGACTTTCGCCTGCAACTGCGCCAAGCCTTGTGACGTGACGTAATTGGGCTGCTCGCTGACCTGCCGTTCAACCGGTTGATCGGCTTGTGCGGCGGCGTTGTCTTCGTTGACGAAAGCACGGCTCATGGGTTCCTCCTCGTATGAGGTTTGGGCCATGCTCGCAGGCATTTGGTTTCACTGGATGTCTGGGAGCGACCTAGGGCGAGCGATAGGCTCGCGCGGCGTCCTGATCTTTTTGCTGCTGCCAGGCGCGCTCGCGTTCGTCCCAATGCTCGTTGCGGTACTCGTCGCGATCCTTGTTTTCGAGCATCGCCTGACATTGGCGGAAGCCGTCAGTCCAGCCTTCGGCGTATTGCTTGTCTTTGAGATAGCGCGGGACGTTTTTGCGGAATTCGCCGCTGATCGAACCGGCAGCCTGGCGACCACTGACGCAACCGTCATCGAAACCGTCGGCAAAGGCCGGTGGGTAGCCTTTGGCGATCAAATCATCGTGGGTGGTCTGGCAACCGCTCACGAACAGCAAAACCCCCAGCAAACCCGCACACCGCCACATCGCACTCTCCTGAGCCGGTTGTCCGGCTTATAAGGAGAGTCTAGAAGCAGATTCGTCGGGCGTTGGTGAAAGGCATGTGAGTAATTCGTTGAACAGCGCATTTCTCTTGTAGGAGTGAGCCTGCTCGCGATGGCGGTGTATCAGTCACAGCAACAGTGACTGATGAATTGCTATCGCGAGCAGGCTCACTCCTACAGGGGGCCAGGTTCGGGTTCAGTAGTGATACCACTTCACTTCGAGCATGACTTCCGTTTCCGGCGTGGCGATGTGGCTGAACTCGCGCTGCGCACTCAAGCGCAAACCAAGATTGCGCGACAGTTCCCACTGCTGATTCAGACTCAAACTGCGCCGCACTTCGCCATTGGTGAAGTAATCACCCTTGGCCTCCAGGCTCATATTTCCCAGAGGATTGCGCCACAGCACGCCGGTATTGAACCCACCGGCCGGCGAAACAAATTCAGCAAAGTCATTGTTGTGCTCAACCCGCACGGTGCCCAGCGCAAATCCCAGCACATCATCACCCAGCGCCCACGTGCCGCCACCGCCACCATTCACATGACTGACCAGCGTCTCGTCATCATGCTTGCCCGGCACGCGCTCAAGACCACCGGTGACTTGCCACGACAATGGCTGCAACAACTCATTACGCGGCGTCAGCGAGCGAATCGTCGCCAGATCCAGTTGCTGGAACTGCCAGTGATTGCCCTCGTACTGACGCAGCTTCATTTGCAGGATTTCAATCTGCGCGCCGAGCGGGAAGCTTTCGGCGTTGTCGTTGAGATCGTGATAAGCCATGCGCAAACCGTACTCGCCGAACGCACGATCGCCGCGCGTGCCGAGGCCGGCCTGCCAGGTGCGCGATTCGTGGCCGTCTTCCGGCAAGCCCGGTTGCGGAATCTGCAGATCGGGTGCCGGGTTTTTATTGATCGCTCGCAGCAGTTCGAAACTGCGTTGCGCCCGTTGCGGATCACGTTCCTGGCCGTTGGCTCGGTAGCGTTCGAGGCGATACGCCGCGTCGATGATCAGTGCCTGACGATCGCGGGGCAGGGCTTTGAAGGTCGGCTCTTGCAACACTTGTTGATCGGCGCTGACTTTCAGCACCCAATCCTGTTCTTCACCCGTCAACGGCTCAGCGCGGCTCAGCAGTTCGCGCTCACGCGACGGACGATATTCAATACTTTCCACCAGCCCGGCTTCTTTCACCGCTTTGACGGTGTCGGTCGGAATTGCGGTCAGCGGGAATTGCTCGGTCAGGCGCAGACTTGGGCGGGCCACTTGCAGCAACTCCAGCAAGCGGTACGAGCAGTTTTCATCGAAGAAGAAATAGTCGAACTGGATCTGCTTCAACTCCCACACATGTTCGACCATGCGTGCGGTTTCTTCTTGCGTCAGATTGAGTCGGTATTCCCACAGATCACGATTTTCCAGGCTGCGGTATTCGGAGAGTTTTTCCTGATACGGCACCAGCGCGAACAGGCCCGGATAGCCGCCCATCAAACCTTTCCAGGCGTAAAGGATGCTGTTGTCCGACCCTTCGATATAGGCGCCGAAGTTGATCGCGTAGCTGAGCAGCGAGGTCTTGTCGGCCTGCACGTCAGCTTGGTCGATGCGCAGCAAGGTGTGGCCGAACATCGATGACGGACTGTTCAAATACGCCGCCGGGAAGATCATCACCGCGCTGTGCGGCGAGACGTCCTTCATCCATTTTTTGTACTCGGCGCAATCAGGTGCCGGCAGATCTTTCAGATTGAGCTGCGCTTTCAGCCAGCGAGTGCGCGCCGGGTAAACGCACTGCGCGTGCTTTTCACCGAGACTGGCCGGGGCGTACAACGCTTGCACGGTCGCCGCCAATTCGTGATCGGGATGTTCATTGCCATCAGGCGCGAGAAAGAATTTCTTGTCGCTGACATAGCTGCGCCAGCCGCCGAGTTTGGCGGTTTCGTAATGACCGAGGGAAATCCAGAAGCGGTCGTTGGCCAGTTGCTGCAAACGTTGAGGGTCGACATGGGGCGCGGCGGACAGCGGGGCGCAGACACAGAGCGCCAGCCAGGCAAGGCGTTTGAGCATAAGTGGCAACTTAAGTCGAAAGAAAATAAAACCCGAATCGGGGGTTAACACTCCACCCTTGTGGCGAGGGGATTTATCCCCGTTGGGCAGCGAAGCGGCCCCAAAACCTATATCCCCAATGCACCAGTTATACCGCATGCACAGGTTCACGACTGCTGCGCAGCCGATCGGGGATAAATCCCCTCACCACAGGTTCAGCGTCACGGTGGAATCACTGCATAAAAAATAAAACCCGCTCCCCGAAGGAAGCGGGCGGGGTCGAGCTTAAGCCTGCGTTGCGTACTTGGCCAGACGAGGATCCGATTTCAGTACGGCCAGGGTGTTGGTATGCACGTCTTCAGCGGTCACGTCAGCTTTGCTGAAGATCTGCTGGAAGTGCTCGTGAGTCACAGCAGCGAAGTGCGCACGATCTTCCGGCGCCACGCCCAGTACCACGGCATAAGTCGTCAGCGCTTCGCCGTTGCCTTTGGCCATGTCTTCGGACAGCTCGTTCATCATGCCATTCATGGCAAACCAGGATTTGCCGCCGTAGGTCAGCGACGCATTGGTCGAGCAACCGTTGGTGCCGGAAGTCATACCAAACGTAGCGTTACCGGAAGTGCCGTTAGTGGTGGAAGCGAGGAAGTGAGCAGGGGTGCCACGCTGACCTTCGAACAGCATGTTGCCCCAACCGCAATCCGGGCCGCCTGGAGCTTGCGCCATTGCGTTGATGGATACAGCGGTGAAGAGAGTACCGAGAAGAATCCGTTTCATAGCTTTGTTCTCTTTGTGTGCATACCAATGGACAGGGTTCTGGCCCCCAAGCGCTGTACAAGACAGACCCAAACGAAGCCAGTGGGCCGGTATTAGTTCCAGCCGCGCAGTTTGGAGTTTAGGCACGTTCCTGCGGTTCCGTGATTTTTTACAAAAGATTCGGTAATAACCCCGGTTTCAGGGGAGCCGGTGCGCAGAGATCCGGTTGTCTATGCTTTGTCGCATGGCGCGCCTTGCCAGTGGGGCACGGGCAGCGCCAGAATGCGGCTATCTGCCCCGCCTGATTGTTAAGGAAGCCCGATGCCTGATCCTGTTGCTGCCAGCTTGCGTCTTGCGCCCGAAGCGCTGACCCGTCCGTTTTCCGCTGAACAGTTCAGCTTCACTACCACCAATGATCTGGAGCCCTTTCGCGGTGTGCTCGGCCAGGAACGCGCGGTCGAAGCCTTGCAGTTCGGTGTGGCCATGCCACGCCCCGGTTACAACGTGTTTGTCATGGGCGAGCCCGGCACCGGCCGTTTCTCGTTCGTCAAACGCTACCTTAAGGCCGAAGGCAAACGCCTGCAGACCCCGGCGGACTGGGTCTACGTGAACAATTTCGATGAGCCGCGCGAACCCCGCGCACTGGAGTTGCCATCCGGCACCGCCGCTTCGTTCATCGGTGACATCAACGGTTTGATCGACAACCTGCTGGCGACGTTTCCAGCAGTCTTCGAGCACCCGTCCTACCAGCAAAAGAAAAGCGCCATCGACCGCGCCTTCAACCAGCGCTACGACAAAGCTCTCGACATCATCGAGCGGCTGGCCCTGGAAAAAGACGTCGCCCTCTATCGCGACAGCAGCAACATCGCCTTCACGCCGATGCTCGACGGCAAGGCGCTGGACGAAGCCGAATTCGCCCAATTGCCAGAAGCTGATCGCGAGCGTTTTCACGATGATATTTCCGGGCTTGAAGAACGCCTGAACGAAGAACTCGCCAGCCTGCCGCAATGGAAGCGCGAGTCGAACAATCAGCTGCGTTCGCTCAACGAAGAAACCATCACGTTGGCGCTGCAGCCGTTGCTGTCGCCGCTGTCGGAGAAGTACGCCGAGAACGCGGCGGTCTGCGGTTACCTGCAAGCGATGCAGGTGTACCTGCTGAAAACCGTGGTCGAACAACTGGTCGACGACAGCAAGACCGACGCCGTGGCGCGCAAGCTGCTCGAAGAGCAATACGCGCCGAGTCTGGTCGTCGGTCATCCAGTCAGCGGCGGTGCGCCGGTGGTATTCGAACCGCACCCGACTTACGAAAACCTCTTCGGGCGTATCGAATACACCACCGATCAGGGCGCGCTCTACACCACTTATCGTCAGTTGCGCCCGGGTGCCTTGCACCGTGCCAACGGCGGTTTCCTGATTCTTGAAGCGGAAAAAATGCTCAGCGAGCCGTTCGTGTGGGATGCGCTGAAACGCGCCCTGCAATCGCGCAAGCTGAAAATGGAATCGCCGCTGGGCGAGATGGGCCGTTTCGCCACGGTCACGCTCAACCCGCAGCACATTCCGTTGCAGGTCAAAGTCATCATCATCGGTGCGCGGTCGCTGTATTACACGCTGCAAGACCTCGATCCGGACTTCCAGGAGATGTTCCGCGTTCTGGTCGACTTCGACGAAGACATCCCGATGGTCGACGAGAGCCTGGAGCAATTCGCCCAGCTGTTGAAAACCCGCACCTCGGAAGAAGGCATGGCGCCGCTGACCGCCGACGCGGTGGCGCGTCTGGCAACGTACAGCGCACGGCTGGCCGAGCATCAAGGGCGTTTGTCGGCGCGTATCGGCGATCTGTTCCAACTGGTCAGCGAGGCGGATTTCATCCGGCATCTGGCCGGCGATGAAATGACCGATGCGGGGCACATCGAACGTGCCTTGAAAGCCAAAGCCACGCGCACTGGACGTGTGTCCGCGCGGATTCTCGACGACATGCTCGCCGGGATCATCCTGATCGACACCGATGGTGCAGCGGTCGGCAAGTGCAACGGCCTGACCGTGCTCGAAGTCGGCGACTCGGCGTTCGGTGTGCCGGCGCGGATTTCCGCCACGGTGTACCCCGGCGGCAGCGGCATCGTCGACATTGAGCGTGAGGTTAATCTCGGCCAGCCGATCCACTCCAAAGGTGTGATGATCCTCACCGGGTATCTGGGCAGCCGTTACGCTCAGGAATTCCCGTTGGCGATTTCTGCGAGCATCGCGCTGGAGCAATCCTACGGTTACGTCGATGGCGACAGTGCGTCGCTGGGCGAGGCGTGCACGCTGATTTCGGCGCTGTCGAAAACCCCGCTCAAGCAGTGCTTCGCGATCACCGGCTCGATCAACCAGTTCGGTGAAGTGCAGGCGGTCGGTGGGGTCAACGAGAAGATCGAAGGCTTCTTCCGTCTCTGCGAAGCACGCGGGCTGACGGGCGAGCAGGGCGCGATCATTCCGCAGGCCAACGTGGCGACGTTGATGCTCGATGAGAAAGTGCTGGCGGCGGTGCGTGCCGGGCAGTTCCACGTTTACGCGGTGCGTCAGGCGGATGAAGCGTTGAGCCTGCTGGTCGGCGAACCGGCCGGTGAGCCGAACGCCGACGGCGAATTTCCGGAAGGCAGCATCAATGCACGGGTGGTCGAGCGCTTGCGCGACATCGCTGAAATGATCAGCGAAGAAGACCTCAAGGAAGCGGAAAAGGAACTGGCCCAAGAGGCGTTAGCCGAAGCAAAACCGGCTTAACAGGCTTGCAATGAACCCTGTGGGAGCGAGCTTGCTCGCGAAAGCGGTGTATCAGCCGACGAATCAGTTGCCTGACACTCCGCATTCGCGAGCAAGCTCGCTCCCACAGTTGTTTTTCCAGATTGATTTTCGTGGGGATCTTCTGGAAATTCGCCACTACTCTGACGTCAAACTTCACACAATGACCATTCGGCGCCTGCTGGTTCTATCTGGCTTGCGCAGCGGACTTTTCTTCTATTCTCAGCTCAAGGATATCGACAGTATCACTGGATCGAGCCAGTCCTCCCGTGGGGGCTGAATACCGGCTTCACCGAGGGTCGCCGCCATGTCGCGCAACCTCTGCCTCACCCGTCAATGCCTGGGTCTCGTGACCCGCATCGAATGCGCCATCAAGCCGTTGGCCGGCGATAACGGCATGTGGACGCTACTCTTCGCCGCCGGTATGGCCGGCGAACAACCTTCCGCCATCAAAGCCCAGGGGCCGTTTCACGGGCCGATCGCGGCCGAGTCGATTCTCGACACCATCGTTGAGAGCCTGACGCTGCACGGCTACGAACTGGCCGACGATCCGCAAATCTGGAGCCTGCACCTGCAAGCCCAACTGCGCCAGATCAACGGAGGCCGCAGCCGCGCCCTGTAGGAGCTGCCGCAGGCTGCGATCTTTTGATCCTGTTCCTCAAGGCGCCGCGTCGGACGTCTGCGCCCTGTCGAGTTTGACCTCAAAACCAAATTGCACGGTGGCGAGGTCGGTGCGCTGATAGGTTTCCACGTGAGTCGGGCGACCATAAAAATAATGCACGCCAACTAACGCCGGGCCTTCTGCACTGGCGTCGTGGCTGACCGAGAGGATTTCCTTCAAATAATTACCGCTGTCGTCTTTCACGAAGTAGCGATATTCGTTGGCCGGAAACAATTTCAGATCCACCAGCAGCGTGTTGTTCTTGATCTCCAGCCCTTTGGGCAACGATTTTTCGTCGTAGGCCTGCTTGGCCACGGTCGCCAGAAACAACGGCATCGAACCAACGGCAATCGCCGGGGTTTCCGGAAACAGATTCAAATCGTAAGTAATCGTCGCGCGCAACGGATCGACCTGGTACGCCTCGGGCGGCAGTTCGATCGGCTCGTCGAGTTTGCCGTTGTGCTTCTCGGTAAAGAACGTCACCGGGCTTTCGCCGGGGTTGAAATCGTCACCGAGCAATTCATCGTTGAACGTGCGGCGGTGGGAGAACTCGATGCGTGCGGCGCTCGGTTCTTCGACGGATTGATGGATGCGCACACCGGCCTTCAATTGCTCTTCGGTCAGGCTCGCGCCCTTGAGCCAGCTCACCGTCTGATCGTCGTAAACCGTCACCGGCAGATCCAACGGCTGAATGGCTTTTTCCGTGGTGTGCTGTTTGAAGGCGCGGATCGGCAAGTCCAGCGCTTTACGCGATACGGTCACCGAAGAGAAATCCAGCACACTGACTTCCAGGGTTTCGATCGGGCCGTTGAAGTAGACCTTGTTGTAGCGCTTTGGATGTTTTTCCTCGAACGCCTGTTGCTCGGCGGTGAGCTGTTTGTCCAGCGCATCGCTCCAGGCTTTCTGCTGTTGCAGGTTCGTCAGTTGTTTTTCGTAGAACGCCACTTGCTCCGGGCTCTCGTTGATCGAGCCGGCACGCACCAGGTATTGACCGCTGGCATCGCGGGCCTGAACGATCATCGGATTGAGCTGCGCCTCAGCCACTTCCGGGGCCAATGGCAGGGTGTTGCTGAATTCGACTTCGGCGGAATTCTTTTCAAGCTTCAGCAGTTTCACGCTGAGGTTGTCGTTGGTGCGGGTCTGGCCAACGTCTTTCTGCGTCAGGTCGAAGCTGTACAGGCGACGCGGCGCGATGACTTCGAGCTTGCCTTGCAGGCTGACCGGTTGCGGCAGGCTCTTCTTGTCGACGTTCAGACCGTCGATGAACGGGTAGGTCACGGTCAGGTCATCGGGGTTGGTGACGTTGGAGCTGGAAGGGCTGAGCTGAATGCCCGGATCGGTTTCCGACCATTCCGGCTGGTAGCCAATGACGCGTTTGTTACTCAGCGTGACCGACTGCCATTCCACGCCGTGAGGAAAGAGGAAGCCGCCGGGAATATTGAGGTTGAAAGGGAACACCGGTTGCAGGTCGGTGAGGTAGTCGGAGCTGGAATCCTTGTGCAACACAAACAGACCGTTGATAAAAGTGTCGACCAATGCCTGCGGGGTCGGGTAGTGCTTGAGCACGCCGAGGGCGTCTTCGCCGTATTCGGTTTTCGCCGGGTTGCTGTCGAGTTTCTGTTTTGCGCGCTGGAGCAACAGCAATGAGCCGCCGAGTTCGCTGACGGCGTCCTTGAGTTTCGGATCGGTGATGGTGTCCAGTGACTGTTCGAACTTGGCGGTTTTCTCTTCAAGGCTTGTCGCGTGCTTCTCATCGCCGGGCGAGCAACCGCTCATCAGCAGCGCGAAGCAAATTCCGGCAGTTGTTATCGGCAATCGCACATCCATTTCCACGCATCCTGTCCAACGTCACTGGGCTTTCATAGGTTTGGACACTAGCAGAAATTCTTTGTCATACGTGCGCAAACGGCGGATTCAGGACGGTTTCTGGCGGTCATGGCGGGCTGGTATACTCGCCGCCATTTCCAGCCCCCAGTGTGAGATTCAATGGAACGCTTTATCGAAAACGCAATGTACGCCACGCGCTGGCTGCTGGCGCCGATCTACATCGGCTTGTCCCTCGGTCTGCTCGCGTTGGCACTGAAATTCTTCCAGGAAATCGTCCATATCCTGCCCAACGTGTTTGCGATGGCCGAGTCGGATCTGATTCTGGTACTGCTGTCGCTGATCGACATGGCGCTGGTCGGCGGCCTGTTGGTGATGGTGATGATTTCCGGGTACGAGAACTTCGTCTCGCAACTGGACATCGACGAGGGCAAGGAGAAGCTCAGCTGGCTGGGCACCATGGACTCGTCTTCGCTGAAGATGAAAGTCGCGGCGTCGATCGTGGCGATCTCTTCGATCCACTTGCTGCGCATCTTCATGGACGCCAAGAACGTCGATCCCGAGCACCTGATGTGGTACGTGATCATTCACATGACCTTCGTGATCTCGGCCTTCGCCATGGGTTACCTGGACAAGCTCACCAAGCACTGATCGTTTTTTGAACGCTGCAAAACACCGCCCGTCTGTTGCGAAACAGACGGGCGGTGTCGTTTGTGGCTTGTGCTTTGGGGCGCGCGGGCATATCCCTGTAGACGTCCTGATTCGCCACCGCGAGAGGTGCGCACATGAACCTGCAAGAGTTGAATGCGTTTGCCATTGCCAGGAAGGTCGATGAGCTGAATCTGATCTCCATGGAGGGCGGGATTTATCTGCTCGAAGCGCGCATGCATGGCGCGGCGTATCCGCTGAGTGATCCCAAGGGCAACATGCTGACGCTGCGTTCGGTGGAGCATGCGCGAGATTTGCTGCATGCCTTTCCGGTGCTGCCGTTCAACCTCGTACACACCTCGGTACATGATGAAATGTGTGGCCTGGGCGCCAGTGGCGAGGAAAGTCTGAAGGTACCGCTGGCCTGGCGTTCCGCCCTGTAGGCGCTGCGTCCCATCGCCGAAGCATCTGTGCTAGTCTGCTCGCCCTTTTGGTTCCGGGCGCGCCGGGACGCGCTGTGCACGCACGGCAAGTCTTGTGGCCGTCCGCACAGCGGAGCAGTGTCATGTCCGAAGTAAATCTGTCCACCGACGAAACCCGCGTCAGCTACGGCATCGGCCGTCAGCTGGGTGACCAGCTGCGCGACAACCCGCCACCGGGCGTTAGTCTGGACGCAATCCTGGCCGGTCTGACCGACGCTTTCGCCGGTAAGGAAAGCCGTGTTGGTCAGGAAGAAATGTCCGCCAGCTTCAAGGTTATCCGCGAAATCATGCAAGCCGAAGCGGCTGCCAAAGCTGAAGCCGCTGCTGGCGAAGGTCTGGCATTCCTGGCTGAAAACGCCAAGCGTGACGGCATCACCACTCTGGCTTCCGGCCTGCAATTCGAAGTGCTGACTCAGGGCGAAGGCGCCAAGCCAACCCGTGAAGACCAGGTGCGTACTCACTACCACGGCACGCTGATCGACGGCACTGTGTTCGACAGCTCCTACGAGCGCGGCCAGCCAGCAGAATTCCCGGTTGGCGGCGTGATCGCCGGCTGGACCGAAGCCCTGCAACTGATGAATGCCGGCAGCAAATGGCGTCTGTACGTGCCGAGCGAACTGGCTTACGGCGCGCAAGGCGTTGGTAGCATCCCGCCGCACAGCGTTCTGGTATTCGACGTCGAGCTGCTGGACGTTCTGTAATCCCGTGACCTTGTAGGAGCAAGGCTTGCCCGCGAAGGCGTCCGGTCAATCGACATAAATGTTGAATGAAAGACCGCTTTCGCGAGCAAGCTCTGCTCCTACAGGGTTTGTGGCGTGTTTCATATTTCGATCTTGTGATGCAGTTCATGGGTCGGGCGCAACGCCCGGGCATAGCAGAACAGGAACAGATTGCGCACCAGTTCCTTGAGCACCATCGGCTCGCTGGAACTCAGGCTGCTGACATCCAGATCCCCTTGATCCTGCAGCTCATGCAAGGCTTCCTCTTCAAGCACCGCACAGACCTCGCCGGTTTCCCGATGGAGGATCCTGAGGTAAGGGTGTGGGCGATCCAGCCAGGCGTCGATCAAATAAGTCATGGTTCTCATCTCCATTGAAGGTGTTTGATGAGAATAATTCTTATTATCGAAATAGCAAGCGCCTATTGGCGGATTCTGATTTTTTCCGGGTAAAGATTGCGTAAGGTCAAAACGGCTGGCGTTTGGCTATTGCGTGGATTTATTGAGGTACGGCGGGGGGAGGGTGAAGCTCCATCCCACGGCTGGCGCGGGATGGATGACAGCGCAATCAGACTTTTCTGACGAACTCGGATTTGAGTTTCATCGGGCCGATGCCGTCGATCTTGCAGTCGATGTCGTGGTCGCCATCGCACAGGCGGATGTTCTTGACCTTGGTGCCGACCTTGACCACCAGCGAGGTGCCCTTGACCTTCAGATCCTTGATCACAGTGATGGTGTCGCCGTCCTGCAGGACGTTGCCGACCGAATCTTTCTTCACGGTGTCATCGGAGGCTGCTTCGGCTTCGCCGCTGGCAGACCACTCGTGGGCGCACTCCGGGCACACCAGTTGGGTACCGTCTTCGTAGGTGTATTCGGAATTGCATTTCGGGCAGGGTGGCAACGTGCTCACTAAGGCTCCTTGGGAGGGATCGCTAAAAGTCGCACATTGTATAGGGTTTTAGCTGTTCAGGCAGTCAAAAGCAAAAATCGCAGCCCCGGCAACCCCTGTAGGAGCTGCCGAAGGCTGCGATCTTTTGATCTTGCTACAGCGATATCAGTGCGTGCGGGCGACCGCAAACTCACTCAGTTCAACCAGTGCATCGCGATACTCGCTTGCTGGCAGCGCTTCGAGGCACTTGATCGCACGGGCCACGTAATCGCGGGCCAGTTGCGCGGTGTATTCCAGCGAACCGGAGGCTTCCACGGCAATGCGGATGCTTTCCAGGTCTTCGATCCCGCCTTTCTGAATCGCCTGACGCACCAGTGCAGCCTGTTCCGGCGTGCCTTCGCGCATGGTGTAGATCAGCGGCAGGGTCGGCTTGCCTTCGGCCAGATCGTCACCGACGTTCTTGCCCAGAGTCTCGGCGTCGCCCTTGTAGTCGAGCAGGTCGTCGACCAGTTGGAACGCCACACCGAGGTGATCGCCGAAAGTGCGCAGGGCTTCGCTCTGCTCAGCTGTGGCACCGGCCAGCGCCGCAGCGCTGTGGGTCGAAGCCTCGAAAAGCATCGCGGTTTTGCCGCGGATGACTTCCATGTAGGTTTCTTCGGTGGTGCTGGCGTCGCGAACCTTGGACAGCTGCAACACTTCGCCTTCAGCGATGATGCGCGTGGCCTGGGACAGGATCTTCATCACCGGCATCGAACCCAGTTCGACCATCATTTCGAACGAGCGCGAATACAGGAAGTCGCCGACCAGTACGCTCGGAGCGTTGCCCCACATGGCATTGGCGGTCGAGCGGCCACGGCGCATGCCGGACATGTCGACAACGTCGTCATGCAGCAGGGTCGCGGTGTGCAGGAATTCGATGGTGGCGGCGAGCAGACGCATGTCGTCGCCTTCGCGACCCAATGCCTTGCCACACAGCAACACTAATAAAGGACGCAGGCGTTTACCGCCGGCCGACGTGATGTAATCGCCGATTTTCGATACCAGCGGTACTCGGGAAGTCAGCTGCTTCTTGATGATGCCGTCGACGGCGTTAAAATCGTCCGCCACCGCGCGGTAGAAAGCTTGGGGTTGCATCAGAGACAGTTGCTCCAGAAGGGTTGCGCGGCATGCTAGGACCCCCACCCGGACCTGTCAAGGCGCGATGGACGGCCTCTTGCAACACTTCAACAGCTTGCGTACAATCGCGCACCCTGAACTTCCTGGGCAGCACCTGCCTTACGCAATTGCAATCAGGCCTTCCAGCCTTATGCAGCCATGCCAGCCAATACCTCTTCTTATAAAGAGCTGGGTGAGCAGGATTATCGGAGAAATACCATGTCGTACGCAGTAATTGTTACTGGTGGCAAGCAATACAAAGTCGCCCCAGGTGAATACCTGAAGATCGAAAAACTGGAAATCGCTACCGGCGAATCCGTTACTTTTGATCGCGTTCTGTTGGTCGCCAATGGCGATGACGTGAACATCGGCGCTCCAGTTGTTGCTGGCGCTACCGTTGTGGCTGAAGTGATCTCCCAAGGTCGTCACGATAAAGTCCGCATCATCAAGTTCCGTCGTCGTAAGCACCACATGAAGCGTATGGGCCACCGCCAGTGGTACACCGAGATCAAAATCACCGGTATTCAGGCTTAATTTCAGCCTAATTCCTCACTAGGAGAATTGACTCATGGCACACAAAAAAGCTGGTGGTAGTACCCGTAACGGTCGCGACTCAGAAGCCAAACGCCTTGGCGTTAAGATGTATGGCGGCCAGAAAATCATTCCGGGCAACATCATCGTGCGTCAGCGCGGCACCCAATTCCACGCTGGCTACGGCGTTGGCATGGGTAAAGATCACACCCTCTTCGCGAAAATCGAAGGCGTGATCAAGTTTGAAGTAAAGGGCGCGTTCAACCGCCGTTACGTGAGCGTTGTCGCAGCTTAATTGCGCAATCGCTGGAAAAGCCCTGTCTCGCGACGGGGCTTTTTCGTTTGTGGGGTGAGTCTCTTGCAAAACTGTTTGTATGGGCTGTCGGCGTGCGATGCAGGTCGTGTTTTGGGGTCGCTGCGCTCATTTTTGCAAGAGTCTTATGTCTTGATTGTTTTTCGGCTCGTCCGTACGGCGAGAGGCGTTGGTTATGAAGTTTGTTGATGAAGTATCGATTCGCGTAAAGGCTGGTGACGGTGGCAACGGTGCCATGAGTTTCCGTCGGGAAAAATTCATCGAAAACGGTGGCCCGAACGGTGGTGATGGCGGTGACGGCGGTTCCATCTACATGATGGCTGACGAAAACCTCAACACCCTGGTCGACTACCGTTACACCCGGCACTTCGATGCCGAGCGCGGTTCCAACGGTGGCAGCACTGACTGCACCGGCAAGAAGGGCGAAGACCTGATCCTGCGTGTGCCGGTTGGCACCACAGTGATCGACTCCGCCACTCAGGAAGTCATCGGCGACCTGACCAAGGCTGGTCAGAAATTGATGGTTGTGCAGGGCGGCTGGCACGGTCTGGGCAACACTCGTTTCAAATCCAGTACCAACCGTGCGCCGCGTCAAACCACGCCGGGTAAGCCGGGTGAGCAGCGCGACCTGAAACTGGAAATGAAAGTACTGGCTGACGTAGGCCTGCTGGGTTTGCCGAACGCCGGTAAGAGTACTTTTATCCGTTCGGTATCGGCGGCCAAGCCGAAAGTCGCCGACTACCCGTTCACCACGCTGGTGCCAAACCTCGGTGTGGTCAGCGTCGATCGCTGGAAGAGCTTCGTTGTTGCGGACATTCCGGGCCTGATCGAAGGCGCTTCCGACGGTGCCGGTCTGGGTATTCGCTTCCTCAAGCACTTGGCGCGTACGCGTCTGCTGCTGCACCTCGTCGACATGGCGCCGCTGGATGATGCCAGCGCTCCTGACGCGGCAGAAGTGATCGTCAACGAGCTGATCAAGTTCAGCCCGTCCCTGGCCGAGCGTGATCGCTGGCTGGTGCTGAACAAGTGCGACCAGATCCTTGAAGAAGAGCACGAAGAGCGCGTCAAGGAGATCGTTGATCGTCTGGAATGGACTGGCCCGGTTTACGTGATTTCGGCTATCGCCAAGATCGGTACCGAGCGTCTGTGCCACGACATCATGCGTTACATGGAAGATCGTGCTGATCGCCTTGCTGCCGATCCGGCTTACAAGGAAGAGCTGGCCGACCTCGATCAGCGCATCGAAGACGAAGCCCGCGCCCAGTTGCAGGCCCTGGACGACAAGCGTGCCCTGCGTCGCAGCGGCGTGAAGTCGGTTCACGACATCGGCGACGATGATTGGGACGAAGAAGATGTAGATGACGAAGACGGTCCGGAAATCATTTACGTGCGTGACTGATCCGTTGCGATAAACTTGAACGCCGCTCAATCGAGCGGCGTTTTAGTATCTGGAAATCGATCGTTGGTAAGGCATAGCCACGAATAACGTCACGGGCGGCGCTGGGTCGCGCTGCCCTCAAGCTAAGGTTGAAGATGATGCGGAGCAAGGTGACAGGTGCGCAGCGCTGGGTCGTGAAGATCGGCAGCGCTTTGCTGACAGCAGATGGCAAAGGGCTGGATCGCGCGGCTATGAGTGTCTGGGTTGAGCAAATGGTGGCGCTGCATGAGGCGGGCGTCGAGCTGGTGCTGGTGTCCTCCGGGGCAGTGGCGGCCGGTATGAGCCGTTTGGGCTGGACCGCGCGACCCAGCGCGATGCACGAGCTCCAGGCGGCCGCCGCGATCGGTCAGATGGGTTTGGTGCAGGCGTGGGAATCAAGCTTCGCCGAGCATGGCCGGCACACGGCGCAAATTCTCCTGACTCACGACGACTTGTCCGACCGCAAGCGCTACCTCAATGCCCGTAGCACCTTGCGCGCTCTGGTCGAGCTGAAAGTCATTCCGGTGATCAACGAAAACGACACCGTGGTGACTGACGAAATCCGTTTTGGCGACAACGACACGCTGGCGGCGCTGGTGGCCAACCTGGTCGAAGCGGATCTGCTGGTGATCCTCACCGATCGCGACGGCATGTTCGACGCCGATCCGCGCAACAATCCGGATGCGCAGCTGATTTACGAAGCGCGCGCCGATGATCCGAGTCTCGACGCGGTTGCCGGTGGTACCGGCGGTGCGTTGGGGCGTGGCGGCATGCAGACCAAGCTGCGTGCGGCGCGTCTGGCGGCGCGCTCCGGTGCACACACCATCATCGTTGGCGGGCGTCTCGAGCGCGTGCTTGATCGCCTGAAAGCGGGCGAGCGCATCGGCACCTTGCTGTCGCCTGAGCGCGGCATGCTCGCGGCGCGTAAACAGTGGCTGGCCGGCCATCTACAAACGCGCGGCACCCTGGTGCTGGACGATGGTGCGGTGTCGGCGTTGTCCAAAGGCAACAAAAGCCTGCTGCCGGTCGGCGTGAAACTGGTGCAGGGTAGCTTCCGTCGCGGTGAGATGGTGGTGTGCGTGGCGCCGGACGGTCGTGAGATCGCCCGTGGCCTGGCCAACTACAGCGCGCTGGAAGCACAAAAAATCATCGGTCAGTCGTCGGATGCGATTGTCGGTTTGCTCGGTTACATGGCGGAGCCAGAACTGGTTCACCGTGACAACCTGATCCTGGTGTAAGGAAAACTCGATGCGTTTAGCAAAAGGATTGTTGGGCCTGCTGATGGCGATGCCATTGCTGGCCTCGGCCGAGGAAATCGGTCAGGTGTCGACAGTGTTCAAATTCGTCGGCCCGAACGACCGGATCGTGGTCGAGGCGTTTGATGATCCGAAGGTCGAAGGCGTGACCTGCTACCTGTCGCGCGCCAAGACGGGCGGGGTGAAGGGTGGTTTGGGTCTGGCTGAAGATCGTGCGGAAGCATCGATCGCCTGTCGTCAGGTGGGGCCGATCAAGTTCAATGGCGATCTGAAGGATGGCGATGAGGTGTTCAAGGAGCGCACGTCGCTGGTGTTCAAGACCATGCAGGTGGTGCGTTTCCTCGACAAGAAACGCAATACGCTGGTGTACCTGGTCTACAGCGATCGCCTGATCGAAGGCAGTCCACAGAATGCTGTTACAGCGATCCCGATCCTGCCATGGGTGCCCGTCCAGCAATAACCCCGCAAACCAACTGTAGGAGTGAGCCTGCTCGCGATAGCGGTGTAACAGTCAATAATTGCATCGACTGACACATCGCTATCGCGAGCAGGCTCACTCCTACATTTTTTTGCGCTGGATTTGTTAAATCACAGGCAATAAAAAACCGACCCTAAGGTCGGTTTTTTAATGACTACGTCGATTAAGCAGCTTCTTTCAGCGCTTTAACGTGGCCATTCAGACGGCTCTTATGACGAGCAGCCTTGTTCTTGTGGATGATGCCTTTATCGGCCATACGGTCGATAACTGGCACAGCCAGAACGTATGCAGCTTGAGCTTTTTCAGCGTCTTTTGCGTCAATGGCTTTAACTACATTCTTGATGTAGGTGCGAACCATGGAACGCAGGCTGGCGTTGTGGCTGCGACGCTTCTCAGCCTGTTTTGCACGTTTTTTGGCGGAAGGTGAGTTGGCCACCGTCGAGCTCCTCGAAAGACTTTTTAGGAAATAGCAAACAAAATAGGCCGCGAATCATGCCGATGAAGAGAAGTCTTGTCAAGGGCACTTGAATCGTTCCGCTAAGTGGTAGGTATAAAGAGGCGGGATATTTATTTCCGGCGCTTGACCTGTAAACTCGCGAGCTTTGGCTCTGTGCTGCTGCGGCGCGGAGTATCGCATAAGTAGGCGCTTAATTCGCCTGCTGTTTATCGACAGGCACAAATTCCCTCAATGAATCTGCTCAAATCGTTGGCCGCCGTCAGCTCTATCACGATGCTTTCCCGGATTCTGGGTTTTGTTCGTGACACGCTCATCGCCCGCACATTCGGCGCCGGGATGGCGACAGACGCCTTCTTTATCGCCTTCAAACTGCCCAATCTGCTGCGAAGAATTTTTGCCGAGGGCGCTTTCTCCCAGGCATTCGTACCGATTCTGGCCGAATACAAAAGTCAGCAGGGCGAAGAGGCGACCCGTACCTTCATTGCCTACGTATCGGGCTTGCTGACGCTGGTACTGGCGATCGTCACCGCACTGGGCATGATCGCGGCGCCTTGGGTGATCTGGGCCACGGCGCCCGGTTTTACCGATACACCGGAAAAATTCCAGCTCACCTCTGATCTGTTGCGGGTGACGTTCCCCTATATATTGCTGATCTCGCTGTCATCGCTGGCCGGCGCGATCCTCAATACCTGGAACCGTTTCTCGGTGCCCGCATTTGTGCCGACCTTGCTTAACGTCAGCATGATCGTGTTCTCGCTGTTCCTCACACCGTACTTCGATCCACCAGTCATGGCCCTTGGCTGGGCGGTATTGGTCGGTGGTCTGGCGCAGCTGCTCTATCAACTGCCGCACCTGAAAAAGATCGGCATGCTGGTGCTGCCGCGTTTGAACCTGCGCGATACCGGCGTGTGGCGCGTGATGAAGCAGATGCTGCCGGCGATCCTCGGTGTCTCGGTCAGCCAGATTTCGCTGATCATCAACACTATCTTCGCCTCGTTTCTGGTCGCAGGTTCGGTGTCGTGGATGTACTACGCCGACCGTTTGATGGAGTTGCCATCCGGTGTGCTTGGCGTGGCGTTGGGCACGATTTTGCTGCCGACATTGGCAAAAACCTATGCGAGCAAGGATCGTCACGAGTATTCGCGGATCCTCGATTGGGGCCTGCGTCTGTGCTTTGTGCTGGTGCTGCCGTGCTCGCTGGCGTTGGGGATTCTCGCCGAGCCGCTGACCGTGTCGCTGTTCCAGTACGGTCAGTTCAGTGGCTTCGACGCAGAAATGACTCAACGTGCGCTGATTGCTTATTCTGTCGGCCTGCTCGGGATTATTGTGATTAAAGTGTTGGCGCCGGGCTTTTATGCGCAACAGAACATCCGAACCCCGGTGAAAATCGCAATTTTCACTTTGGTGGTTACCCAGCTGTTCAACCTGGTATTGATCGGCCCACTGGCTCACGCCGGTCTGGCCTTGGCCATCAGTGCGGGTGCCTGCCTCAACGCCGGGCTGCTGTTCTATCAACTGCGCAAACAGCAGATGTATCAGCCGCAGCCGGGTTGGGCCAAGTTCGGTTTCAAACTGGTGGTCGCGGTGGCGGTGATGTCCGTGGTGCTGTTGATCGGCATGCATTTCATGCCGCCATGGGATCAAGGACACATGCTTGAGCGCTTCCTGCGTCTGGGCGCCTTGGTCGCGGCGGGCGTGGTGTCCTATTTCGGTATGTTGCTGCTGCTCGGTTTCCGCCTGCGCGACTTCAATCGCAAGGCCTTGAGCTAAGGTTTTTCTCTTTATGGAGGGGCGCGGGCCGGCAGTTTTGTCGGCTCGTTCACTTTGCGTTACGGTGTTGCCTGTCGTCGGCCGTCGGGTGTGGTTATAATCGACCACTTTATGAGCAAGAAGCGCGTTATGCAGCTGGTTCGAGGCCTCCACAACTTGCGCCCCCAGCATCGGGGCTGCGTCGCCACTATTGGCAACTTTGACGGTGTTCACCGTGGTCACCAGGCTATCCTGGCCCGACTGCGTGAGCGTGCGCTCGAGTTGGGCGTACCCAGCTGCGTGGTGATTTTCGAGCCGCAGCCACGGGAATTCTTTGCCCCCGAGACCGCGCCGGCACGTCTGGCCCGGTTGCGCGACAAGCTACAACTGTTGGCCGCCGAAGGCGTCGACCGGGTGTTGTGTCTGGCGTTCAACCAGCGCTTGAGCAAACTCAGCGCCAGTGAGTTCGTCGACACCATCCTCGTCGATGGCCTCGGCGTGCAGCATCTGGAAGTCGGTGACGATTTCCGCTTTGGCTGCGACCGCCTCGGTGATTTCGATTTCCTGATGCAGGCCGGGCAGGTTCACGGTTTTACCGTCGAAGCGGCGCAAACCGTCGAGCTGGACGGCATTCGCGTCAGCAGCACGCAAGTGCGCAATGCCTTGGCCGCCGCCGATTTTGCCTTGGCCGAAAGTTTGCTCGGTCGCCCGTACCGGATCGCCGGTCGTGTGCTGCACGGCCAGAAACTGGCCCGGCAATTGGGCACGCCCACTGCCAACATTCAACTCAAGCGTCGTCGCGTACCGTTCACCGGGGTCTATCTGGTGGATGTCGATATCGACGGCAAGACCTGGCCCGGCGTCGCCAATATCGGCGTGCGGCCCACGGTACAAGGTGATGGCAAGGCCCACCTTGAAGTCCATCTTTTAGATTTTGCCGGCGATCTGTATGACCGGCGTTTGACGGTGGTTTTCCACCAAAAGCTGCGTGAAGAGCAGCGCTTCGCCTCCCTGGAGGCATTGAAAACGGCGATCAATGCGGATGTCGCCACCGCCCGTGCACTAGCCGCACCTAGCGCCCATCGCTAATGAAGAGCCTTAAATGACCGACTATAAAGCCACGCTTAACCTTCCGGACACCGCCTTCCCAATGAAGGCCGGCCTGCCACAGCGCGAACCGCAGATTCTGCAGCGCTGGGACAGTATTGGCCTGTACGGAAAGTTGCGCGAGATTGGCAAGGATCGTCCGAAGTTCGTTCTGCATGACGGCCCTCCGTATGCCAACGGCACGATCCACATCGGTCACGCACTGAACAAGATTCTCAAGGACATGATCATCCGCTCGAAGACCCTGTCGGGCTTCGACGCGCCGTATGTTCCGGGTTGGGACTGCCACGGTCTGCCGATCGAGCACAAGGTTGAAGTGACCCACGGCAAAAATCTGGGCGCGGACAAGACCCGCGAACTGTGCCGTGCCTACGCCACCGAGCAGATCGAAGGGCAGAAGTCCGAATTCATCCGTCTCGGCGTGCTGGGCGACTGGGCCAACCCGTACAAGACCATGGATTTCAAGAACGAGGCCGGTGAAATCCGTGCCCTCGCGGAAATCGTCAAGGGCGGTTTCGTGTTCAAGGGCCTCAAGCCTGTGAACTGGTGCTTCGACTGCGGTTCGGCCTTGGCCGAAGCGGAAGTCGAGTACGAGAACAAAAAGTCCTCGACCATCGACGTTGCGTTCCCGATTGCTGACGAAGCCAAACTGGCTGCCGCGTTCGGTCTGCCATCGTTGAGCAAACCTGCCTCGATCGTGATCTGGACCACCACCCCGTGGACCATCCCGGCCAACCAGGCACTGAACGTTCACCCGGAATTCAACTACGCACTGGTGGATGTCGGCGACAAGCTGCTGGTGCTGGCTGAAGAGCTGGTTGAAGCCTGCCTGGCGCGCTACGGCATCGAAGGTTCGGTCATCGCGACCACCACCGGTAAAGAGCTGGAGCTGATCAACTTCCGTCACCCGTTCTACGACCGTCTGTCGCCGGTGTACCTGGCTGACTACGTTGAACTGGGCGCTGGCACCGGCGTGGTTCACTCCGCTCCGGCTTACGGCGTAGACGACTTCGTGACCTGCAAAAAATACGGCATGGTCAACGACGACATCCTCAATCCAGTACAAAGCAACGGCGTTTACGTGCCGTCGCTGGAATTCTTCGGCGGCCAGTTCATCTGGAAGGCCAACCCGGCCATCGTCGACAAGCTGACCGAAGTCGGTGCGCTGATGCACACCACCGTCATCGAACACAGCTACATGCACTGCTGGCGCCACAAGACTCCGCTGATCTACCGCGCCACCGCGCAGTGGTTCATCGGCATGGACAAAGAGCCAACCAGCGGCGACACCCTGCGTGTACGTTCGCTCAAAGCCATCGAAAACACCAAGTTCGTGCCGGCCTGGGGCCAGGCGCGTCTGCACTCGATGATCGCCAACCGTCCGGACTGGTGCATCTCGCGTCAACGTAACTGGGGCGTGCCGATCCCGTTCTTCCTGAACAAGGAAAGCGGCGAGCTGCACCCACGCACCGTCGAGTTGATGGAAGAAGTCGCCAAACGCGTTGAAGTCGAAGGCATCGAAGCCTGGTTCAAGATGGACGCTGCCGAGCTGCTCGGCGACGAAGCGCCGCTGTACGACAAGATCAGCGACACCCTCGACGTCTGGTTCGATTCGGGCACCACGCACTGGCACGTCCTGCGCGGTTCGCACCCGATGGGTCACGAGACCGGCCCGCGCGCCGATCTGTACCTGGAAGGTTCCGACCAACACCGTGGCTGGTTCCACTCGTCGCTGCTGACCGGTTGCGCCATCGACAATCACGCGCCGTACCGCGAACTGCTGACTCACGGTTTCACCGTCGACGAAGCCGGCCGCAAGATGTCCAAATCGCTGGGCAACGTAATCGCGCCACAGAAAGTCAACGACACCCTGGGCGCCGACATCATGCGTCTGTGGGTCGCGTCGACCGACTACTCGGGTGAAATGGCGGTTTCCGACCAGATCCTGCAACGCAGTGCGGACGCCTATCGTCGTATCCGTAACACCGCGCGCTTCCTGCTCTCGAACCTGAGCGGTTTCAACCCGGCCACCGACATTCTGCCGGCTGAAGAAATGCTCGCGCTGGATCGTTGGGCGGTCGACCGCACCTTGCTGCTGCAACGCGAGCTGCAAGAACACTACGGCGAATACCGTTTCTGGAACGTCTACTCGAAGATCCACAACTTCTGCGTGCAGGAGCTGGGCGGTTTCTACCTCGACATCATCAAGGACCGTCAGTACACCACTGGCGCCAACAGCAAGGCTCGCCGTTCGGCGCAAACCGCGCTGTTCCACATCTCCGAAGCGCTGGTGCGCTGGATCGCGCCGATCCTCGCTTTCACCGCCGACGAACTGTGGGAATACCTGCCGGGCGAGCGTAACGAATCGGTCATGCTCAACACCTGGTACGAAGGCCTGACCGAGCTGCCAGCTGACGTTGAACTGGGCCGCGACTACTGGGAACGCGTAATGGCGGTCAAAGTAGCGGTCAACAAAGAAATGGAAATCCAGCGCGCGGCCAAAGCCGTCGGTGGCAACCTGCAAGCCGAAGTGACGCTGTACGCCGAAGACGCCCTGAGCGCCGATCTGGCCAAGCTGAGCAACGAACTGCGCTTTGTCCTGATCACTTCGACGGCCAGCGTTGCGCCTTTTGTCAGCGCACCTGAAGACGCGGTCGTGACTGAAGTCAGCGGCCTTAAGCTGAAGATCGTCAAATCGGCCTTCCCGAAGTGCGCCCGTTGCTGGCACTGCCGTGAAGACGTTGGCGTGAACCCGGAGCATCCGGAAATCTGCGGTCGTTGCGTCGACAACATCAGCGGCGCTGGCGAGGTTCGTCACTATGCCTAATGCCGTTGGCCGTTTCGGACGGTTGAGCTGGCTCTGGTTGAGTTTGCTGGTTCTGGTCATTGACCAGGCCAGCAAGTTTTACTTCGAAGGCAAGCTCGAAATGTTCCAGCAGATCGTGATCATTCCTGATTACTTCAGCTGGACGCTGGCGTACAACACCGGCGCTGCCTTCAGCTTCCTCGCTGACAGCTCCGGCTGGCAGCGCTGGCTGTTTGCCCTGATCGCCATTGTGGTCAGTGCGGTGCTGGTCGTCTGGCTCAAGCGCCTGGGTCGCAACGAAACCTGGCTGGCCGTCGCTTTGGCGCTGGTGCTGGGTGGCGCGCTGGGCAATCTGTACGACCGCATTGCCCTGGGTCATGTGATCGATTTCATTCTGGTGCACTGGCAGAACCGCTGGTACTTCCCGGCGTTCAACTTCGCCGACAGCGCGATTACCGTTGGCGCGGTGATGCTGGCACTGGACATGTTCAAAACCAAGAAAACCGAAGAGGCCGTTCATGACTGAACAGGTATTGGCTGAGCAACGCATCGGCCAGAACACGGAAGTCACTTTGCACTTTGCATTGCGCCTGGAGAACGGCGACACCGTCGACAGCACGTTCGACAAAGCCCCGGCGACCTTCAAGGTCGGCGACGGCAACCTGCTGCCGGGTTTCGAAGCGGCGCTGTTCGGCTTCAAGGCCGGCGACAAGCGCACGCTGAGCGTCGAGCCGGAAAACGCTTTCGGCCAGCCGAACCCGCAGAACGTGCAGATCATCCCGCGCTCGCAGTTCGTCGACATGGAGCTGTCGCCGGGTTTGCTGGTGATCTTCAACGATGCGGCCAATACTGAGCTGCCGGGCGTGGTGAAAGAATTCGACGACACGCAAGTGACCATCGACTTCAACCACCCGCTGGCAGGCAAGACGCTGACCTTTGACGTCGAGATCATCAACGTCAAAGCGCTGTAAGTAACACCGCTAAAACCATTGCGGGAGCGGGCTTTTGTGGTGAGGGGATTTATCCCCGATGGGGGCAAAGCCCCCCAAACCCTGACGGCGCGGTTCCAGTTGAGGCGCGTTGACTGGATTGGGGGCGCTTCGCACCCCATCGGGGATAAATCCCCTCGCCACAAAGCTTTGCTCCTACAAGGGCTGTATTGATCTAATTTCTTGCGCGCAAGACACGAGGCATAGCATGCAAATCAAACTCGCCAATCCCCGTGGCTTCTGCGCCGGTGTGGACCGGGCGATCGAAATCGTCAATCGCGCCCTGGAAGTCTTCGGGCCACCGATCTACGTGCGTCATGAAGTGGTGCACAACAAGTTCGTCGTTGAAGACCTGCGCAGTCGTGGCGCGATTTTCGTCGAAGAACTGGATCAGGTGCCGGACGACGTCATCGTCATTTTCAGTGCCCACGGCGTTTCCCAGGCCGTGCGTACCGAAGCGGCCGGCCGTGGTCTGAAAGTCTTCGACGCCACGTGTCCGCTGGTGACCAAGGTGCACATCGAAGTCGCGAAATACAGCCGCGATGGTCGTGAGTGCATCCTGATCGGCCACGCCGGTCACCCGGAAGTCGAAGGCACCATGGGCCAGTACGACGCCAGCAATGGCGGCGCGATCTACCTCGTTGAAGACGAAAAAGACGTTGCCGAATTGCAGGTTCACAACCCGGAAAAACTGGCTTTCGTCACCCAGACCACGCTGTCGATGGACGACACCAGTCGCGTCATTGATGCCTTGCGCACACGTTTCCCGGCCATCGGCGGCCCGCGCAAGGACGACATCTGTTACGCCACGCAAAACCGTCAGGACGCGGTCAAGCAACTGGCCGACGAATGCGATGTGGTGTTGGTGGTCGGCAGCCCGAACAGCTCCAACTCCAACCGCTTGCGCGAACTGGCCGAGCGCATGGCCACCCCGGCCTACCTGATCGACGGCGCCGAAGACCTGCAAAAGAGCTGGTTCGACGGTGTCGAGCGTATCGGCATCACCGCTGGCGCCTCCGCACCGGAAGTGCTGGTGCGTGGCGTGATTCAGCAACTGCAAGCCTGGGGCGCGACCGGCGCCGATGAGCTGGCCGGGCGCGAAGAGAACATCACGTTCTCGATGCCGAAAGAGTTGCGCGTTCGTTCGATCTGACGTTTTTGGCTTTCTGACACAACGCCTGTTCAGCGCTTTTGCTGCTCAGGCGCACGCGACCGGTCGCCGCCAGCACCACCTGGCGCTGGCTGACCGGCTCGTGAGTCGAGCAAATATGTAATGTCCCTGCCTGAAACGCCCGCCCGGGCATTAGCGGTTGTCCCAGACTGCTGAAGCGCACGTATCGACTCACTGATCGATTACCGACAATCGGCACCTTTGCGTCACTCGCATGTTCTACCAACAAGGGATTGCTGCTGTCCGCAGATCCTTTGCCGCTGATATCCACAATGATCCGCCAGCCCTGACTCCAGTCATCGTTGATGCCATGAATCACCACGCTCTGATTGCGCGTGATGGCCAGGCTGCGTGCGTTGCGAATACCGTCGAGCAGCGACTGCGCGGCGAGATCCCGCTGGTTCGATTCGCGCAGCGTTGCGAACGCCGGATTGACCAACAGCAGAACAATTGCGCCGATCGCCAGTCCCATAAGCAGTTCTATCAGGCTGAAACCGTGTTGCGTCATGAAAACTCCCTCCGTGGAGTGTGATGAGCGGCGCGATCCTTACGCCGCGCAGGGCAAATCAACCGACGCGGGTCGGTTGAATGTTCTAGCGTGTAGAAGCAGGTATAGCCGACGGCAACGGAGGGCATCGATGGATCTTCGTACAAAAGGTTTCACGCTGATCGAGTTGCTGGTGGCGATGGCGATCTTCGTGGTGCTCATCACACTTGCCGTGCCGGCGTTCACCAAGTCGATCCAGAGCAGTAAGGCCGATACCGAAATGGGCGATCTGCAACGGGCAATCAATTTTGCCCGGCTTGAAGCGATTGATCGTGGCGTGACCACTCGCTTGCGCCCGAGCGCCGGCGGCAGCGTCTGGACGGGTGAATTGGCGGTTTACGACAGTACTGGCACGCCGGCGAATGTATTGCGGGTTGTTCCAGCGATGAGCAGCGGCGCCGCTCTGACGCTACCCTTAGGAGTGACCGCACTGGATTTCAACAATCTCGGCGGTCTGGCCGCACCGTCTACGGCGGTGGTCATCAGTTACACGCTGGGCACGCAAAGCAGGACGCTGAACGTGTGTTTGAACGGACGAATTCAATTGGGTGGAATTTGCGGATGAGGGCAGGGAGTCAACACGCACAGGAGGGCATGACGCTGATCGAAGTGCTGGTCGCGTTGCTGATTCTGACCGTCGGGTTATTGGGCGCGGCGGCGGTGCAACTGAATGCGCTGAAGTACACCGACAGCTCGCGGATGACCAGTCAGGCCAGTTTTATCGCCTACGACATGATGGATCGCATTCGCGCCAACTCCGGCGCCGACTACACCGTGACGCCGCCGACCTCGGGCAATCTCAGCGTCGCTCGCGATCAGGATCTCTACGATTTCACCACCAACATCATTGCTTTCGGCGGGCCGACCGCCACTGGCAGCATCACGCTCAATCAGCGGGTGTACACCATCACCATCAACTGGAGTGACGCGCGGGCCGCCAACACCGCCAGCGCGCCGCGCAGTTTCGTCCTCAGCAGCCGTGCGGCGGTTGATCCGGTGGCCACGCCATGAGGCGCGATAATCGGGGTTTCGGCCTGATCGAATTGCTCGTGGCTCTCGCGCTGGGTCTGATCATCGTGCTGGGTGTCGTGCAGATTTTCATCGCGGCGAAAAATACCTATGTCAGTCAGAACAGCGCCGCCGCGATGCAGGAAGACGCGCGTTTTGTGCTGAGCAAAATGATTCAGGAAATCCGCATGGTCGGCATGTTCGGTTGCCTCGGCACGATTACCGATTCGAGCACGGCCGGGGATTTCAATGCCGCGCAGATCGCTCCGATCGGCTGGGATAACGCCAACCTCAAACTGACGCTGGTCACCGCCGATATCGGCAGCGGTGGTGGCACGCCGACCTGGACGGTGCTCTCCGATTGCCGCAACAGCGCCACGGCGTATACCGGTTTACGAACGGCGGCGACCGGACAGATCGCCTTTCCGATTCGCCGATTGATCTACAGCTTCAGCAACAACCAGATACTCATGGGCACCGGCAGCGGCACGCCGACCCAGCAGGTGCTGGTGAACAACGTCAGTGCTTTCACCGTCACCTTCGGCCTGGCGAGTTCTGCGACCGATGTGGCCGCTTCAACTTACAGCGCCAACCCCAGCGATCCGGCACGCATCCGCAGTGTGCGCCTGAGCCTGACCCTGCTCGACCCCAACAGCCGGGTCGCCCCACAAACCTTCAACGTGGTTGCCGCTTTGCGCAACCGCTTGCAGTGAGGGCCAGGGTGATGCGAATTTCTCTGCACAACAGGAAGGCCCAGCGCGGCATGGCGTTGCTGGTCAGTCTGGTGTTTTTGTTGTTACTGACGCTGATTGGTTTGTCGTCGATGCAGAGCGCCAACCTGCAGGAAAAAATGGCCGGTAGTGTGAGTTTGCGTAATCAGTCGTTTCAGACTGCGGAAGCGGCGTTGCGGGTGGGGGAAAGCGCGGTGCAGCTCGATACTTACACCTTGGCGGTGTGCAGCGGCACGACGCAATGCGCGCCGCCGGCGGAATCTTCGGTGGTCAGTGCGGCAGGGCTCAATTCCACCTCGGGCGTGACGTGGATCGCGGCCGGAAATGGTTTCTATGGTGTGCAAAACATTGGCACCACACTCACGGCGGTGAACGTACCGAGCAATACCTCGGCAACGTTGTATCGAGTGACCGCCGTCGGCATCGCCGGCACTTCGCGCAGCGTGGTGGAGAGTGTTTATGCGAAGTATTGAGCGCTATGGATCGCTGCTGCTCGGCCTGTTGCTGAGCTTTTATCGGATGGCACCGGCCTATGCGTTCACGCCATCGGATTCGCCGTTGTTGAGCGCTGCAGCGGTTCCGCCAAACGTGATGCTGTTGATCGATGATTCGGGGAGCATGAACAGCATCATTTATGCGTCCGGTTTCAACCCCGCCGACAATCCCACACCCGCACGACAATGCAACGCCTTGCTCGGCTTGTGTCTGAGTTCGACAGCGATCACCGGTGACACGATCTTTCTGTCGAGCCTGCCGACATCCGGCTGTTCCGGTGGCGCCTATGCGTTCTACAACAACAGCATCGCGCCGCTGTGCCTGAAACTGCCGGATCCCGTGGGCAGCGGCAACACGCGTTATTCGGGCGATTACATTTCTTACGTGGTCAGTCTGGCCATCAATAACGGCACCCGCGATTTCACCACCGGGGCGATACCCAACGATTACCGGATCAACGTGGCGCGCAACGTGTCGACGGCACTGGTGACCAGCAACCGCACCTTGCGAATGGGGCTGTCGACCTTCAATCCGGCCACCAGCAACAACTCCGGCAATGGCGGGTACATCGCGCGATCGATCAGCGATCTGGCACCGGTCTCCGGCAGCGTGACTCAGGCCCAGGCGGATACCAACTACAACGCGCTGATCTCATCGATCAACGCTTTGAGCGCCGTGGCCAATACGCCGTTGGCGGAAACCTACTACGAGATCACCCGCTACATGCGCGGCATGGCGCCGTACTACAACAGCACGCCAACGACCTACACCAGCCCGATTCAGTATCGCTGCCAGAAAAACTACGGCGTGGTGATCACCGATGGTTTGCCGACGTTCGACCGAACCTTTCCGACCAACGACCCGCTGGGCGGCAGTCGATTGCCGAACTGGGATGGCGTCAATAATGATGGCAATAACCTCAATGGCGACAATGAGGGCGACACGCTGTATCTGGACGACATCGCCAAATTCGCCTTCGACATCGACATGCGTTCGACCGGCACCGACGCGGCGGGCAAGAGCTGGAACGCGGTGGATTTTCCCAAGCAGAACATGAACACCTACACCGTGGGTTTCACGGCGGCCAACGACATGTTGTCGGATGCGGCCAGTTATGGGCAGGGCAAGTATTATCAGGCGACGGACAGCACGGGGCTGAATGCGGCACTGTCGTCGGCGTTGAGTGATATCACTTCCAAGGCGGGCTCCGGCGGCAGCGGCGTCGCCAGCGGCACCACGCTGGCGAGCGGCACCAGCTATTTCCAGACCAGTTACGACCCCAAGGATTGGCGCGGCACCATCAAGTCTTTCGGCTTCACATCTTCCGGGGCGGTGAATACGTCGACCACGCTTTGGACGACTGATACGACCATCGTGCCCGGAACGACTGCGCCGACTTATCAATCCTGGAACACCGCAAGCAATGCCGCCGTAACACTGGCTTACGGCAACTTTTCCCCAGCGCAACAAACCACGCTCAGTCAGAGTCTACCCACCGGAATCACCGGCAATGATCTGGTGGAGTGGAGCAAAGGCACCAACAAAACCGGGCTCAAGGTACGCAGCGTATTACTCGGCGACATCATCAATTCGCCATTGGTGCTGGCGGCGCCCTCGGACAAGACCGCTGCCGACTTGTCCGGCGATAGCACTTATAGCGCTTATCTAACGACCAAAGCCGCGAACATGAACGCCAATCTGGTGGTGAATGCCAACGACGGTTTCGTCAACATCATCAACTCGGCCAATGGCACCCGGCGCTACGCCTACATGCCGTCCAGTGTGTTGCCGTCGCTACGGCTGATTGCTGATCCGACCTACATCAATGGCGTCAGCCACAAGTTTCTCGTCGACGGGCAAGTCGGAGTGTTCGACGCGCAGTCCGGCACGGCCTGGAAAACCCTGGCCATTGGTGGCACGGGGGCCGGAGGGAAAACGTTCTACGGGCTGCAGTTGTTTGATGCATCGGCGGGCAATGTGATCAAGGCCTTGTGGGAGGTCAGTGCGCCGACCACCGCCAACAGCGCCAACGCTTTTAATGATCTGGGTTACGCCTACGCCCGGCCGGAAGTGGCACGCTTGGCCGACGGTCGTTGGGCAGCATTCATCTCCAACGGTTACGGCAGCAACTCCGGTGTGGCCGCGCTTTATGTGCTGGATGTACGCGACGGCTCGCTGATCAAGAAGATCGTCATCGACAGCACGGAAACCACCAACGGTTTGTCCTCGGTGAAGCTCAAGGTCAACTCTTCCAATGTCGTGCAGGCCGCGTACGGCGGTGACTTGAAAGGGCGCCTGTGGAAATTCGACCTGAGTGCGACGTCGACCGACAGTTGGGGCGTGGCGTTTTCCGGCAAACCGTTGTTCACCACGGCGGGCGGGGCGACTCAGCCGATCACCGCGCAACCGTTACTGGCGGACAACTCAGTCGGCGGCAAACAGATTTTCATCGGCACCGGAAAATTCAACGAAACGGCCGACAAAACCAACAAGGATTTGCAGGCGTTCTACTCGGTGTGGGATGCCGATGGCGGTTCCGGACAATTGACTGTCAGCAGTTTGCAGGCGCAGGCAGTCACGGGTGTGTTCTCTGGCAGCACCGGGCAATTCGTGACCACCTCGCAGAATGACACGACGTACCCGGCGGAGAAGGGCTGGTATTTGCCCTTGGTGTATAACAGCGCGCTGACCGGCGAGCGGGTGATCAATCAGGCCAGTCTGGTGCTGGGGCGAATCATTTTTACCACCGCCAGCGTCGATACCACTGATCCCTGCTCCAGTTTCGGCACCGGCAAACTGGTCGAACTCGATGCGTTCAGCGGTAAGATGCTCAACTACGCGGTGCTCGATACCAACGCCGATGGCGTGGTCGACAGCAACGACACAATTTCCAGTGGCGTGGTGTTCACCGGCGGTATTCCGACCCTGAACGCCATCGTCAACGGCGCAACCCGCAAGATCGTGAACGACTCCAGTGGCGGCATTACCACACTGGTGGAAAAACCCGGCGGCGGCAGCCGTCGTATCATGTGGCGACAAATACAGTAAGTGAGAGTTTGAGGCATGCGCAGATCCAACCGCGGATTCACCCTGATCGAAATCATGATCGTGATTGCGATTATCGGGATCGTCATCACCATCGCCGCACCGAGCTACACCGAGTACCTGAAAAAGGGCCGCCGCGCCGAAGTGGTGTCGTTGCTCTCGGAGCAGGCGCAGTCCCTCGAACGCTTCTACACCAAGAACAATGTCTACACCGGCATCACCGGGCTCAGCACGGGCAATGATTTCTACACCATCACCCCGACCATCGCTGATCAGACTTTCCTGCTGACCGCGACCCGTAAAACCGGTACGACCATGGCCACCGACAAGTGCGGGGATTTCACCCTGGCCAACACCGGTGTCAGAAGCATGAACAACGCGACCACTGGGTTGACCACCAAGGATTGCTGGGGCCGCTGAGGCGCTTTCTTTCGGGCGCCTTTTGCGCCCACTGTCTTTTTTACGGTTGGATCAAACATGACCAGGCAACAGCAAGTGGTGATAGTCGGTGGCGGAGTGATTGGCCTGCTGACCGCCTACAACCTCGCCTCCGAAGTGCGCAGCGTGGTGCTGCTCGATCGTTCGAACCTCGGCCAGGAATCGTCCTGGGCGGGCGGCGGTATCGTTTCGCCGTTGTATCCGTGGCGCTACAGCCCGGCAGTCACCGCGCTGGCGCACTGGTCGCAGGATTTTTATCCACAGCTCGGCGAGCGTCTGTTTGCTGATACCGGGGTTGATCCTGAAGTCCACACCACCGGCCTGTACTGGCTGGATCTTGACGATGAAGCCGCAGCGCTGGCCTGGGCGAAGCGTGAAAACCGGCCGCTGCGGGCTGTGGATATCTCGGCGGCGCACGACGCGGTACCGGTGCTCGGCGGTGGATTCTCCCGCGCGATCTACATGGCTGACGTTGCCAACGTACGTAATCCGCGCTTGGTGAAGTCGTTGAAAGCGGCGCTGCAAGCGATGCCGAACGTGACGATTCATGAGCAGTGCGAAGTCAGCGGATTTGTTCGTGAAGGTGGGCAGGTCATCGGCGTCGAAACCTCCGGCGGCGTGATCAAGGGTGATCAGGTCGTGCTGACGGCGGGTGCGTGGAGCGGTGATCTGCTCAAGACGCTGGATCTGACACTGCCGGTTGAACCGGTGAAAGGGCAGATGATTCTCTACAAGTGCGCGGCGGATTTCTTGCCGAGCATGGTGCTGGCCAAGGGGCGTTACGCGATTCCGCGGCGTGACGGGCATATTCTGATTGGCAGTACGCTGGAGCATGAAGGCTACAACAAAACGCCGACCGATGTGGCGCTGGAGAGCCTCAAGGCTTCAGCGGTCGAGCTGATTCCGGCGTTGGCGGATGCCGAAGTGGTCGGGCATTGGGCGGGGTTGCGTCCGGGTTCGCCGGAAGGGATTCCGTACATTGGCCGGGTGCCGGGGTATGAAGGCTTGTGGCTGAACTGCGGGCATTACCGTAACGGATTGGTGCTGGCGCCGGCGTCGTGTCAGTTGTTTGCGGATGTGATGTTGGGAAGGGCGCCGATTATTGATCCGGCGCCTTATGCGCCAGCGGGCCGCATTTAAAGCAAGATCAAAAGATCGCAGCCTTCGGCAGCTCCTACCTTGGAATGGGTTTCCTGTAGGAGCTGCCGAAGGCTGCAATCTTTTGCGATCTAATCCAGACCGAGTTTTTTCAGTCTGTACCGCATCGACCGAAACGAAAGACTCAAGCGCTGCGCCGCCGCCGTGCGATTCCAGCGCGTTTCCTCCAGCGCCTGCAGAATCAGTTTCCGCTCAACGTTCTCCAGATAATCCTCAAGATTGTCGATCTGCGTCAGATCCGCAATCCCGCCTTCCGCCGCGCAATTACCCTCGCTCAGGCGTAAATCCCCAGCCTCGATCGTGCGGTTCTCGCACAAGGTGTGCGCGCGTTCGAGCACGTTTTCCAGCTCGCGCACATTCCCCGGAAAGCGATAATTCTTCAGCGCTTCCAGCGCCTGCGCATGCAAGCGTGCCGCCGGTTGCCCGGTGTCCTTGGCCAGACGCTTGAGCATGTGCGCCGCCAACACTTCAATGTCATCGCGCCGTTCACGCAGGGACGGCACGCGCAATTCAATCACGTTGAGCCGGTAATACAGATCCTGCCGAAACCGCTCGGCAGCCACTTCCGCATCAAGATCCTTGTGCGTGGCGCAAAGAATCCGCACATCGACCACGGTTTCCTGCTGCCCACCGACGCTACGCACGGCTTTTTCCTGAATGGCGCGCAGCAGTTTCACCTGCATCGACAGCGGCAAGTCCGCCACTTCATCGAGAAACAAGGTGCCGCCATTCGCCGCCTGAAACAGCCCCGGCTTGTCTTCAACTGCGCCAGTAAAACTGCCTTTGCGATGGCCGAAAAACTCGCTTTCCATCAGTTCCGACGGAATCGCACCACAGTTCACCGGTACAAACGGCTGACTCGCGCGTGGCCCTTGTTCGTGGATCAGTCGCGCCACCAGCTCTTTACCGCTGCCGGACTCACCGCTGATGTACACCGGGGCCTGACTGCGGGCGAGTTTGTCGATTTGCTTGCGCAAGCTACGCATCGGCAGGGAGTCACCGAGCAAACGTCGATCAATCGACGTGCACACGGCGCCTGCCACCGGCATGCGCAGCGCGGTGGCGACCAGTTCGCGCAAGCGGGTGAGATCCACCGGTTTGGTGAGGAAGTCGAACGCCCCGGCCTTCAGCGCATTGATCGCCGTTTCAAGGCTGCCGTAAGCGGTGATCATCGCCACCGGCAGTTGTGGATAACGTTGTTGAATGTGCTGCACCAGATCCAGCCCCGTGCCGTCGGGCAGGCGCATGTCGGTCAGACACAGATCGAATTGCTCGCGCTGTAACAGCGCTTGGGCTTCAGCCAGATTACGCGCGCTGAAGGTATCGAGTTTCATCCGTCCCAGGGTGATTTCCAGGAGTTCGCGGATATCCGGTTCGTCGTCGACGATGAGAATTTTTTGCCGTGGGCTCGTGTTCAACTTTGTTTCCGTCCGTGAGCAAAGGTGATGCGAAAGCAGCCGCCGCCTTGGCGTGGTTTGAAGTCTAGGCGCGCTTGGTTGCTTTCGCACAGCTCACGGGACAGATAAAGCCCAAGGCCGGTGCCCTGGCTGCTGGTGGTGAAGAACGGTTCGAACAGATGCGCCTGCTCATCGACGGGCACGCCGGGGCCGTTGTCCTGCACTTCGAGCACTGCCAGTTGGCTTTCGGTGTCGACAAACAACGCCAGCCAGACCTCGGCCTGCTCGTGCAGCAGGGCGCTGTGGCGCCAGCCATTACGCAGCAGATTGTCGAGAATTTGCGTGAGCTGCGCAGGATCCATCAGCGTGGTGAAATCCCCAGAATTGATCCGCAGATGAATCTGTTGCTGTTCGTTCGCCTGCTCGCGGCTTTCGTTGACGAAGCTTTCCAGCCACGGCTTGAGATCCAGCCGTTGCGGTGCGCTTTGCTGGCGGCGGGACAGTTGCAGGACGTTTTCGATGACTCGATTCATGCGTTTGGAGTGATCTTGAATGATCTGCGTCAGACGCCGGTCGGCGCCATCGAGTTCCTCGGATTCACCCAATAGCTGCGCGGCATGACTGATGGCGCCCAATGGATTGCGGATTTCGTGGGAGATGCCGGCGGTCAGTCGCCCGAGCGCGGCGAGTTTGAGTTGCTGCGCTTGTTGAGCGATTTGCGCGAGGTCTTCGAGAAACACCAGGGTTTGCTGGTTCGGGCTCTGTTCGAGAGCGATAAAACTCGGCTGCAACTCCAGACCGTTACCGGGAATCTTCAGGCTTTGTGGGCGCAAGGTCGGGTTGTTCAGCCACAGTTGCAGGCGATCGACGAGGGCGGGCGAATAGTCGTCGATCAAATGGCCCTGAAGGTGTGTGCGCGCCAGCAAGGTCTGCGCGCTGTGATTGGCCAGTTGCACGCGGCGTTGCTCGTCGAGTACCAGAATGCCGGTGCGCATGCGTTGCAGGATCAGCGCATTGAGCGCCTCAAGACCGACGACTTCGCTGGCGCGTTGTTCGGCCAGGGTCTCGCTGACTTCAAGCCGACGAATCAACCCTTGCACCAGCAAAGCGGCGGCAAAGCACAGTGCGCCGAGGGTGCCGGCCTGCAGATAATCGTTGGCCGTGAGGGGATGGCTGAAACTCAGCAAAAAGCTCGAGCCGACGATGCCGAGCGCGCCTATGGCAGCGATCAGCAAACCGATGCGCCGGCGCAGCAAGGTGTTGCAGATCGCCACGGAAACGATCAGCAAGTTGCCGATGGCGCTGGCAACCCCGCCGGCGGCGTAGAACAAACCGCACAGCAGCAACACGTCGACCAGCGCCAGGCTGAACAACTGCGCCGGGCGCCGGGTGCTCTCTAGGAACACCACCAGCAGGATATTCAGCACCAGGTACAGCCAACTGCCGCTGCGCAGCAAATCGTCGTCGATCGACGTCAGCAGGCGGTTGTCCATATTGCTGGAGATCAGCAGCACCAGCATGATGCCGACGCTTAAACGGTAGAGGTGATAAAGGCGCAGCAGGCGCTGAGCCTGTTTGCTGTCGGCGTTGGCCTCAGCGATCACGGGGGCCCGGGCCTTGCTCAAGGTGAGCCTGGCTGCAATACCACTGTTGTTGAACGCTCAATGCACGGTCGCGCGGCAGGTGCACGCCGCAGTGGGCACAACGCACCATCGGCGCGGCGTCCTGTTCGCGAGGGGCGCGATTGGATTGATTGGCGGCGGGCGCCTTGAATTTACGCCACAGCCAGACAGCGGCGAAAATCAGGACGATCCAGAACAATAAACGAAGCATGATGAGCGGCTTTCCGACTAATGATCCGGCAGTTTAGCCAAGCTCCCGACAAGCGCACAGCCTATTAACGCGCGGCAATAAAAAAGGGAGATCCTGAGATCTCCCTTTTTTTGTCCATCCGGTGTGATCAGTCGAACACGCCGAAGGTCATGTAGCTGAACCACGAACGGTCAGTGTCGCTCGACTCTGGCTCCGGCTCTTCGATCACGTCGCCGTTTTCATCTTTAGGCTTCAGCTCGTTCGGGATCGCATCTTTCGCGTCCTGGTACTGCTTCTGCACGTCCTGGTTGGCGCGGGTTTCGCCCGGCGGCAGCGGTGGACGCGACTCGATCAGACCGAGGGTCGCCTTGCTCAGGAACGAACGGTTGTCCGCTTCAGCCACCGAAGGCACGAACTGGCCGTCTTGCAGGCTAGGGTGGTTCGGGTAGTTGAGCTTCAGGGTTTCCAGGCTGGTGTTGGCCAGTTCGTCCAGGTGCAGACGCTGGTAAGCCTCGGTCATCACCGCCAGGCCGTCACCGACCGATGGGGTTTCCTGGAAGTTTTCCACCACGTAACGACCACGGTTGGCAGCGGCTACATAAGCCTGACGGGTCAGGTAGTAGTCGGCCACGTGGATTTCGTAGGCTGCCAGCAGGTTGCGCAGATAAATCATGCGCTGCTTGGCGTCCGGCGCGTAGCGGCTGTTCGGGTAGCGGCTGGTCAGCTGAGCGAACTCGTTGTACGAGTCGCGGGCAGCGCCCGGGTCACGCTTGGTCATGTCCAGCGGCAGGAAGCGCGCCAGCAGGCCGACGTCCTGGTCGAAAGAAGTCAGACCTTTGAGGTAATACGCGTAATCCACGTTCGGGTGCTGCGGATGCAAACGAATAAAACGCTCGGCGGCGGATTTTGCAGCTTCCGGCTCGGCGTTCTTATAGTTGGCGTAGATCAGCTCCAGCTGTGCCTGATCGGCGTAGCGACCGAACGGATAACGCGACTCCAGAGCCTTCAGCTTGGCTGTGGCGCTGGTGTAGCTGTTGTTGTCCAGGTCAGTCTGAGCCTGCTGATACAGCTCGGCTTCGCTGAGGTTTTCGTCTACGACTTCCTTCGATGAGCAAGCAGCGGTCAATGCGAGGATGGCGATCAGCAGCAGGTGTTTCACTTGCATGGCGGCTTGCGTCCCTATGACGGCCGCTGTCTTGGGCGGGGCCGTCCTGTTATGATGAGCGCCCCGTTGAAAAGCCTCGGGGCAAAAGACGCCGTATTTAACCACAAGCGCGCAGCCGAAACCAAAAGCTGTGCCGACGCACAGTCAGAGCATGTCCGATAAAATTGAACTTCGCGCAGAGGTGCCGTCCGAATTGGGCGGCCAACGCCTCGATCAAGTCGCTGCCCAACTCTTCGCTGAGCACTCTCGCTCGCGCCTTTCCGCCTGGATCAAAGAAGGTCGCCTGACTGTGGACGGGGCGGTTATCCGCCCTCGCGACATCGTGCACGGCGGTGCCATCCTTGAGCTGACTGCCGAGCAGGAAGCCCAGGGCGAGTGGATCGCCCAGGACATCGAGCTCGACATCGTCTATGAAGACGACGACATCCTGGTCATCAACAAGCCTGCGGGCCTGGTGGTGCACCCGGCTGCCGGTCACGCCGATGGCACGCTGCTCAACGCCTTGCTGCACCACGTGCCGGACATCATCAATGTCCCGCGCGCCGGTATCGTGCATCGTCTGGACAAGGACACCACCGGTTTGATGGTGGTGGCCAAGACCATTCAGGCGCAGACAAAGCTTGTTACTCAATTGCAGAGTCGCAGCGTCAGCCGCATCTATGAGTGCATCGTGATTGGCGTGGTAACGGCCGGTGGCAAGATCAACGCCCCGATCGGTCGCCATGGCCAGCAGCGCCAGCGCATGGCGGTGATGGAAGGCGGCAAGCCTGCCGTCAGCCACTACCGCGTGCTGGAGCGCTTCCGTTCCCATACCCACGTACGGGTAAAACTGGAAACCGGTCGTACTCACCAGATTCGCGTACATATGTCGCACATCAACTTCCCGTTGGTCGGCGATCCGGCGTACGGCGGTCGTTTCCGCATTCCGCCAGCGGCCAACCCGACGATGGTGGAATCGCTCAAGCATTTCCCGCGTCAGGCCCTGCACGCGCGCTTCCTTGAGCTGGATCATCCGACGACCGGTGAGCGCATGAGCTGGGAATCGCCGCTGCCAGAAGATTTCGTCTGGCTGCTGACCCTGCTCAAGCAGGATCGTGAGGCCTTCATCGGATGAATTGGCTGACGCCGGACTGGCCCGCGCCGGCCAGCGTCAAAGCCTGCGTCACCACCCGCGAGGGCGGTGTCAGCGAGGCGCCGTTCGACAGCCTCAATCTGGGCGATCACGTTGATGATCGTCCTGAGGCAGTTGCCGAAAACCGTCGCCGTCTCACCGAACACTTCTCTATACAGCCTGCCTGGTTGCAGCAAGTTCACGGGATTACCGTGGCGCATGCTGATCCGGGCATTGTTGCGACCGCTGATGCGAGCTGGACGGCAACGCCCGGTATTGCCTGCGCGGCGATGACGGCGGATTGCTTGCCGGCATTGTTCTGCGATCGCGCTGGCACTCGCGTGGCGGCGGCCCATGCCGGTTGGCGTGGTCTGGCGGCGGGTGTCCTTGAAACGACGCTTGATAGCCTCGATATTCCGGCTAATGACGTTCTGGTCTGGCTCGGCCCGGCGATTGGCCCGAAAGCCTTTGAAGTCGGCCCGGAAGTTCGTGAAGTCTTCATCAGTCAGTTGCCGGAAGCGGCAAACGCCTTCGTGCCGAGCGCCAATGCCGGCAAGTTCATGGCGGACATCTATCTGCTGGCGCGCCTGCGTCTGGCAGCCCGTGGAGTTACAGCTGTTTATGGTGGCGGTTTCTGCACCGTGACCGATCCGCGCTTCTTCTCCTATCGCCGTGCTTCGCGCACCGGACGCTTCGCCTCCTTAGTTTGGCTCACCCGCTAGACTGTCTGATCTGCATCAACTCTCTGACGCTTGAATCTTCCAGAATCGACCGCATCTATAGGGGTATCTGGCAGGTTTCTTTATTCAGGATGGTTTCTTAGGTCCGGCCTGCTCAAAAGGAAGGTGACTTATGCGAATAGACCGTTTAACCAGTAAATTACAGTTGGCCTTGTCCGACGCTCAGTCGTTGGCAGTCGGCCACGATCATCCGGCGATTGAGCCGGCGCACTTGATGCAAGCCATGCTTGAACAGCAGGGTGGTTCGATCAAACCTCTGCTGATGCAGGTGGGCTTCGACGTCAACAGCTTGCGCAAAGAGCTGACCAAAGAGCTCGACCAATTGCCGAAAATCCAGAACCCGACTGGCGACGTGAACATGTCGCAGGATCTGGCACGCCTGCTCAATCAGGCTGATCGTCTGGCTCAGCAGAAGGGCGACCAGTTCATTTCCAGCGAACTGGTGTTGCTGGCGGCAATGGACGAGAACAGCAAGCTCGGCAAGTTGCTGCTCGGCCAGGGCGTGAGCAAAAAAGCTCTGGAAAACGCCATCACTAACCTGCGTGGCGGCGAAGCGGTGAATGACGCCAACCACGAGGAGTCGCGTCAGGCGCTGGATAAATACACCGTTGACCTGACCAAGCGCGCCGAAGACGGCAAGCTCGATCCGGTGATCGGCCGTGACGACGAAATTCGTCGCACCATTCAGGTTCTGCAACGCCGCACCAAGAACAACCCGGTGCTGATCGGTGAACCTGGCGTGGGTAAAACCGCGATTGCCGAAGGTCTGGCCCAGCGCATCATCAATGGCGAAGTTCCGGACGGCCTTAAAGGCAAGCGTCTGCTTTCGCTGGACATGGGCGCGCTGATCGCCGGTGCCAAGTATCGCGGTGAGTTCGAAGAACGCCTGAAATCGCTGCTCAATGAGCTGTCGAAGCAGGAAGGGCAGATCATTCTGTTTATCGACGAACTGCACACCATGGTCGGCGCCGGTAAGGGCGAAGGTTCGATGGACGCCGGCAACATGCTCAAACCTGCGTTGGCTCGCGGTGAGTTGCACTGCGTTGGCGCGACCACGCTTAACGAGTACCGCCAATATATAGAGAAGGACGCGGCGCTCGAACGACGCTTCCAGAAAGTCCTGGTGGATGAGCCGAGCGAAGAAGACACCATCGCGATCCTGCGCGGCCTTAAAGAGCGTTACGAGGTTCACCACAAGGTGGCGATCACCGACGGTGCGATCATTGCGGCGGCGAAGCTCAGCCATCGCTACATCACTGACCGGCAGTTACCGGACAAAGCCATCGACTTGATCGACGAGGCCGCGAGCCGTATCCGCATGGAAATCGATTCCAAGCCGGAAGTGCTCGATCGTCTGGAACGTCGCCTGATTCAGTTGAAGGTCGAATCGCAGGCGCTGAAGAAAGAAAGCGACGAAGCGGCGATGAAACGTCTGGAGAAACTCCAGGAAGAAATCGTTCGCCTCGAACGCGAGTATTCCGATCTGGAAGAAATCTGGAACTCGGAAAAAGCCGAGGTCCAGGGTTCCGCACAGATTCAGCAGAAGATCGAACAGTCGCGTCAGGAACTGGAAGCGGCACGCCGTAAAGGCGACCTGAACCGCATGGCCGAGTTGCAGTACGGGGTGATCCCGGATCTGGAACGCAGCCTGCAAATGGTCGATCAGCACGGCAAGAGCGAGAACCAGTTGCTGCGCAGCAAGGTGACTGAGGAAGAGATCGCTGAGGTTGTGTCGAAATGGACCGGCATCCCCGTGTCGAAAATGCTCGAAGGCGAGCGCGACAAGTTGATGAAGATGGAAAGCCTGTTGCACAAACGGGTGATTGGTCAGGAAGAAGCCGTGGTCGCCGTGGCCAACGCCGTGCGGCGTTCGCGAGCCGGGTTGTCTGACCCGAATCGTCCAAGCGGCTCGTTCATGTTCCTCGGCCCGACCGGTGTCGGTAAAACCGAGCTGTGCAAGGCGCTGGCCGAATTCCTCTTTGATACTGAAGAGGCGATGGTGCGGATCGACATGTCCGAGTTCATGGAGAAACATTCCGTGGCTCGCTTGATCGGTGCGCCACCAGGATATGTCGGCTACGAAGAGGGCGGTTACCTGACCGAGGCTGTGCGTCGCAAGCCTTATTCGGTGATCCTGCTGGACGAAGTCGAGAAGGCGCACCCGGATGTGTTCAACATCCTCCTGCAGGTGCTTGAGGATGGTCGCCTGACCGACAGCCACGGCCGTACGGTGGACTTCCGCAACACGGTGATCGTGATGACCTCCAACCTTGGCTCTGTACAGATCCAGGAACTGGTCGGTGATCGTGAGGCACAGCGTGCAGCTGTAATGGACGCGCTGACGTCGCACTTCCGGCCGGAGTTCATCAACCGGGTCGACGAAGTGGTGATCTTTGAGCCTCTGGCACGGGATCAGATCGCGGGCATCACCGAGATCCAGTTGGGTCGCCTGCGTACGCGTCTGGCTGAGCGTGAGCTGAAGCTGGAACTGAGCCCGGAAGCGATGGATAAGCTGATTGCGGTGGGCTACGACCCGGTCTATGGCGCACGTCCGTTGAAACGTGCGATTCAGCGCTGGATCGAAAACCCGCTGGCGCAGCTGATCCTGTCGGGGCATTTCCTGCCAGGTGACACGGCAACCGGCGTGGTTGAGAACGACGAAATCGTTTTCAACTAAGTCCAAACGCCAATGAAAATTGGCAGGCCCCACATTGTGGGGCCTTTTTTTTCGTTAGGCTGTTGAACTCAAAGGAAAAGGCTTGTAAAGTGCGCCCCGCAGTCAGTCGCCAAGACGGTTTCAACTCACTGAGCTGAAATCTGAAATAAGTTGCAAATCATTAACTTGAAAGCAATTTAGGGGGTTGACAGAGGTGTTCTAGGTTGTAGAATAGCGCGCCTCAGACACACGAACGCAGCGATGCGAACGAGTGACTGAAAGCAGTAAGTTTCACCGTTGTAAATTGAAATATGTAGTTCCGTGATAGCTCAGTCGGTAGAGCAAATGACTGTTAATCATTGGGTCCCAGGTTCGAGTCCTGGTCACGGAGCCAATTTCAAGCCGGGGTATAGCGCAGTCCGGTAGCGCGCCTGCTTTGGGAGCAGGATGTCAGGAGTTCGAATCCCCTTACCCCGACCATTTTTGGGTCGTTAGCTCAGTTGGTAGAGCAGTTGGCTTTTAACCAATTGGTCGTAGGTTCGAATCCCACACGACCCACCATTTTTGAAACCAGTTAACGCTGGAATCGAATCTTAAGATCAGAGGCCAAAAGCACTGATCGAAGAAGGCGACTGAAAGGTCGCCTTTTTTTTACCGGGGTATAGCGCAGTCCGGTAGCGCGCCTGCTTTGGGAGCAGGATGTCAGGAGTTCGAATCCCCTTACCCCGACCATATTAAAAATCCTCGTATCGAAAGATACGGGGATTTTTTTTGTCCGCGAAAAACCTCAGCCACCTTCAGCAATCTCGAGGAGAAGAATTGTCTGTGTGTAACCCAGATCCACTGTAGGAGCTGCCGCAGGCTGCGATCTTTGGCTTTTAAGGGTTACAGCAGTTCAAAGCTCTGCTGCGTTAAGTCCAGTGAACCCAGGCCGATCAGAGCGAGATCAAAAGATCGCAGCCTTCGGCAGCTCCTACATTGATTGCGGTTGTCTGGCGGTTTTATGGGCAGCGTAAAAAAAAGTGGGAGCCAGCCTGCTGGCGATGGCGGTAGCACAGTCGAAATCAATGTCGACTGACACATCGCTTTCGCGAGCAGGCTCACTCCCACAGTTTTTAGATCATCAATGCAGCTTCAGGCGTGGCTCCGTGCCGCGACCAATCTTGCTGCCGAGCATCAGCATCGCCGTTCGGAACGCCCCGTACAGCGCCATCTGGTGCATGCGGTAGAGCGAGACGTAAAACATCCGCGCCAGCCAGCCTTCGAGCATCACGCTGCCTGTCAGGTTGCCCATCAAGTTACCCACAGCCGAGAAACGCGACAGCGAGATCAGCGAGCCGTAGTCGGTGTACTTGTACTCCGGCAGGGTTTTGCCTTCGATGCGCAGCTTCAGCGATTTAGCCAGCAACGACGCCTGTTGGTGCGCCGCTTGAGCACGCGGCGGTACGTTGCGATCCGAACCCGGTTGTGGGCAGGCCGCGCAGTCACCGAAGGCGAAGATGTTTTCATCGCGGGTGGTTTGCAGGGTCGGCAGCACTTGCAGTTGATTGATGCGGTTGGTTTCCAGGCCATCGATGTCCTTGAGGAAACCCGGCGCGCGAATCCCGGCGGCCCAGACTTTCAGACTGGCCTTGATCTCGTTGCCGTCGGCAGTGATCAGGCTGTCCGCCGTCACTTCGCTGACCGAGGCGTTGGTCATCACATTGACGCCGAGTTTCTCCAGGGTCTTGTGCACCGGCCCGCTGATGCGCTCCGGCAGGGCAGGCAGCACCCGTGGCCCGGCTTCGATCAGGGTGATGTGCATGTTTTCCGGTTTGATCCGATCCAGCCCATACGCCGCCAGTTCATGCGCCGCGTTGTGCAGTTCAGCGGCCAGCTCGACCCCAGTTGCGCCAGCACCCACGATCGCCACGCTGATCTGCTCGACCACATCGGTTTGCCCGGCATGTGCGCGCAGATAGTGGTTAAGCAATTGCTGATGGAAACGTTCGGCCTGTTTGCGGGTATCGAGGAACAGGCAGTGCTGCGCCGCGCCCTGAGTGCCGAAATCGTTGGTGGTGCTGCCGACGCTGATGACCAGCGAGTCGTACTGCACTTCTCGCGCCGGCACCAGTTCGACGCCTTTTTCGTCGTAAGTCGCGGCCAGCTGGATTTTCTTCTGCGCGCGATCGAGCCCGCTCATGCGCCCCAGCTGGAACTCGAAGTGGTTCCATTTGGCCTGGGCAACATAGTTGAGTTCGTCTTCGGAGGAGTTCAGCGATCCGGCGGCCACTTCGTGCAGCAACGGTTTCCAGATGTGCGTGAGGTTGGCGTCGACCAGCATCACGCTGGCGGTGCCGCGTTTGCCCAGAGTCTTACCCAGACGGGTAGCCAACTCCAGACCGCCGGCGCCGCCGCCGACAATAACAATACGATGGGACATAGGGATAACTCGCAAGGTTTTTAAAGGAAATCGGTGCGGTTACCCAAGCGAGCGCCAAGCTGCTCATAGCGTCAGGTAACTGATAAATCGGCTCAACAGGCCCAGACCAATGGTCACTGCCAGCACCAGCACGAGGAGCATCCACGGCCGGAAAGGTCGGCGCTCGACTCGGTGTTGGGACAGTTGCAGGTACTCTTCGACATGTTTCTGGTCTTCGGGGTTCAGGCGGCTGGTCATAAATGCCTCGTCAGGTAGACGTTGCTGAATGGGCAGAAGCTACAGCGGTTTTTATCCGGGGTTGAACGCAGCATAGCCGCTGTCCGGAACCGGCTCGACAGACACGCCATCATCGAGGCGAATGATCCCGCTTTGTAACACCCGCGCGGTAATTCCGCCATGCCCGCGCACGGCTTGAAAGGTGCCGGGGCCGAGGTTGTTTTGCAGGCGTGCACAAGGCTGACACCAACCGGTGGTTTCGAAGATGGCCTGACCGATGCGAAAGCGCCGACCCTTCAGGCTAAACAAATTGATACCGCTGATAACGAGATTGCGCCGCAGATCTTCAGGCTTGACCGGTTGATCGTCGGGACGGCCCATCAACGCGTTGATCACCGCCAGATGCTCCCACTGAATCAGCGTTACCTGCCGCGCATTACGCACGCCGGGCCGGGCGTGGTCGCCGGTCAGCCCGGCCTCAAGTCGTGCCTCGACGGCATCCAGCTCGATCATCGGCCCACGGGATTCGGGGCGCACACCGATCCAGCGCACACGTCCGGTTTGCGGCACATCGGCGATCAACTGCTGAAGCGGCGTCACAGGCTGATTCCTACATCAAAAACGATACTGCGACCAAGGTTACTGCGCAGAAAATCCGGCGCATCCGGATGGGCGAACAGTACGCGGGCGAAGGTCGGGCCGACCAGCGACAGCGAGCGCCAGCCCTGACGCAGATACTCGGTGGGCGGCGGGAAGTGGCTGTTCAAGTCGAGCACTTCGCGCTTGAGGCTGGCGAAGGCAATGATGTCCAGCTCACCCAGATCCATGCCGCGTTCTTTGTAGTTGTGGGCTTTTTTACGCAAAGTCGGCGCCAGTCGCATAAGGAATTCATTGGCCGGGATGCGCTTGGGCTTGGCTTCGCGGCGCACCAGTTGGCTGAGCGAAAAAGCGCTGCGCCGACGCTGCAGTTCATCGCGCCATTCATCGTTGAGGCGACGGCCTTCATCAAGGACGAAGAACACTTCGAAATTGGCATCGCGAAACAACACGTCCGGCGGTTCACCGGCCGGGGCGAACTCGTCGGCGCGATAGGGGATATTCAAGCCTTGCAGCAGGCGCTGGCAGACCCAACGCTCACGCTCCCATTTGCGGGCATTGGACAGGAACGCGTTGGCTTGCTCGGCCGCGATGGTCAGCAGGCGTAAATAATCTGAGTCATCCATAGGCCCAAGCTTAGCGTTCAAATGCGACAAGCAGAAAGCTTTGCTTTAACCGCCCGTTCACCTCGCCCTTGTAGGAGCTGCCGAAGGCTGCGATCTTTTGACTGTAAAAAGAACAAGATCAAAAGATCGCAGCCTGCGGCAGCGCCTACGAGGGGATGTGCGCAGAAAGGTGAGGGAGTCATGATTGGAGCTGAACTGCTGTCGACGGCAAGCCTGACGCTCGGCTGGCTGATTTACCTGCCGGTGCTGCTCTGGGCGATCGTGCGTGCGCCGTGGGTCGAGTTGTTCAGTGACAGCCGCCGTCAGCATTTGCTGTTCGGCACGGTGTTCGCGTTATTTCTGTTGTGGCTGGTGCGCAGGGATTTCGACACCGGCGTGTCGTATCACTTTATAGGCATGACCGCAGTGACCTTGCTGCTGGACTGGCCGCTGGCGATTGTCGGCGGGCTGGTGGCGCAGATCGGTCTGGTGTTGCTCGGGCGTCAGGATCTCGCGGCGATGGGGGTCAACGGCTCGCTGTTTATTCTGCTGCCGGTGCTGATCACCGAGTGCGTGGCAATTCTGGTCGAGCGCGCGCAACCGCGTAATCCCTTCGTGTATATCTTCTGTTCAGGGTTTCTGGCTGCTGCGCTGTCGGCGTTGGTTTGTCTGCTGCTGAGTCTGACGCTGCTGTGGTACGACGGCGTCTTCGCCATGCCGGAATGGCTGGAAGATTTCATCGGTTACCTGTGGCTGATCATTTTCCCCGAGGCGTTTATCAACGGCATGGTCATCAGCGCGCTGGTGGTCTTCAGCCCGGAATGGCTGGAGACCTTCAACCGCACACGCTACCTTTCGGCGCCGTGGAAGGACGACGATCCCAAGCGTTGATCCCCAGCCGATCTGCCCTCATCGCGATCAGTGACGAGGATCGAAATCGCCGGAAAACAGTTCGTCTTCAGCGTCCGGCGCGACCGGAATCTTGTGTTCTTCCGATGCCCAGGCGCCGAGGTCGATCAGTTTGCAGCGATCGGAACAGAACGGGCGATACTTGTTTTCAGGGGTGAATTCGACGGGTGCGCCGCAGGTTGGGCATTCAACGGTAGGAATCTGGCTCATGCTTGGCCTCCGGATAAAGTCAGGTAAAAGTGATGCAGACGCTCGACTTCGCTGTGCAGCCAGGCGAGATCGCGGTCGTTGACCACCACGTCGTCGGCGCGGCTCACGCGGTCTTCACGGCTCGATTGCGCCTTGAGGATCGCCTGAACCTGCTGTTCGCTGGTCTGGTCTCGCTGCAAGGTGCGTTCGATCTGCAGTTGTTGCGGGGCGTCGATCACCAGAATTCGCTGGGTCATCGCGTATTGCCCGGATTCGATCAACAGCGGCGACACCAGAATCGCGTAAGGCGATTTTGCCAGCGCCAGATGATGAGCGATTTCCTCGCCGATCAACGGATGCAGCAAAGCTTCGAGCCAGCGCCGCTGTTCTGGAATCTCGAAGATCAGTTTGCGCAGGGCCGCACGATCCAGCGTGCCGTCCGCTTGTAGCACGCCGCGGCCGAAATGCTCGGCAATCTTGGCCAGCGCCGGCCGGCCCGGTTCGACCACCCAGCGCGCGGCGTGATCCGCGTCGACGACATGAATGCCGAGGTCGATAAAGTGCTGGGCAGCGGCACTTTTGCCGCTGCCGATGCCGCCGGTCAGGCCGAGAATCCAGGGTTTTTCCACAGGGGTATTCATTTCAAACCGACAAACTGCCAATAGAAGTCGGTTATTTGACCACCCCAGAGCAAGGCAATCCAGCCGGCAATTGCCAGATAGGGGCCGAAGGGGATCGGTGTCGAGGTTTCCTGCTGGCGCAGGCGCAGCAAAATCACGCCGATGATCGCGCCGACCAGCGATGACAACAGAATGGTCAGCGGCAGAATCTGCCAGCCGCCCCACGCGCCGAGCAGCGCCAATAACTTGAAATCACCGTGGCCGATGCCGTCCTTGCCGGTGAGCAATTTGAACAGCCAGAACACCGACCACAGCAGCAGATAACCAGCCACCGCGCCCCACAGCGCAGCGTGCAATGGCACGAACAAGCCGAAACTGTTGACGATCAACCCCAGCCACAACAAGGGCAGCACCAACACATCGGGCAGCAATTGATGCTCGGTGTCGATCAGGCTCATCGCCAACAGACCCCAGGTCAGGAAGATCAGCAGACAAGCCTGCCAGCCAAAGCCGAAGTGCCAGGCGATAAATGCCGAGAGCAGGCCGCAGGCCAGTTCGGTCAGCGGATAGCGTTTGCTGATCGGCGCTGCACACGCGGAACAGCGGCCGCGCAGCCACAGGTAACTGAGCAGCGGAATATTTTCCCACGCCCGAATTCGATGCGCGCAATGCGGGCATTGCGAGTGCGGCAGCATCAGGTTGTAGGTAGGCAGCGGCGTTTCGCCGGGCAGGCCGAGTACGTCCTGGGCCTGCTGGCGCCAATCGCGTTCAAGCATCTTCGGCAGACGCCAGATCAGCACGTTAAGGAAGCTGCCGACCACCAGCCCGAGCAATAGCGCGGTGATGACAAAGGCCAGCGGATACAGAGCAAACAGTTCGTCGATGGGCATATCAGATCGCTGAGCCGAGTTGAAAGATCGGCAAGTACATCGCCACCACCAGACCGCCAACAATCACCCCGAGTACCACCATGATGAACGGCTCCATCAGGCTGGTGAGGTTGTCGACCATGTTGTCGACTTCCTCTTCATAGAAACCCGCAACCTTGTCGAGCATCTCGTCGAGCGCACCGGACTCTTCACCAATCGCGGTCATCTGCACGGCCATGTTGGGAAAAATGCCTGTGGTGCGCATTGAGAAATTCAGCTGCATGCCGGTAGAAACATCCTGACGAATACGCAGAATCGCGCGCTTGAACACCACGTTGCCGGCGGCGCCAGCCACCGAGTCCAGCGCTTCAACCAGTGGCACGCCGGCGGCAAATGTTGTCGACAGCGTTCGGGCGAAACGCGCGACGGCGGACTTGTACATCATTGTGCCCACCAGCGGCAGTTTCAGCAGCCAGGTGTCGCGCCGATCACGCAACGCCTGAGATTTTTTCAGCGCATGACGGGTGCCGAAAAACGCAGCGATCAGTAAGCCGAGAATCGCCCACCACCATTGCTGCATGAATTCTGAAAGGCTGATCACCATCAGCGTAAAGGGCGGCAGCTCAGCACCGAAACCGGAGAACACTGACTGAAATTGCGGCACCACTTTGACCAGCAGAATCCCGGTGACCACCGCAGCGACCAGCACCACGGCGGTCGGGTAGGTCATGGCTTTCTTGATCTTGGCTTTGAGCGCTTCGCTTTTTTCCTTATAGGTCGCGACGCGCTCCAGCAAGGTGTCGAGCGCACCGGACTGCTCGCCGGCGTCGACCAGGTTGCAATACAACTCGTCGAAATACTGCGGCTTTTTGCGCAGCGCGGCGGCGAAGCTGTTACCTGCAGCAACTTCCTGCTTCACCTCGTCGACCAGTTTGCGCATGGCTGGGTTATCGAAGCCTTCACCAATGATGTCGAACGACTGCAACAGCGGCACGCCGGCCTTCATCATCGTTGCCATTTGCCGGGTGAACAGGGCGATGTCCTGCGCCTTGATGCGTTTGCCCAGACTCAGCCACGACACGGATTTCTTGCGCACCTTGCCCGGGTTGATCCCTTGTTTGCGCAGTTGCGCCTTGACCAGCGCCGGATTCTGCCCGCTCAACTCGCCGGTGACTTTGCTGCCTTTGCGATCCGTGCCTTCCCAGGCATAGATGCTGATTTTCGCTGCCTTGACCGCCATGTTCAGTCCTTGGTGACCCGATTGATTTCTTCAAGGCTGGTGATGCCTTGCATGGCCTTGTGCAGACCCGAGGTGCGCAGGTCATCGAAGCCGTCGCGGCGCATTTGAATATCGATTTCCAGTGAGTTGCCTTCGGCCATGATCAACCGTTGCAGCTCGGGTGTGTTTTTCACCACTTCATAAATCCCCACACGGCCTTTATACCCGCCGTTGCAATGATCGCAACCGACCGGCTCGTAGATCGTGAAATGACCGATGCGTTCCTCGGGGAAACCTTCCTTGATCAGGGTTTCACGGGGGATCTCGATGGGTTTCTTGCAGTGGCTGCACAATTTGCGCGCCAAGCGTTGGGCAATGATCAGGCTCACCGACGTGGCGATGTTGAAGCCAGGAATGCCCATGTTGTGCAGGCGCGTGAGGGTTTCCGCGGCGCTGTTGGTGTGCAGGGTCGAGAGCACCAAGTGACCGGTCTGCGCGGCTTTGATCGCGATCTCGGCGGTCTCCAGATCGCGGATCTCACCGACCATGATCACGTCCGGATCCTGACGTAGAAACGAGCGCAATGCCTGAGCGAAGTCGAGGCCTTGGCGCGGATTGACGTTGACCTGATTGATGCCTTCCATGTTGATCTCCACCGGGTCTTCAGCGGTGGAGATATTGATGTCGACGGTGTTGAGAATATTCAGCCCGGTGTACAGCGACACGGTTTTCCCCGAACCGGTAGGGCCGGTGACCAGGATCATCCCCTGTGGCTGCTTGAGTGCGGCCATGTACAAGTCTTTCTGCGCTGGCTCATAGCCGAGCGCGTCGATACCGATCTGCGCGCTGGACGGGTCGAGAATCCGGATCACCACTTTTTCGCCCCAAAGGGTCGGCAGCGTGTTTACGCGGAAGTCGATCGACTTGCTCTTCGACAGGCGCATCTTGATCCGCCCGTCCTGCGGTTTGCGCCGCTCGGAGATGTCGAGGCTGGCCATGACTTTCAGGCGCGCAGCGATGCGCCCGGCCAACTGGATCGGTGGTTTCGCCACTTCGCGCAGAATGCCGTCGGTGCGCACGCGCACGCGGTAGTTTTTTTCGTAGGGTTCGAAGTGCAGGTCGGAGGAGCCGCTTTTGATCGCGTCGAGCAGCATCTTGTGCACGAAACGCACGACCGGCGCATCGTCGGCATCCGGGCCCATGCTCTCCTGTTTAGCATCGTCGATGGCCTCGACATCGAGGCCGTCGAGGTCGACGTCGGCCATGTCTTCGAGCCCCGAGGCGTGGGTGTCGAAGAATTTTTCGATGGCATCGGCGAGCTTGTCGTCCTCCACCAGAATGGCTTCGGTGTTCAGCCCGGTGCTGAACTGAATATCGTTGATCGCCTGATGATTGCTCGGGTCGGAAATGCCCACGAACAGTTTGTTGCCACGCCGCCACAAGGGCAGGGCGTGATGCTGGCGCACCAGTTTTTCGCTGACCAGGCCTTTGGGCTGGGTTTCTTTGTCCAGACAGTTGAGGTCGAGGAACGCCATGCCGAAGTGTTCCGAGGCGATCTCGGCGACCTGCCAGCTCTTCACCAGTTTGTTCTGCACCAGGTAGCTGACCAGCGATAGCCGATTGCGCTGGGCCTGTTGCCAGGCTTGCTGGGCGCTTTTTTCCGTGAGCAGTTCGGCCTGCACCAATTGCTTGGCCAGACCGCTCAGAGCGATGTCATTCATGGGGATTCCGCACGCTTGCCGTTCATGACTTATAGCCTAGTCAACCGGCAGCGCCAAACATGCCGGGCGCAGGTGACAAAAAGTGTCAGATAGTGCGGTCAGAGGTTGTAGGAAACGGCGTCGCGACCGCTGTGCGCCCAGCGTGCGGGGTCTAGCGGGCGTTGGCATGGGCTATGCTGCGTCCCTTGCAGATCATGAGATTTCGACTCATGCATGGAGCGTGTCTATGAAAAAACAACAAGGTTTTACGCTGATCGAACTGCTGATCGTAGTGGCGATCATCGGGATTCTGGCGACCATTGCCCTGCCGCAGTACACCAAGTATCAAGCGCGGGCGAAGGTCACGGCGGGTCTGGCGGAAATCAGCGCGCTGAAGATTCCGTTTGAAGATACGATTAATCAAGGGACTGATCCAACCATCACGTTGGTCTCCGGTAGTGCCGCGTACTCAACGACTAACTGCAGCAGCGTGACGGCTTCGGGTACGGCTTCGACCGGGGCCGGGACAATCGTGTGCACGCTGACCAACGCTCCTGCGCCGGTGCTGGGTAAAACCATCACCCTGACCCGCTCTGGCGGTGCAACAGGCGCTACGGCCGGGGTCTGGAGCTGCGCATCGACTGTCAATCCGGACTACGCGCCTAAAGGCTGCCCAGGTAGCGGTACTTAAATAGACATCTGTAGGAGCTGCCGAAGGCTGCGATTTTTTGATTGTGTTTTTAAAGGCAAGATTAAAAGATCGCAGCCTTCGGCAGCTCCTACATTGACCTTCGACTGAAACATGCCCCGTTTACGGGGCATTTTCTTTGGCCGGGGCTAAATAAAAGCTTCAATAATTTCAGCGTCTTAGGAACTTTCCAAAAAACCGCAACTTGCATGCGATTAATCTGCAAGTCATGCAAATTGCATGAATCCGGGAATTTACATTTTTACTAAACTATTGATTTATAAGGTTTTTATGTCGTCGAAAAAGTTGGCACAGCGTTCGCAATGTATATGGCAACCCTGCTGACAAGACACGCAGCAGACTTTCCAGAAAAACAGGAGTTACTCGTATGAAGAAGTTCGCTATCACTGCCGCTGCTGCTACCGCGCTGACCCTGACCATGGCTTCCGGCGCATTCGCCCAAACCACTCAGACTGCTCCAATGACTTTGGCTGCTGGTGAAGTTACCCAAGCTAAAGAAGCTACTTCCGATACCTGGATCACCACCAAAGTCAAAAGCGACCTGGTTACCGAAAAAGGCATCCCAGGCACTGACATCAAAGTAGAAACCAACAAAGGCGTCGTTTCGCTGTCGTCGACTGTAGCTGTGACTGAATCGCAGAAAGCTACCGCTGTTGCGATCACCAAGAAAATCAAAGGCGTCAAAGCGGTCTCCGCTGACGGCCTGAAAGCCGAGTAAGGCTAAGGCTTCTCGCCTGAACCGGGAGAAGACGCGACAGGCGGGCCGAGCAATACGTCTGCCGCACCTTTAGAGTTCATGCGAACGGCCACACGGATGTGGTCATTACGGGCCCCGACACTTGTGTCGGGGCCCGTTCTATTTCAGGCGCAAAAAAAGATCGCAGCCTTCGGCAGCTCCTACAGGGAAATGCATTCCAAAGTAGGAGCTGCCGAAGGCTGCGATCTCTTGATGTGTTTTAGTTACCGCGTTTGCTGGTGATCTGCCGCAGGCGATTGCCTTCAAAACGCAGGTATTGGTACATGCCGTTGTTCGGCCCGTACGTCCATTCCTCGACCTGAAACTCTTCACGCCGATTGGCGCTGCGCTTGTAACCCAGCGGATCGCGACCAACCGGTTCGCCGCACTTCTGCAGCACTTCGCTGACGCGGTCGCCGAGGCTGACCAGTTGACTGCCGCAGCGCAACGTATCCGACGCCCAGACGGGGCTGGCAGCCAGCGTCAAGGCGATCGCCGCCAGCCACTTGCCGGTCATTACTCGGCGTCCAGATGCAGCGGCGTGATCACCCGACCATCGCTTTCAGCCTGACCGAGATTGGCGTCGATGAAGTACACGCGGTCATCGGCCAGTTGGCCTTTGTCGACCAGATAATCCTTGATGCTGCTGGCGCGATCCTGGCCCAACTGACGCAGCAACACATCGCTGCCACTCCAGAACTTGATCACGCCTTCACGCATTTTCGCCGTGCGTTCTTCCTTGCCCAGATCCTTCCATTCAGCCGGCGGCTGGGTTTTCAGACGGGTGCGATAAATGCCTTCGAGCAGCGGGCCTTTTTCGCCCTCGGGTACTTCGATCAAAGATGCTTGAGCTGGGACTTTATCGCCACGGCGCTGGAGCATCTTGTAGTAGTTGTACTGATATTCACGTTCCAGACGCTGCTCGGCGATCAACGGACCATCGCTGCTTTGCGCGGCGGTGCCTTCGATTTCCAGACGCAGGGCAGGGCGTTCTTTCAGCGCTTGCGACAGTTTCACCAGCGCGCCTTCGGCGTCTTTGCTCAACTCGCTGGAGCCCGGCGCGAATGACACGGTGCCAAGATCTTCGGAACCGCCACCGCTGACCAAACCGCCAATCAGCTTGAACGGCGCCGCTGCGGCTTTGACGATCAGGTTGCGCAGGGTCTGCCAGACAATCGGCATCACGCTGAACTGCGGGTTGTTGAGGTCGCCGGTCACCGGCAATTCGATGGAGATTTTGCCGTCGACGTCCTTGAGCAACGCGATCGCCAGTTTCAGCGGCAGGCTCACGGCATCCGGGCTGTCGACCTTCTCACCGAGCTGCAATTGTTCGACCACCACTTTGTTCTCGGCTTTCAGTTGGCCTTTGGTGATCAAGTAATGCAGGTCGAGATTCAGTCGGCCCTTGCGGATGCGGTAACCAGCGAATTTGCCGGAGTATGGCGTCAGCGTGGTCAGCTCGACGCGTTTGAAACTGGTGGCGATGTCGAGGCTGGCCATCGGGTCGAACGGATTGACCGCGCCCTTGATGGTCACCGGTGCATAGCGGTCGACCTTGCCCTTGATGTCGACGCTGGCCGGTTTCGCCTGACGGCTGTCGATGGTGCCGATCTGACCGTTCAGTTGTTGGATCGCAGTGGCGAAGTTTGGCGTCAGGCTGAAGTCGGCGAAGTTGGCCGAGCCGTCATTGATCGCAATGCCGCCGATATGAATGCCCAGCGGTTTGTCCTTGCTGGCCGGTTTCGCCGCAGTGGATTTCGCGCCACTGTCGGCCGGTTGCGGGATCAGCAGATCGTCGATGTTGGTGGTGCGATCATCGTTTATCATGAAGCGCGCGTACGGCTGGAACAGGTTGACCTTGTCGATGGACAGGCTGTCACCGTGCTGATAATTCAGGCCTTCGACCACCACCTGCTGCCATTTGAGGAAGTCGCGGGTTTTCAGGGTGTCGAGGGTGTGCAGTTGATCGATCTGCGCGCGGCCGGTCACGCTGAGGGCCAGCGGCTCGGTGCTCTTGAGGTTGACCTTGAGGTCACTGCCGAGCATGCCGCTGCGCAGTTCCAGACGAATAAACGGGTTGATGTAAGACTGTGCGACACGCAGGTCGATGTCCTGGGTTTTCACATTGAGCTGGGCGTTGACCGGCGCCAGATTGACCGTGCCGTCGGCGCTGAGCTTGCCTGATTTGCCCACGCCGCTGTCGAGTTTGACCTTGAAGGGCGAGCCGTTGAGGCTGTCGAAATCCTGCAGATCAATGTTCAGCGGCGTGATATCCAGCGCCACCGCAGGCGTGGCGGAACGGTCGGCGAGGTGAACGGTGTAGTCGCGCAGTTGCACGTCTTTGAGCAGCACTTGCCATGGCTTGCTTGGCGCCGTCGGTTCAGCTTTCGGCGAATCGGCAGCGGCCGGTGTGCTGGCCGGTTCGGCGGCGGCTTTGGCGGCGGGTTTTGACGGTTGGCTGGCGAACAGTTTTTGCCAGTCGAGCTGGCCGTCAGCTTCGAGGGCGGCCCAGGTTTCCAGTTTCTGGCTGCGGATCTTGCCGACCACCACGTGTTGCTTGGCCAGATCGATGCTGGTGTCGCTGACGTCGAGGCGCTCAAGCTTGGCCAGCGGGCGGCCATCCGGAGCGCTGATCGCGAACGGCGCGATGCTGACGTTGACGTTGTTCAGCAGCAGTTCGGTTTCTTTCGACAGATTGAGTTTGTATTCGGTGCTGAGGCTGACCACGCCGTCGTTGAGTACCAAAGGCACCGAGTCACGCACGTAAGGCCAGAAGGCTTTCATCTTTCCGTCGGTGACTTTCAGGGTGCCTTCGGAAGTGAACGGGATCAGGCTGAAATTGCCGCTCCAGTCGATTCGTCCGCCGGCCGGGCCGATCGCGACGAGGGTCATGTCGGCGCTGTCTTCGGGCAGGGTGCTGAGGTTTTTCAGTTCGAAGCTGAGGTCGTCGTAAAGGAATTCGATCGGCTCGCTCGGACGCACGTCCTGAAAGTGCACGACGCCGCTGGCCAGTTTGATGTTGTCGATGCGCAGCGGGAACGGTTTGGCGTCGGGATCGGCCGGAACCGGTTCGCTGGCCGGCACGTTGAACAGGCCAAGCAGATTGAGCTTGCCGTCTTTGGCGAAGAGGATTTCGGTCTTCGGCTTGTCCAGTTCGATGTTCGCCAGATGCAGGGCTTTGGTCCACAGACTGTCGATTTGCAGGTCGGCGTACAGGCGTTCGAAGCCCACCTGCTCTTTGCCCGGTTCACCAATAACCAGGCCCCACAAGTTGACCTCAAGGCTGAACGGGTTGAGTTCGATGCGCTGGATATGCGCCGGCACCGTGGCGTAATTGGCCAGTTGCTGGTTGGCCACTCGCAGGGCAATGCCCGGCAAAATCAGAAACCCCAGCAGGCTGTAGAGGGCCAGCGCAGTCAACAAGGCGCCAATCGCGCGAATCAATCCTTTGGTCATGTGCGGCTTCATCTGTCTGAATCGAAGTGCCTTGGAGTATGGCACGCGAATCTGGTTCCGAAGTACATCGCATGGGTCAGGATTGTTCAGATTTGTCTGGAAATATGCACGACTGTGTAGGAGCTGCCGAAGGCTGCGATCTTTTGATCTTGTTTTAAAAAAAAGACAAAATCAAAAGATCGCAGCCTTCGGCAGCTCCTACAGGGATCTTCTTATAGCTGCAGGATCAGGGTTTTCAGTGGCGGTTGCTGATCCATGGACGGGAAGTCTGCCCCCGGGGTCATCACACTCCACTCACGCACCGGGCGGCCGGCCTTTTCGGCGCAGCGCAGGACTTGTTCGCGCCAGTCGTCCATGCTGACTTTTGCCAGATTGTTGCAGCAAATGAGTACGCCGTTGTCGGCGGTGGTCAGCAGCGCGGGTTTGAGCAGGCTTTGATAATCGCGCAGCAGGTCAACGGTGCCGAACGCGCTCTTGGCCCAGGCCGGCGGATCGAGCAGCACCAGATCGTACTGACGCTGTTCGAGGCGCTGGTAGCTTGGCAGTTTCTGCCCGCGACGCTGGCTGATCGGCAGGCCGGCGAGTTGGCGGATCGCCGGAAAATAATCCGACTGAATGAATTCCATCTCCGGCAACTGTGGATTGAGCAAACCGTTTTCGCGACCGACCGCCAAGTTACCTTCGGCGAAATCCAGATTGCACACTTCACGGGCGCCACCGGCTGCGGCACTGAGGCCGACGCCGCAGGTGTAGGCGAACAGGTTGAGCACGGATTTGCCTTTGGCGTGCTCCTTGACCCAGCCACGCGTGTTACGCAGGTCGAGGAACAGCAGCGGATCCTGCCCGGCGTGACGTCCGCGCACGCGGTAATTGAGGCCCCATTCGTGACCGACCAGATCAACCAGTGCGGCGTCTTCGGCTTTGTAGACGCTGTCTTCACGGTCGATGCGCGAGTTGCCACGGGAGCGGTCGTTGTAGACCAGCAGGGTTTCCAGGCCCAGGGTTTGATTGACCATCGCGTGCAGTTGCAGCAGGTCATCGCGCTCCAGCGTCTGGTGAAAACTCTGCACCAGCAGTTGCGGGCCGTAGCGGTCGATGGTCAGACCGCCGGCGCCTTCCTGGCTGCCGTGGAACAGCCGATAGCAATCGGTGCCCTGGCTGTGCAGCACAGCGAGCAAGTCCTGGCGTTGATCGAGGGCGGCGCGCAGCGCCTGATTCAAGGAAGACATGCATGCGCCTTGCTGGAGAGAATTGGGGCGCGGGAGTTTAACAGCTTGGCAGGGAACCGAGTTGCTGCCTTCGCGAGCAAGCTCGCTCCCACAGGGGATCTATGCTGCAAATCATATCTCCTGTGGGAGCGAGCTTGCTCGCGAAGGCGTCCTACGAAGTTTTCAGCTCAAGCCCATCCTGCGTTTCGCTCGTTGCACCGAACCATTGCGCATCGCCCAGCGCAGCATCGGTGCGCTGCGTTTGACGCTGGCGCGAATCAACTGGCGTTGCAGCGAACTCTGCCGCACCTCGAGCATGTCGCTGGCCCAGTCCGGCAAAAGATCAATGCCCGCCTTCATCATCAAATCGCCAAACGGTCGCGCCAGAACACTCGGCGCCGGTGCGGCCAGCAGTAAACGCAAAACCTCGCGGCTGCGTTCATCGCACAGCAATTGCGGGCGCAGGCGTTGCAGATAATCGGCCACGGCCTGCCGCGACTTGGGCACATCGCGTGCGCCTAGGCGTTCGGCGACCACGGCGATCTCGGCGTAATAACGATCCTGATCAGCCAGCGACAACTGCGGATTGCGATAGCGCAAATGCGCCGCCAGAAAGTTGCTGACCTCGGCCACATGCACCCACGTCAGCAAATCCGGATCACTGGCCGCATAAGGCCGGCCGTCCGGTGCGGTGCCCACCACTTGCAGGTGAATGGTGCGGACTTTCTCGATCAACCAGTCGGCATCCCGCCGGGAGCCAAACGTGGTGCCGGAGACAAACTGGCTGGTACGCCGCAAGCGCCCAAGCATGTCCTGACGAAAATTCGAATGATCCCAAACCCCGGCCAGCGCCAGTGGATGCAGGGCTTGCAGCAACAACGCGCTGATGCCGCCGATCAACATGCTGCTGAAATCACCGTGCACCTGCCAACTGACCGAATCGGGGCCGAACAGGCCGGGATCGCCCTTGGGGTTTTCCAGATCGAGTTGGCCGAGGGATAACCCGGTCAGGCTCATGAGTTGGTTTTCGATGCGACTGCGGATGAATTCCATGACCACTCAGTGAAGAAGGGCGGGCGCGGCCGGTTGTCCGCGCCCGACGTGTTACTGATTGAGGCGCTTGTCGATCAGGCCTTGCACCACGCTCGGGTCGGCCAGGGTCGAAGTGTCGCCGAGGCTGTCGAGTTCGTTGCAGGCAATCTTGCGCAGGATGCGGCGCATGATCTTGCCTGAGCGAGTTTTCGGCAAGGCCGGCGCCCACTGGATCTGATCCGGTTTGGCGAAGCTGCCGATTTCCTTGCTGACGTGGGCGAGCAATTCTTTCTTCAGTTCGTCGTTGGGCTCGGTGCCGTTCATGGGCGTGACGAAGGCATAGATGCCCTGACCTTTGACGTCGTGCGGGTAACCGACCACGGCGGCCTCGGCGATGCTGTCGTGCAACACCAAGGCACTTTCCACTTCAGCGGTGCCAATGCGGTGGCCGGACACATTGATCACGTCATCGATGCGCCCGGTGATCCAGTAATCGCCGTCCTCATCGCGCCGCGCGCCGTCGCCGGTGAAGTAATAGCCGGGGTAAGGTTTGAAATAGGTGTCGACCATCCGTTGTGGGTCGCCATAGACGCTGCGAATCTGCGCCGGCCAACTGGATTTGATCGCCAGCACGCCGCTGCCGGCGCCTTGGATTTCCTTGCCTTGCTCGTCGAGCAACACCGGTTGCACGCCGAACATTGGCTGTGTGGCGCAGCCCGGTTTGATCCGCTGCGCACTGACCAGCGGGCTGAGCATGATGCCGCCGGTTTCGGTCTGCCACCAGGTATCGACAATCGGGCAGCGCTGTTCGCCGACCACGTTGAAATACCATTCCCACGCTTCCGGGTTAATCGGCTCACCGACGCTGCCGAGTAATCTGAGGCTGGCGCGCGACGTTTCCTGCAACGGTTCGGTACCTTCGCGCATCAATGCGCGCAGGGCGGTGGGCGCGGTGTAGAAAATGTTGACCTTGTGTTTATCGATGACCTGCCAGAAACGTGAACTGCTCGGGTAGCTCGGCACGCCTTCGAACATTAATGTGGTCGCGCCATTGGCCAATGGGCCATAGACGATGTAGCTGTGGCCGGTGACCCAGCCGACGTCGGCGGTGCACCAGAACACTTCGCCGTCACGGTAATCGAGCACGTATTTGAAGGTCATCGCCGCTTGCAGCAAGTAGCCACCGGTGGTGTGCAGCACGCCTTTGGGTTTGCCGGTGCTGCCGGAGGTGTAGAGGATGAACAGCGGATCTTCGGCGTCCATCGGTTCCGGCGGGCAATCGTCGCTGACGTCGCGCACGGCCTGGTGATACCAGAGATCGCGGCCTTCGACCCAGTCGACCTTGCCTTGAGAGCGTTCAACCACCACGACGGTGCTGACGTCCGGGCAACTTTGCAGGGCTTTGTCGACGTTCTGCTTCAGCGGCACAAACTTGCCACCGCGCACACCTTCGTCGGCGGTGATCACGGTGCGGCAGTCGGCATCGAGAATGCGGTCACGCAGGGAGTCGGGGGAGAAGCCACCAAACACCACCGAATGCACCGCGCCAATCCTCGTGCAGGCGAGCATCGCGTAAGCGGCTTCGGGGATCATCGGCATGTAAATGCACACCCGGTCGCCTTTTTTTACGCCACGGCTTTTCAGCACGTTGGCCAGGCGGCAGACATGGTGGTGAAGTTTTTTGTAAGTGATTTGTGCCGATTCGGCGGGGTCGTCACCTTCCCAGAGCAGGGCGGTCTGCTCGCCGCGTTGTTCGAGATGGCGGTCGATGCAGTTGTAGCTGACGTTCAGTTGGCCCCCGGCAAACCAGGCGGCTTCACCGGTTTTCAGGTCACAGCGCTGAACGGTTTGCCACGGCGTGCTCCAGTCGAGGAAGCGCGTGGCTTGCTCGGCCCAGAAGGTGTCGGGGTGTTCAATGGATTCGCGGTACAGGCGCCGATAGTCATCCTGACTCAATTGCGCAGCCCGGCGGACGGCATCGGCTTTGGGGAACGTGCTGATATCGAACATGACGGTTCCTTATTCTTGTTGTGCGACAAGAGGGGAGCTGTACGACCCTCGTAGGAGCTGCCGAAGGCTGCGATCTTTTGATCTTGTTTTTTAAGGTCAAGATCAAAAGATCGCAGCCTTCGGCAGCTCCTACAGGGATCGTGTACGCCACCGATTCTGCGATTAGCCCGGTGCCGTGGAACTGTCGATGTTGCAAGCTGTAGGGGCAGGCAAACCGCCCCTTCAGCCTATCACCCGCGGTGACGACCGCGGAAGTAGTTGATCAGGCCTTGGGTGGACGGGTCGTCAGCGGTGGTTTCATCGCTGCCCACCAGACGGTTGTAAACGCCTTTGCCCAGTTCCTTGCCCAACTCCACGCCCCACTGATCGAAGGCATTGATGCCCCAGACCACGCTCTGCACGAACACTTTGTGTTCATACATCGCCACCAGTGCGCCGAGACGACGCGGGCTGATGCGTTCAACCACGAGGGTGTTGCTCGGACGGTTGCCCGGGATCACCTTGTGCGGGGCGAGTTTGTGCACTTGCTCTTCGCTCATGCCTTTTTCGCGCAGCTCGGCTTCTGCTTCCGGCAAAGTCTTGCCGAGCATCAGCGCCTGGCTTTGCGACAGGCAGTTGGCGTACAGCCACTGATGGTGGTCAGCAACCGGGTTGAAGCTGACGATCGGCACGATGAAATCGGCCGGGATCAGTTGCGAACCTTGGTGCAGCAACTGGTGGTAAGCGTGCTGGCCGTTGCAGCCGACGCCGCCCCAGATCACCGGGCCAGTATCGGTCGACACCGGGGTGCCGTCCTGACGCACGCTCTTGCCGTTGGATTCCATGTCCAGTTGTTGCAAGTGCTTGGTGATGTTGCGCAGGTAGTGGTCGTACGGCAGGATCGCGTGGCTTTGCGCGCCCCAGAAGTTGCCGTACCACACACCCAGCAAGCCCAACAGCACCGGCATGTTCTGCTCGAATGGCGCAGTCTGGAAATGCTGATCCATGGTGTAAGCACCGGACAGCAGTTCCTTGAAGTTGGACATGCCGATGGCCAGGGCAATCGGCAAACCGATCGCCGACCACAGCGAGTAACGACCGCCAACCCAGTCCCACATCGGGAAGATGTTTTCTTCGCGGATACCGAACGCCACAGCCGCGGCGTTGTTGCTCGAGACGGCGATGAAGTGGCGATACAGCTCGGCTTCCGAACCGCCCTGCGCCAGATACCAGGCACGTGCGGCCTGAGCGTTCTTAAGGGTTTCGAGGGTGTTGAAGGATTTCGACGAAACGATGAACAGCGTGGTCTCGGCGCGCAGTTTCTGCGTCAGCTCGTGGAATTCGCTGCCGTCGATGTTCGCCAGATAATGGCAACGCACGCCTTTCTGCGCGTACGACAGCAGTGCTTCGGAAACCAGCTCAGGGCCGAGGAACGAGCCACCGATGCCGATGTTGACCACGTCAGTGATCGGCTTCTCGGTGTAACCGCGCCACAGACCGTCGTGGATGCGGCCCACGAGGTCGGTGATCTGGTTCAGTACTTTGTGGACTTCCGGCATCACGTTGACGCCGTTGACCGACAGCTTGTCGCCCACCGGGCGGCGCAGGGCGGTGTGCAGCGCCGGGCGGCCTTCGGAGGTGTTGACGATTTCGCCTTCGAACAGCGCTTTGATCGCGCCCTTCAGATCGACTTCATTGGCCAGACCCACGAGCAGATTGCGGGTCTCGGCGTTGATCAAATTCTTCGAATAATCGAGAAACAGGCCGCAGCTGCTGAGGGTGAACTGATTGAAACGCTGCGGATCGGCGTTGAAGGCCTCGCGCATGCTGAAATCCTGCATGGCTTGGCGGTGATCTTTCAACGCTTGCCAGGCGGGCAGAGCGGTAACGTCTTGAGGAGTGAGGTAATACGCCATCGCTGCGGTTTTCCTTTTTACTTGAACGGCTTCTGAACACGGATCAGACCGGCGCGCCATGTTTGGGTGCGCGGTCAACTGCGTCTACACGATTTATCGACGCAGGGCGAATACAGTAAACCTCGCGCTGCGATCTGTCTTGACTTCTTCTGACCTGATCCCTGTACTTTTTTAACATTTAATACAGGGAGTGGCCGACAAACGGAGGGGGAGGGCGAGGTCGGGCAAGCTGAACCTCCCGGGTTGGAATCGAACGGCGGGCAGTGTGCCCGAAGGCTCTGGGGGCGGCAATACAGCTGATATGCAATCGTTCATGCGCCGAAAACCACTGTGGGAGCGGGCTTGCTCGCGAAGGCGTCGTATCAGTCGACATGTTGGTCAACTGATAGATTGCATTCGCGAGCAAGCCCGCTCCCACAGGGGGGACTGCGGTGTTTTTAAGAGGGGGTGTCGAGATTCAGGTGCAGGTTGTCGATCAATCGCGTAGTACCGAGGAAAGCGGCCAGCAGAATCACCAGATCACGGTCTTCAGCCGTCGCCGGACGCAACGTCAGCGCATGGCGGATTTCCAGGTAATCCGGACGCAGGCCCGCCGCTTCCAGCTGTTGCAGCTGCGCACTGATCAGCGCCGGGAAATCACGCTCGCCTTGTTTGATCGACTCGGCAATAGTGCTCAGCGTGCGATACACCACAGGGGCTACCGCGCGTTGTTCTTCATTAAGGAAGCCGTTGCGCGACGACAGCGCCAGACCGTCCGCAGCGCGTACGGTCGGTTCGCCGATGATCTGGATCGGCATGTTCAGGTCATGCACCAGCGCGCGAATCACCGCCAGTTGCTGGAAGTCCTTCTGACCGAAAATCGCCAGATCCGGCTGCACCATGTTGAACAGCTTGCTTACCACAGTCGCCACACCTTCAAAGTGTCCCGGACGGCTGGCGCCGCACAGGCCTTCGGACAGTTGCGGCACGCTGACCCGGGTCTGTCCGGCCATGCCGTCGGGGTACATCTCTTCGACGGTCGGCGCGAACAGCAGGGAGCAACCGGCTTCAAGCAGTTTTTCCTGATCCGCCGCGAGGGTGCGCGGGTACTTGTCGAGGTCTTCGCCGGCGCCGAATTGCAGCGGGTTGACGAAGATGCTCGCGACCACGAAGTCCACGCGTTGCGTGGCTTTGGTCACCAGGGCGACGTGGCCGCTGTGCAGGTTGCCCATGGTCGGCACGAAGCCGATGCGCTTGCCTTCACTGCGCGCGCGGGCGACGGCGGCGCGCAGTTCGCGTACGGTTTTTACGGTGTTCATGCAGAGAATCCGTGTTCGATGCCAGGGAACGTGGCGGCTTTGACTTCACTGACGTAAGCCTTCAATGCGGACTGGATGTTGTCCTGGTCGTGCATGAAGTTTTTGACGAATTTCGGTACGCGGCCGGTGATCGACAGACCGAGCATGTCGTGCAGCACCAGCACCTGACCGTCGGTATCCGAACCGGCGCCGATGCCGATAACCGGAATCTTCACCGCCTGAGTGATTTCCGCAGCCAGTTCGCTTGGCACGCATTCGAGCAGCAGCATGGACGCGCCAGCCTGCTCCAGCGAGATCGCATCGGCACGCATCTGCCGCGCCTGGTTTTCGTTGCGGCCCTGCACTTTATAGCCACCAAGGATGTTCACCGCTTGCGGGGTCAGGCCCATGTGCGCGCACACCGGCACACCGCGTTCGGCGAGCAGACGGATCGACTCCGCCAGCCACAGCTGACCTTCGACCTTGACCATGTGCGCACCGGCCTGCATCAGCATGGCGCTGTTCATCATGGTTTGTTCGAGGGTGGCGTTGGCCATGAACGGCAAGTCAGCCAGGATCAGGGCGTCGGTGTTACCGCGTTTGACGCACGCGGTGTGGTAGGCCATTTCTGCAGTGGTCACCGGCAAGGTGCTGTCGTGACCTTGCAGCACCATGCCGAGGGAGTCGCCCACCAGCAGCACTTCGACACCGGCCTCGTTGCAGGCGTGGGCGAAGGTCGCGTCATAGCAGGTCAGCATGGTGATCTTTTCACCTTTCTGCTTGAGGCTCTGGAGCGTGGTCAGGGTGATGGCTGGCATGTAAAAAATCCTCGTTCAGGCGCTCTGGAAACTACTGCGAGTAACGCGCGTGATTCTTCATTTACTCAGGCGCACGCTCTTTTGTCGTGCTTATAAGGCCTGGATTGCGCCCGTATGTGCCGGGTTGGCGGCAGCGGGACGCCTATAGTCGTGAGGAGAACCGAGGAAGTCAATTGCGTGTGTTACCGCATTGTTACGAGGCGAGTGTTACCGGCGTTACTGATGCGATTCAGCGGCGCGGCGGGCCTGATTCGAGAAGTTTTTGTCCGACAAAAACGATGTGGGAAATCCGTTTTTTGTGGCGAGGGGATTTATCCCCGATGGGCTGCGAAGCGGCCCCAAAACCGAAGACCGCGACAATTCTGACACAGCGCATTTGCCGGTTTTACGACTGCTGCGCAGCCGATCGGGGATAAATCCCCTCGCCACAAAAGGCTATTGAGTGTCAGGGGTGGGGTAGGCGTTCGAGGCCGATGAACGGGCAGGCGGCGAGCAGGTCGGCCAAGGTGCGGCCATCGGGCAGATGGAGATCCGCCGGCGCCAGTTCGGCGAGCGGATACAGCACGAACGCGCGTTCCTGAATCTGGTAATGCGGGACTTTCAGGCGTGGTTCGTCGATCAAGCGATCACCGAACAGCAGAATATCCAGATCCAGCGTACGCGGGCCCCAGCGTTCCAGACGTTCGCGGCCCTGATCATTCTCAATCGCTTGCAAGGCATCGAGCAACTGAATCGGGGAGAGCGAGCTGTCGAGCGCTGCAACCGCGTTGGTATATCGCGGTTGGCCCGGCAGCAATGAATCGCTTTGATAAAAGGCAGAAACGCCAGCGACCAGGGTTTGCGGCAATTGCCCCAGCGCCTCGACGGCGCTGCGCAATTGTTCGGCGGGGTCAGCGAGGTTGCTGCCCATGCCGATGTAGATGCGTTCCATGCTTTTACTCGCCGGTCGAAGCGCTCGGGGCGCCGGCGCGTTTGCGCTTGGAACCGCCGCTGCGGCGACGTTTGCGTGGTGCGCCGCTGGCGTCGTCACCTTTGCCGCTGAGGTCGCGAATCATGTCGCGACGCTCGCTTTCGTTGGCGTCCTGATAATCCGTCCACCATTCGCCGAGGCCGTCAGTCTCTTCGCCGGCGCTTTCACGCAACAGCAGGAAGTCGTAACCGGCGCGGAAACGCGGATTGTCCAGCAACAGGTCGGCGCGTTTGCCGCTGCGGCGTGGCAAGCGTTCCTGCATGTCCCAGATCTCGCGGATCGGCATGGTGAAACGCTTTGGAATCGCGATGCGCTGGCACTGTTCGGCGATCAGCTCGTGGGCGCCTTCCTGCATCGCAGGGATTGGCGGCATGCCACGTTCTTGCAAGCGCAACACGCGGGCCGGCAGGGCTGGCCACAGCAGCGCGGCAAACAGGAACGCCGGGGTCACCGGTTTGTTCTGCTTGATGCGCAGGTCGGTGTTGGTCAGCGCTTCGCTGATCAGCGTGTGGGTGTATTCCGGGTTGTGTTCCAGTGCATCGGCACTGGCCGGGAACAGCGGGGCGAACAGTTGCAGATCGACCAGCATTTCGAAGGTAATTGCGCCGTGTCCCGAGAGGAACAGCTTGAGCACTTCTTCGAACAGACGCGCCGACGGGATCTCGCGCAGCATCGGCGCCAGCTCGCGGATCGGCTGCACAGTGTGCTTCTCGATGCCGAAGTTGAGCTTGGCGGCGAAACGCACGGCCCGCAGCATGCGCACCGGGTCTTCCTGGTAGCGCTGCTTCGGATCGCCGATCAGACGGATCAGGTGATTGCGGATGTCGTGTACGCCGTTGGCGTAGTCGAGAATGCGCTCGCTGACCGGATCGTAATACAGGGCGTTGATGGTGAAGTCGCGGCGTTGCGCGTCTTCTTCCAGCGTGCCGTAAACGTTGTCGCGCAGAATCCGCCCGCTTTCGTTACGCGAAGACTGATTGCTGTCCTCGTCGTCTTCGTTGACCGGGTGATTGGCGCGGAAGGTCGCGACTTCGATGATTTCGCGACCGAAATGGATATGCACCAGTTTGAAGCGACGGCCAATGATCCGCGCGTTGCGGAATTCGGCACGGACTTGCTCAGGCGTGGCGCTGGTGGCGACGTCGAAATCCTTGGGCGTGATGCCCAGCAGCATGTCACGCACGCAACCACCGACCAGATAAGCCTGGTAACCGGCACCTTGCAGGCGTTCGACAATATTCACCGCATAGCGGCTGAACTGCGTTTTCTGCAGCGAGTGTTGACCGCTGTTGAGCACTTCAGGGGTGCTACGGATGTGTTGCGTACGACGCACGGGAGTTCGGAATGACTGGAACAACTTCTTCAGCATGGGATGCACTGTTTGAAGGAATGTTCGGCCATACCAAAGAATGACCGCATGATGGGCGCAGATTCTAGCATTTAGTCGGGGGATGGTGTAGGAGACAGCAGCTTCGAGCTGAAAGCCGCAAGCTACAAGGGTGAAACGGGGGTAAAACAGGGAGTTTTTTACAGAAGGGAGAAACTACAAGGGGAGCCGAAGCTCCCCAAGAAGTAGTTGCGTGCTCTTTTTATTATTGATTCGGGCTTCTTGTTTTTGTTGAGTGCCCTCGCCACGAAGCTTTTCCTTCGTGACCCTCCCAATCGGGAGCCAAGAGCAAACGGATTGCTTTGGTCGCTGAATTGCAGTGATCTTACGATCCAACCAGTACAGGCTCTGTCTTAGGACAGTTTTTGTTGTTCTCGGCCTGGTCGTGGGGCAAGCCCCAAATACAACGCCTCTCCAAAAGAATCAGTTAGCTGCGCCTCTCGCCGTCTTGTTTTTATTGTGCGTGAGTCGATTCGTCTTATTTTTATTGTCTTGTGCATTGCTTGTTATTGTTCTTGTACCAAACATATAGCAGGGGTCGTGCCAACTTTTGCGAAACCCCGTAAAACAAAGGGTTAGGTCGATATAACCGTTTTCTCGGGGCGAAAAAAAGCCGGGGTTTCGTTACCGATAACCCCGGCTTCTGTTACGTGAAAAGACTGAGGTAACAGTTTTTTCACATCTTCAAGCGTTACCCGCACACTCGACAGGTAACGTTCAGCTCTCGCTGGCGACCCCGGTCTTGCGCCGTGGAATGCCCAGACGCTGACGGCGTTCCCACAGACATTTACGGCTGACGCCCAGTTTGCGCGCCAGTTCGGTCTCGGTCATGTGATCCTGATGCTCAAGGACGAAGTGCTGGAAGTAATCCTCCAGCGACAGGTCTTCGGTCGGCTCATGGCTGCTGTTGCTGGCGTTACCACCGGTTTGCGGTGGCAGGCCGATGAACTCGTCATCGTCCAGATCGCTCAGTTCAATGTCGATGCCCAGCAGTTCCGCAGAGATTTCCGGACTTTCGCTGAGAATCACCGCGCGCTCGACTGCGTTTTCCAGCTCGCGCACGTTACCCGGCCAGGAATAGTGACGAATGGCCTGTTCGGCATCGGCAGCAAATTTCAGGTCGGTACGGTTGATGCGCGCGCTCTGGCGAGCGAGGAAGGCTGTGGCGATTTCGTTGACGTCGGCACCGCGTTCGCGCAGCGCTGGCAATTTCAGGGCAATCACGTGCAGACGGTAATAAAGGTCTTCACGGAACTGGCCGATTTTCGCCAGGCTCTTCAGATCCCGGTGCGTTGCTGCGATCAGGCGTACATCGACCTTCTGCGACTGCACCGAACCAACGCGGCGAATTTCGCCTTCCTGCAACACGCGCAACAGGCGGGCCTGAGCTTCCAGCGGCAGCTCACCGATCTCGTCGAGGAACAACGTGCCGCCGTCCGCCGCTTCGACCAGACCAGCACGCCCGGCGCTGGCGCCGGTAAACGCGCCTTTTTCGTGGCCGAACAGTTCGGACTCGATCAGGCTTTCCGGAATGGCGGCGCAGTTCACCGAGATCATCGGTGCCTTGGCGCGTTTCGACAGGTTGTGCAGCGCACGGGCCACCAGTTCTTTACCGGTGCCGGACTCGCCCTGAATCAACACATTGGAATCGGTCGGCGCGACTTTGCGGATCTTGCTGTACAGATCCTGCATCGGCGGGCACGAGCCGATGATGCCGATTTCGCCGTTGCTGTTGTCAGTGGCGGTTTTGCCGCTGCCATTGGCCGGTTTGCTGGCAAGCGCTTCGCCGGCAGCCGGGGCCGATTGGCGATCACGCAGAATCCGCGCGACGGCCTGGAGCATTTCATCGTGGTCGAAAGGCTTGGCGATGTAATCCACCGCGCCCATCTTCATCGAGTCGACCGCCGAGCGCAGGCTGGCGTAACTGGTCATGATCAGCACCGGCGTGCCCTGGCCGAGCTTGATCAGCTCGGTGCCCGGCGCGCCCGGCAAACGCAGATCGCTGACGATCAGGTCGAACGTAGGAATGGTGAAGCGTTCTTGTGCTTCCTGCACTGAACCGGCTTCGCTGACCTGGTACTGGTTACGTTCCAGCAGGCGGCGCAAGGCGGAGCGGATAATTGTTTCGTCTTCGACGATCAAAATGTGCGGCATTGATTCGATACTCTCGACGGTCTCAGTTCACAGCGGACGTCGCTTCGACATGACGCGGCAATGTCACCCGAATACGGGTGCCGCGTTGGCTTTGTACATCAGCCGGGCTGTCGATGGTGATTTGTCCATAATGCTCTTCAACGATGGAATAGACCAGTGCAAGGCCCAGACCGGTGCCTTCGCCAGGATCCTTGGTGGTGAAGAAGGGTTCGAACAATCTGTCCATGATGTTCTTCGGAATACCGCTGCCTTCGTCTTCGACGATCAGATCGACCGTGTGTTCGCCGGCTTCGCTTTTCACCCGTACCGCACTGTGCGGCGGCGAGGCGTCGCGGGCGTTTGAAAGCAGATTGATCAACACCTGCGCGAGCCGCTGCGGATCGCCTTCGACCCAGTGATCGGGATCGCACAGGTTGTAGAACTGCACTTCGAAATTGCGTCGGTTCAGCGCCAGCAGGCCAATCGCGTCCTGCGCCACTTCCGCCAGACAAACCGGCTCGTCGCTGTGCTGATGGCTGCCGGCGTGGGCGAAACTCATCAGCGACTGGACGATGCGCGATATGCGTTTGGTCTGTTCGAGAATCTGCCCGCTGATTTCCGTCAGTTCGTCGTCTTCTTCGCGCTCTTCGCGCAGGTTTTGCGCGAGACAGGCGATGCCGGTGACCGGGTTGCCGATTTCGTGGGCCACACCTGCTGCGAGACGACCGATGCTCGCCAGCCGTTCGGAGTGCACCAGTTTGTCTTCGAGCATCTGCGTTTCGGTCAAGTCTTCAACCAGTAACACCAGACCACTGTTACCCGGTGCGAGCGGCTCATCGATGGCTGCTTTGTGCAGGTTCAGCCAGCGGGTCTGGCCGTCGAGGGCCAGATGCTGTTTGTGCAAATGCTCGTCGGGCAGATTGATGAAGCCCTGGAGCAATTCTTTCCACGGCTCGCCGATGGTGCTCAGGCGCGAACCGACCACACGTTGCGCGGCGATCCCGGTGAGTTCTTCCATGGCTTTGTTCCACATCAGGATCTCTTGATCCTTGGCCAGCGAGCAGACGCCCATCGGCAATTCCTGCAGGGTCTGGCGGTGGTAACGGCGCAAGGCATCGAGTTCGGCGGCTAAACCTGTGAGGCGCGAGTGGTAATCCTCGAGGCGGCTTTCGATGAAGTGAATGTCTTCGGTGACATAGTTTTCGCCGCCCGCCTTATAAGGCAGGAAGGTTTCGACCATGTCCTGCGCCACGCTCGGGCCCATCAGGCCGGAAAGGTTGGCCTCGATGCGGTCGCGCAAACGGCGCAAGGCGTATGGGCGGCGTTCGTCGAAGGGCAGATAAAGGTCACGCAGCGCTTGTTCGACTTCTTTCTGCGCAGCCTTGGCGCCCAGCGGTTTCGCCAGTTGCGTGGCAAATTCTTGCGGTGAGGCAGCGTGCAGTTCGCGGCGTTGCGGGCGACGCACGTTATCCACAGCGCAGGCTTCGGCGGCGCTGGCTTCTTCGGGGCTGGCGTTAGTGAACAGCGAGATCAGCGTGAACATCAACACGTTGGCCGCCAGCGAGGCAATCGCGGCCATGTGCCAACTGGTGTCGTCGAGCACGTAAATCATGTTCAGCAGCGGGATGTAGAAACCCTGCAGATTGCCGACCAGCGGCAACAGCATGGTCACCACCCAGACCAGAATCCCCGCCAGCAGACCGGCGATAAAACCCCGGTGGTTAGCGGTCGGCCAATACAGCACAGACAGCACGCCCGGGAGGAATTGCAGGGTCGCCACGAAGGCAACAATGCCAAGATTGGCCAGATCCTGCTCGGCGCCGAGCATCAGGTAGAAGCCGAAACCGGCCATGATGATCGCGACGATCAGCGCGCGGCGCGTCCATTTCAACCAACGGTAGATATTGCCTTCGGCCGGCGGCTGATAAAGCGGCAGCACCAGGTGGTTCAGCGCCATGCCCGACAGCGCGAGCGTGGTGACGATGATCAGGCCGCTGGCCGCTGATAAACCACCGACGTAAGCGAGCAACGCCAGCGGCTTGCTGTTGGCGGCGATGCCGATGCCGAGGGTGAAATATTCCGGATTGGTCGTCGCGCCCAGTTTCAGACCGGCCCACAAAATCAGCGGTACCGCCAGGCTCATCAACAGCAGGAACAGCGGCAAACCCCAGCTCGCACTGACCAATGAGCGTGGATTGAGGTTTTCGGTAAACGTCATGTGATACATGTGCGGCATCACGATCGCCGAAGCGAAGAACACCAGCAACAGCGTGCGCCACGGGCCTTCCTGCAATGGCGTGTGCAGCGCGGCGAGGGCGGTCTGGTTTTGCAGCAGCCACACCTCAAGTTGTTGCGGGCCGTCGAACACGCCGTACAGCGCATACAAACCGACGCCGCCGAGGGCAACCAGTTTGATCACCGATTCAAAGGCAATCGCGAACACCAGCCCTTCGTGTTTCTCGCGGGTGGCGATGTGGCGGGAGCCGAAGAAAATCGTGAACAGGATGATCAGCGCACAAAACGCCAGCGCTACGCGGCTCTGCACCGGCTCGCCAGTGAGGATGCCAATGGAATCGGCGACCGCTTGAATCTGCAACGCCAGCAACGGCAACACGCCAATCAGCATGAAGATCGTGGTCAGCGCACCGGCCCAGGTGCTGCGAAAGCGAAAGGCAAACAGATCCGCCAGCGACGACAGTTGATAGGTGCGGGTGATTTTCAGGATCGGATAGAGCAGCACCGGCGCCAGCAGAAACGCGCCGGACACGCCGAGGTAACTCGACAGAAAACCGTAGCCGTACTGATACGCGAGGCCGACCGTGCCGTAGAACGCCCACGCACTGGCGTAAACCCCCAGCGACAAGGTGTACGTCAGCGGGTGACGAATGATCGCGCGCGGGATCATGCCCCGTTCGCTGACCCAGGCAACGCCGAACAGCACCGCCAGGTACGCGGCGCTGATCAGGATCATCTGGGTCAGGCTAAAGCTCATCGGCATCTTTTTGGCTCTGCAGGATGAAGGTCACAACAATCAGGATCAGCCAAAGCAGATAGGGGCGATACCAGGCGCCCGTAGCGTCGATCCACCAATCCATGATGGCGGGGGAAAACAGGTAGATCCCCACGACTAAAAGCAGGACCAAGCGATAGATGTACATCCCGGCCTCTCTTTTTTATGCGCGTGCCCGAAAACGTGCGGCGATGGTAACGGATGGGCGCGCGACTGCAAGTGTCGTCATAGCAGTTGCGCTTCGGGCAGGGTCAGTGTGCGCGGGATCTTCGTCGCATCCCAATGCTTGCTGCCCCAACTGAGCAATTCTTGCGGCGAGGCGTGGGCCAGTTCGGCGCCGGGATTTTGCCCCAAAGCACGCAGGGCCCGCAGCAGCAATGGCGTGGCCTGATCTGCTTCAAGCGGCGGCGAACGGTAGGACTTGCCGAGCTTGTTGCCGTCCGGTTGGGTAATCAGCGGCAGGTGCAGGTAGCGCGGTTGGCGCAGGCCGAGCAGTTCTTGCAGATATAACTGACGTGGCGTCGAGTCGAGCAGGTCGGCACCACGGACGATGTCGGTGATGCCTTGCCACGCATCATCGAGCACCACGGCCAGTTGATAGGCGTAGAGCCCGTCGCGACGGCGGATGACAAAATCGCCGACGTCGCGGCCTAGGTGCTGGCGGTACTCGCCCTGCACACGGTCGATGAAGTGGTATTCCAGCTCCGGCACGCGCAGGCGGATCGCTGCGTCTTGTTGATCATGGCCGGCGTTGCGGCACAGGCCCGGATAAATGCCGTTGTACGCTTCGAGCTGTTTGCGCGAGCAGGTACAGGCGTAGGCCAGACCGTGATTGAACAGGCTGTTGAGCACATCGGCGTAGGCGTCATGCCGATCACTCTGGCGCACCATGTCGCCGTCCCACTCGAACCCGTAGCTTTCCAGCGCCTTGAGAATCGCAGTCTGCGCGCCGGGTTCTTCACGCGGCGGATCGAGATCTTCCATGCGCACCAGCCAGCGACCGCCGACTGAACGGGCATCGAGGTAAGAGGCGAGGGCGGCGACCAGCGAGCCGAAGTGCAGATGGCCACTGGGGGTCGGGGCGAAGCGGCCGATGTAGGCGGGGGATTTTTTGGCAGTCATGGGGGCGATAGTACTTTTTCAGAGCGTGCGCACAACAACTGTGGGAGCGAGCTTGCTCGCGAAAGCGGTGTGTCATTCAGCATTAAGGTGTCTGATCCGGCGCCTTCGCGAGCAAGCTCGCTCCCACAAAGGCAAAAAAGCAAAAAGGCAAAAGACAAAAGACAGAAACAAAAACGGAGCGTTCGCACGCTCCGTTCTTCGTTCAGGTCGAGATTACTTGCCGACCTGCTTTTCCTTGATTTCCGCCAGGGTCTTGCAGTCGACACACATGTCGGCTGTAGGGCGTGCTTCGAGGCGCTTCACACCAATCTCGACGCCGCACGAATCACACCAGCCGTACTCTTCGTCTTCGATCAGTTGCAGCGTCTTGTCGATCTTCTTGATCAACTTGCGCTCGCGGTCGCGGGCGCGCAGCTCAAGAGCGAACTCTTCTTCCTGGCTGGCACGGTCGGCCGGATCCGGGAAATTCGCAGCTTCGTCTTTCATGTGATCAACAGTGCGGTCGACTTCCTGCATCAACTCCTGTTTCCACTTGTTCAGAACCTTGGTGAAGTGCGCGCGCATCGGGGCGCCCATGTACTCTTCACCTTTCGCCGGAACGTAAGGTTCGAAACCGCTGATCGTGGTTTGCTGCTGTTGCTTTGCTTGGGTGGGCATGAAATGGACCGCCTCTACTCTTGTAATCCATTGCGCAGGATTGCTCCATCACCGACACCTGCCGGCCCTGCGGCTGCAAGCGGGCGAACTTACCAGATCAATTCGGCCCGCGCTACTCCCGGATGTCGAGGCCCCGGCGGGTGGCGCTTGTAAAAGTCAGGCAAGCTGTGTCTGGCGGTGGTGGAGACCTGTTCAATCACTGATTTTAGTCAATCCTGGAGCGTACGCTCGTATCGTTACAGTCCAGCGTTCTTGAGGCTGTGACCGCTGCGGGTTCTCGCTCGTTCCGGCAGATGGGTAGAATCGTCTCTTTTTTCCGTTGAAGGAAAGGCCCAATGGCTCAGCCCTACAGTGCGCGCAGTCGTGCGATCGAACCGTTTCATGTCATGGCGTTGCTGGCGCGGGCCAATGAACTGCAGGCGGAAGGCCACGACGTGATTCATCTGGAGATCGGCGAGCCGGACTTCACCACCGCTGAACCGATCATTCGCGCAGGGCAGGCAGCGCTGACCGCGGGGAAAACCCGTTACACCGCCGCGCGCGGCATTCCTGAGCTGCGCGAGGCGATCGCCGGGTTCTATCAATCGCGTTATGGCTTGAACATCGATCCACGGCGGATTCTGATCACGCCGGGCGGTTCCGGGGCGTTACTGCTCGCCAGTGCGTTGCTGGTCGATCCCGGGAAACACTGGCTGTTGGCGGATCCGGGTTACCCGTGCAACCGCCACTTTCTGCGTCTGGTCGAGGGCGCGGCGCAGTTGGTGCCGGTCGGGCCTGACGTGCGTTATCAACTGACCCCGGATCTGGTCGAGCGTCATTGGGATCACGACAGCGTTGGCGCACTGGTCGCCTCACCGGCCAACCCGACTGGCACCATCCTGACCCGCGATGAGCTGGCTGGGTTATCCACAGCCATCAAGGCCAGACACGGGCATCTGGTGGTGGACGAGATCTACCACGGCCTGACCTACGGCACCGATGCGGCCAGCGTTCTTGAGGTCGATGACAGCGCTTTCGTGCTGAATAGTTTCTCGAAATATTTCGGCATGACCGGCTGGCGACTCGGCTGGCTGGTGGCACCGGACGCAGCGGTCAGCGAGTTGGAAAAACTCGCGCAGAACCTCTACATCAGCGCCCCGAGCATGGCCCAGTACGCCGCGCTGGCCTGTTTCGAACCGGACACCATCGCCATTCTCGAAGAACGTCGCGCCGAGTTTGGCCGTCGTCGCGACTTCCTGTTGCCGGCCTTGCGCGAGTTGGGTTTCAACATCGCCGTGGAGCCTGAAGGCGCGTTCTACTTGTATGCCGATATCAGCCAGTTCGGCGGTGATGCCTTCGCGTTCTGTCGACATTTCCTCGAAACCGAGCACGTCGCTTTTACGCCAGGGCTGGATTTCGGTCGCTATCAGGCCAGTCATCATGTGCGTTTTGCCTACACGCAAAACCTCCCTCGCCTACAAGAAGCGGTGGAACGCATCGCGCGTGGCTTGAAGAGTTGGCAAGGCTGATGCGCTTTTATCCAGAGCTTGAAGAAGCGCGACTGATCCGTCGTTACAAACGTTTCCTCGCCGATATCGAAACGGTTAACGGTGAGTTACTGACCATTCACTGCCCGAACACCGGTTCGATGCTCAATTGTCAGGTCGAGGGCGGGCAGGTCTGGTTCAGCCGCTCCAATGACCCCAAGCGCAAGTTGCCCGGTACCTGGGAAATCGGCGAAACCCCGCAAGGCCGCCTGTTTTGCGTGAACACCGCGCGGGCCAACGGCCTGGTCGAGGAAGCCTTGCAGGCTGGGGTGATCACCGAGCTAAACGGCTTTACCGCGTTGAAGCGTGAAGTCGCTTATGGTCAGGAAAAAAGTCGCATCGATTTTCGCCTCGAATACCCGAGCGGCCCGGCTTATGTGGAAGTGAAAAGTGTCACGCTGGGTTTCGACGGTACGCCGGTGGCAGCGTTTCCGGATGCGGTGACCCAGCGCGGCGCCAAGCATCTGCGGGAGCTGGCGCATCTGGCGCGGGACGGAATTCGCGCGGTGCAGTTGTATTGCGTCAATCTCAGCGGGATAGAGGCGGTGCGCCCGGCCAGGGAAATTGATTCAGCGTATGCCGACGCGCTGCATGAAGCGGTCGCGTGTGGCGTCGAGGTGCTGGCGTACGGTGTGCGCTTGAGCCATGAAGAGATGGTCATCGATCGGCGCCTCGATGTGCTGCTCAACGGCTAAACATCGATCCACAGGCCTTGCGCGTCTTCGCGGCAAGGGATGGCGGTGAGTGATTGCCCGGCGCAAGGCCCGGCCACGCATTCACCGTCCTCGATCAGAAACAGTGCGCCGTGGGTGGCGCACTGAATCAGGCTGTTGCTCGGGTCGAGAAACTGGTCGGGTTGCCATTCCAGCCCCACGCCCCGGTGTGGGCAGCGATTCAGGTAGACGTAGGCCTGGCCGCTGCGGCGCACGGCGAACAGCTTGTTGCCGTCGATCTCGAAACCACGGCTTTTCGCTTCGGCCAGCTCGGCGCCTGCGCAGAGAAACTTCATGACTATCCTCTAGTGTCCGCTCGTGTCCGGATATGTCCGAGCTTGACGTTTAAATGCAAACAATTATCAAATGACGGCCTTCGTCCGCAGGGCGGCTGGCAGATGCCGAGGATACTTGGCCTGTCGTCCCGATGCCCGGGAAAACCACGTTCAAGGAAGCTGTGTATGCGCCTGAGTACCCGCGTTGCTGTGCTGTGTGTCGGACTTTTCGTCAGCCACCAGGCTGCAGCGGCTGAGTTGCCGCAACGTTGGGTGAGTGCTGGCGGCGCGCTGTCGGAGTGGGTTTCGGCCTTGGGCGGCGAGTCGAAACTGGTCGGCGTCGACACCACCAGTCAGCATCCGGAATCTTTGAAAGCGCTGCCGAGCATCGGCTATCAGCGCAGCCTTTCCGCCGAGGGCATTCTCAGTTTGCGCCCGGACATTCTGATCGGCACCGAAGAAATGGGCCCGCCGCCGGTACTGTCGCAAGTCAAAGCGGCCAAGGTGCAGGTGGAATTGTTCTCGGCGCAGCCGGATCTGCCGACGGTTGAGAAAAACGTGACCCGTCTCGGTCAATTACTCGGCGCTGAAGCTGAGGCGAAACAACTGCTGGCAAGTTATCAACAGCAACTCGACGCACAAAAAGTGCGGGTTGCCGACGCACAGTCGAAACAGAAAGCCCCGGGTGTGCTGCTGTTGCTCGGCCATGCCGGTGGCAAACCGTTGATCGCCGGCAAGGACACCGCCGCCGACTGGCTGCTGCAACAGGCGGGTGGGCATAACCTCGCGACGCACACCGGTTACAAACCGTTCTCGGTGGAATCCCTTGCCAGTCTTGATCCGGAAGTCCTGGTATTCGCCGACCGTGCGTTGACCGGTGACGCGGCGAAAGCGGCGCTGTTCAAGGAAAACCCGATTCTCAATTCAAGCCGCGCGGCGAAAACCGGGCGGGTGCTGGAGCTGGATCCGACGTTGTTGGTCGGCGGCCTCGGCCCACGTTTGCCGGCGGCGTTGAAAACCCTGTCTGACGGTTTCTACCCGGCCAAGAGCGGCCAATGACCACACTGGTCAAACCCCGTGGCTTATTTATCGGCCTGACCCTCCTGTGTTTGCTGGCGATCTGGCTATCGTTGGCATTGGGGCCGGTCAGCCTGCCGCTGTTCGACACGCTGCGGGCGGCGTTGCGCCTGATCGGTGTGCCGCTGGCGCCGGACGGGCTGGAACAGGCTGAGCTGATTCTCGGGCAGATTCGTCTGCCGCGAACCTTGCTTGGTCTGGCGGTCGGCGGTGTGTTGGCGTTGTCCGGTGTGGCGATGCAGGGTTTGTTTCGCAATCCGCTGGCGGATCCGGGGCTGGTCGGTGTTTCCAGTGGCGCGGCGTTGGGCGCGGCGATTGCGATTGTCGGCGGCTCGTTTTTTGGCGGCATGCCTGAGTGGTTCGGGCCTTACCTGTTGTCGGTGTGCGCGTTTCTCGGCGGCCTCGGTGTGACGGCGCTGGTGTACCGACTCGGTCGGCGTAACGGCCAGACCAATGTCGCCACCATGCTGCTGGCGGGTATTGCCCTGACCGCACTGGCCAGTTCGGCGGTGGGACTGTTCACTTATCTGGCGGACGACGCGACTCTGCGCACGCTGACGTTCTGGAATCTGGGCAGCCTCAATGGTGCGAGTTACGCGCGGTTGTGGCCGTTGCTGATCATCAGCGCCGCTGTCGCCTTGTGGCTGCCGCGTCGAGCGCGGGCGTTGAATGCGTTATTGCTCGGCGAATCGGAAGCCGGGCATTTGGGTATCGATGTCGAGAAGCTCAAGCGTGAGTTGGTGTTCTGCACGGCGCTGGGTGTTGGCGCGGCGGTGGCGGCGGCCGGGATGATCGGTTTTGTCGGACTGGTGGTGCCGCATCTGTTGCGCTTGCTGGCGGGGCCGGATCATCGGGTGTTGTTGCCGGCGTCGGTGCTGGCGGGGGCGAGCCTGTTGTTGCTCGCCGATCTGGTGGCGCGGCTGGCGCTGGCGCCGGCGGAATTGCCGATCGGTATCGTCACCGCGTTTATCGGTGCGCCGTTCTTTCTTTACCTGCTGCTGAGAGGACGTGCCTGATGCTGAGTGCGCACAATCTGCACATCCATCGCGGCCGCAAAACGGTGCTCAGCGAAGTTTCGCTGCAACTCGAACCGGGTGAAGTGCTTGGTGTGCTCGGGCCCAATGGTGCCGGTAAAAGTACGTTGCTCGGCGCCTTGTGCGGTGAATTGAAACCAAGCGAAGGCGAAGTGTCGCTCGACGGCCAGGCGCTGACGCACTGGACGGGCACGCAACGGGCGCAACGTCTGGCCGTACTGCCGCAAGTGTCGACGCTGGATTTTGCGTTTCGCGTTGAAGAAGTGGTCGGCATGGGCCGCTTGCCTTATCAAAGCGGTCGGGTGCGCGATGAGGAAATTATCGCTGCCGCGCTGGCAGCCGCCGATGCCGGGCATTTGAGCGGTCGCAGTTATCTGGCGTTGTCCGGCGGCGAACGTCAGCGGGTGCATCTGGCGCGGGTGTTGGCGCAACTGTGGCCGGGGCAGGCCGGACAAACGTTGTTGCTGGACGAGCCGACGTCGATGCTCGATCCGCTGCATCAACACACCACGTTGCAGGCCGTGCGCGAGTTCGCTGATCGCGGCGCTGCGGTGTTGGTCATCCTGCATGATCTGAATCTGGCGGCGCGCTATTGTGATCGGGTGTTGCTGCTCGAAGGCGGGCGCCCGGTCGCGCTGGATACGCCGGAGCAAGTGCTGCGACCGGACTCGCTTAAAGCGGTGTTCGGTCTGGAAGTATTGGTGCAACCGCACCCGGAGCGTGGGCATCCGCTGATCATCGCCCGCTGAGTTTTTCATCGAGGTGAAGGCATGCGCGCAATCTGGTTGTTGGCGGTGTTGTGGTTGGCGGGGTGTCAGCATGTGGCTGTGGCGCCGCCGCCCGCTGGAGAAATTCGTGATCTGCGCAACGGTGAGGTGCTGACAGCGCAGCAATTGCTGATGCGACTGGCCGAGCCTGAGCGTGTGATCGTCGGCGAGCAACATGACAATGCCGATCATCACGCGGTGCAGTTGTGGTTATTGCAGGCACTCGGCGAGCAACGGCCGCAGGGCAGTCTGTTGCTGGAAATGCTCACGCCGGAGCAGCAATCTAAAGTTGATCAAGTGCGCCATGCCGCTACGCCTCCTGCTGATCTTCCTGCTGCATTGGCCTGGCAGGACGGTTGGGACTGGAATCTCTACGGGCCGATCGTTCGTTTCGCGCTCACGCAACCGTATCCGCTGCTGGCGGCGAATCTGGACACCGCCGAAATCCGCACCTTCTACCGCAATCCGCCGGTTTTGAAGGGTGAGCGTAGCAATGCCGCCTCGGTAAAAAGCACATTGCTTGAGCAGATCGGTGATTCGCACTGTGGCCTGCTTCCGGAATCTCAAATGCCAGCCATGCTGGCGGTGCAGCAACAGCGTGATCGGCGTATGGCTGAGCGTTTGCTGGCGGCATCGACGCCTTCGCTGTTGCTGGCCGGTGCCTGGCATGCGCGCAAGGATGTCGGTGTGCCGGTGCATGTCGAGGATTTGGGCGCCACTGAGGCACCGACGGTTTTGATGTTGGCAGAGCAGGGCAGTGAGGCGACTGCGGCAATGGCCGATTACGTCTGGTTCACCGCCGTCACGCCGAAGCAGGATTACTGCGAGCAAATGCGCAAACAGTTCGGCAAATGACTTTTCCACGGGCAAAAAAAGACCCGGTAAAAACCGGGTCAAATAACCGTGATTAGCCTGATGAGGAGATAATCTGAGAGTCCGAACCAAGGGCTTTTCAGAATATCGACTGATCTCGCGACCAGTTGTGATAATCATAGCGATTCTCATTACCGAGTCAACACCTGATTCCGGATTTATTTGATTTAGTCTGAGAAATGGCCGGAACGCCCCGCAAACAAAGGGCTTGAGCGTTAACCGTTGGTCGACGTCAATTGTGTGATCCGGCTGTTGAGCTGGCCGATGCGCCGCGCCATGCTCTCGATCAGGCTGTGGGCGATCTTTGGATTGCTGCGGGTCATGCTCAAAAATTGATCACCGGGGATCAGCATGATGGTACTCGGTTCGCGGGCGATCACCGTGGCGTTGCGCGGCTCGCGGGTGAACACCGCCATCGCGCCGAAAATTTCATCCCTGGGTACTTCGCCGACTTTCTGCCCATCAACAAACGCTTCGGCGTGCCCGTCGATGATCACGAAAACATGATCAGCGGCGTCACCTTGTTGAATCAGGATTTCGCCAGCGTCGACCCGTTTGAAACCATTGGTGCTACGAAACTCGCGCGGCTTCAGTTCTGCTACGGCGTGGGCCAGTATCGCGGTGTGCCCCAGCAGGTATTCGAGAAATTGCTCGGCCCGAGCGGGCTCTGCATACAAATGCTGAAACAGATCACGGCGCCGATAAGGCAGAAGACGCAGTGCGCCGTCACTGCTCAAGCGGCAATCCATCCAGGCTTCGCCACGTTGCAGACCGATCAAGTCGCCTTCCTGCCAATAGAACAGGGCTCGACCAGCGATACTTCCGCTGATCACGCCCTCGCTGAGCAGAAACAGCTGATCACTCGGCAGTTGCCCCAGCAAATCCTCAGTCGCCTCGACTTCAATCTCCAAACCGCACGGCTCAAGGCCTTGCAGCCATTGCGCGGGCAGACTCTGCAAGCGATTGATCAGCGCATCCACTGGCGCCGATTGTTCCCCCAGCAAATACATAGCGGTCAGTTCTTGTGGCGCGCGGAGATGGCGTCGAGCTGCTTGTTCAACGCGTCTTTGCGCTCGGCGGGAATGTCGTTCCAGTGCACGTCCATCAGCGCGCCTTCGATCGCATACAACAACACCTTCGATGCGCGAAACCCGCGGGTACGCACGGCCCGGTAGGCGTCCACCGCGCCCAGGCGACGCAAGTCCGAGGCGCTGTGGATGCCCACAGCATGCAGCCATTGCGCCGACGTCTTGCCAAGATTCTTCAGGTGTTGCAGTTCATCATTCATCAAGCCTCCTTGCGACGGCCGAACGGTGCGTGGGCGAGCTTCTCAGGAGTGTAGCCATCAGTAGGAAAAGCGTGGTTGTTTGGTCGGATTCGACGCAAAAGCTTCTAAGAAAGGGCGCTTGAAAGGCCTGCGAACGCAGAAAGGAGGGGAAAACACATAAAAGTAGGAGTGAGCCTGCTCGCGATGACGGACATCCAGACAGCACATTTGTTGAATATTGAACCGCTATCGCGAGCAGGCTCACTCCTACAGGAAATGTGCTGTGTCAGGGACTGATGAGTATGTCAGCGAGTGCGATAGCGCAAACGCGTACCAAAATTCATCGACATCAAAATCTCGTCCGCACTCAACTCCGCCGGGAAATACGCCCCGGAAATCTGCGCGTGAGCGAGGCTCGCCCCTTCAAGCGATGCATTACGGAAATCAATCCCGCGCAAATCAGCAGAACGGAAATACGCGTCACGGAAATCCACGCCATCGGCATTCAGCTCGCGCAGATCGAGACCGCGAAAATCGCCGCCGACCATGTCGATCGGGCCGTCCTGCGGGCGTTCCTTGTTGAAACCAGTGATGTCGTCTTTATGCAGCAAGGCATACAGCGGGGTGTCGAGAAGTTTCGGCTGGCTCATGTCACATCACCTGTTGGTTTTATGACGCCAGTATAGTGCCACTATTTGACGGCCGTGAAGCAAGCGAGGGCTTCACGGCCGAAATAGTTTCTTACAGACCTGGCAGGCGCTGACGGATCTGTGCAACCACGGTGTCAAGGGTGCCGGATTCGTTGGTTTGCACGCGTTTGCTGCGCAGAATTTCTTCCGGCGTCAGCGCTTCACGATTGGCTTGTTGCGCTTCAATCACAGCCAGCGTGGCGTCGGACGGATCCTGTTTGTCGGCCTGACGAATCGCCAGCCAGCTCTCGATCACCGCTTGCGGCGCGTTGCAGTCGAGGATCAGGAACGGCGTGCCAGTGGCTTCAGCAATTTTTGCCGCGTTGTCGCGTTGTTCGCGCTTGAGGTAAGTCGCGTCGATAACCACCGGGAAACCGGCGTGCAGGATCACTTCAGCGATTTCATGCAGACGCGCGTAAGTCGCGGTGCTGGCGTCGGCGCTATAAATGCCGGCCTGTACATCATTGGCAACGGTTTGCTCGCCGAACAGGCGCTTGCGCTCAACGTCGGAACGCAGGCGAATGGCGCCCAGTGCTTCAACCAGACGCATGGCCACGTGGCTCTTGCCGACAGCAGAAACGCCGTGAGTGATGGCCATGAAACGCGAAGGAATGGTGCTGTAACTTTCCGCAAGGTTGGCGTAGTTGCGGTACTGACGCAGGGTGGTCGCGCGCTGGACCGGAGTCGCGTCGGCCGGCATGCTGAACAGCGCCACTTTTGCGCGAACCATTGCACGGTAGGCTTTATAGAAGTTCAGCACTTCCAGACCCTGGTAATCGCCGGTCAGCTCCAGGTACTGGCTGATGAAGCGGCGCGCGAGGGATTTCAGGCCACGGTCTTCCAGGTCCATCGCGAGGAAACCGGTGTCGGCCCAGACGTCAGTGAAACGGAAAGGCTCGTTGAATTCGATGCAGTCGAAGATCACCACTTTGCCGTCGATGACGGTAGCGTTGCCGAGGTGGATGTCACCGTGACATTCACGGGTGAAACCGTCGGCCTTGCGCTGGGTGAACAGCGGCTTGAGGCGCTCGAAGCTGCTTTCGGCCCAGGCTTTCAGCGCGTCGAGTTGCAGCAGGTCATTTTTGTCGCTGAGGAACGGCAGGATTTGTTCGAAGTTTTGCGACACCGGCGCCATCACGCTTTCCGGGGTGCCAGCATCGTGTTCGGCCGGGACTTTTGGCGCGCTGAGGTGGAAGTGCGCGATCTGCTGCGCCATCTCATCAATGTGCTGGGTGGTCAGCTCGCCATTCGCTTGCAGGGTGCTGAGCATACCGGTCTGCGGGAACTGGCGCATTTTCAGCAGGTATTCGATGGCCGGGCCGTCACCGCCCAGTTGCGGTGCTTCGACGCTACCGGTGACTGGCAACACTTCCAGATACAAATCATCGGTCAGTCGCTGGTTCAGGCGCAGTTCTTCGGCGCAAAAGTGCGCGCGCGATTCGAGGCCGGTGAAGTCGAGGAAGCCGAAATTCACGGGCTTCTTCACTTTATAAGCAAACGGGCCGGTGAGGATTACCCACGAGATGTGCGTTTCGATGACCTGAAACCCTTCGACAGGGTGCGGGTAGAGGGCCGGGTTTTGCAGGGCAGCGATCAGTGACTGGCTCACGGGCGATCCTTCAGAGAGGGGGGAAATTCGAGGCGGCTATTATGGCCGCTCGCCAGCCTGACGCAAACCTCGGAGCGCTCCTGTTGAGGATGAATAAAGTGCGTATAATCCGCCGCCATGACTCGAACTCGATCTCCCCGTACCAAGAAAAAACCACCTTCCAAGGGCCTTGGCCCGTGGTTGAGCTGGGCCATTAAACTCAGTCTGGTCGGCCTTGTCGTGCTGGCCGGCTTCGCCGTTTACCTCGATGCCGTGGTGCAGGAGAAGTTCTCCGGCAAGCGCTGGACCATCCCGGCCAAGGTTTACGCGCGCCCGCTTGAGCTGTTCGTCGGACAGAAGCTCAGCAAGGACGATTTCCTCACTGAACTCGATGCCCTCGGCTATCGCCGCGAAGCCGTGAGCAACGGCCCCGGTGCTGCTGCGGTCAACGGCAACACGGTTGATCTGAACACTCGTGGCTTCCAGTTCTACGAAGGCCTGGAAAAACCGCAACCCGTGCGCGTGCGCTTCTCCGGCGATTACGTCGCCGAGTTGTCGGCGACCAACGGTTCCAAGTTGTCCGTGGTGCGTCTTGAACCGCTGATGATCGGCGGCATTTATCCGAAAAATCTCGAAGACCGCATACTGATCAAACTTGATCAAGTGCCGCCGTACCTGCTCGAAACCCTGGTGGCTGTCGAAGACCGCGATTTCTACAGCCACTGGGGCGTGTCGCCGAAGTCGATTGCCCGCGCTGTCTGGGTCAACACCTCGGGCGGCAAAATGACTCAGGGCGGCAGTACGCTGACCCAGCAGTTGGTAAAAAACTTCTACCTGACCAGCGAACGCAGTCTGACCCGCAAGCTCACCGAAGCGATGATGGCGATGCTGCTGGAGCTGCATTACGACAAAAAAGAAATTCTTGAGGCCTACCTCAACGAAGTCTTTGTCGGTCAGGACGGTCAGCGTGCGGTGCACGGTTTCGGTCTGGCCAGCCAGTTCTTCTTCGGCCAGCCATTGTCCGAGCTGAAGCTGCATCAGGTTGCGCTGCTGGTCGGCATGGTCAAAGGCCCGTCCTACTACAACCCGCGTCGTAACCCGGAGCGTGCGCTGGAGCGTCGTAACCTGGTGCTCGACGTGCTTGAGCAACAAGGTGTGGCGACCGCCGAGCAAGTCGCAGCGGCGAAGAAAATGCCACTGGGTGTGACCACCCGCGGCAAACTCGCCGACAGTTCCTTCCCGGGCTTTATCGATCTGGTCAAACGTCAGTTGCGTGAAGACTATCGCGACGAAGACTTGACCGAAGAAGGCCTGCGCATCTTCACCAGCTTCGACCCGATTCTGCAGATGAAGGCGGAAGCCTCGGTCAACGACACTTTCAAACGTCTGTCCGGGCGCAAAGGCTCCGACGATGTCGAAGCGGCGATGGTCGTGACCAACCCGGAAACCGGCGAAGTGCAGGCGATGATCGGCAGCCGTCAGGCCAGTTACGCAGGCTTCAACCGCGCGCTCGATGCTGTGCGGCCGGTGGGTTCGTTGATCAAACCGGCGGTGTACCTGACCGCGCTGGAAAAACCGAGCAAGTACACGCTGACCAGTTGGCTGTCGGATGACCCGTTGTCGGTCAAAGGCGCGGACGGTCAGGTGTGGAAACCGCAGAACTACGATCGTCGCTCCCACGGCACGGTGTTCCTCTATCAAGGTCTGGCGCATTCCTACAACCTGTCGACCTCGCGTCTGGGTCTGGAAGTCGGTGTGCCGAACGTGCTGAAAACCCTCGGGCGCCTCGGCGTAACCCGTGAGTTCCCGGCGTTCCCGTCGATGTTGCTGGGTGCCGGCGGCATGACCCCGATCGAAGTGGCAACCATGTACCAGACCCTCGCCAATGGTGGTTTCAACACGCCGATGCGCGGGATTCGCAGCGTATTGACCGCCGAGGGCGAACCGCTCAAGCGTTATCCGTTCCAGATCGAGCAGCGTTTCGATCCGGCGTCGATTTACCTGATCCAGAACGCCATGCAGCGCGTGATGCGTGAAGGTACCGGTAGCTCGGTTTACAACGTCTTGCCGAAAACCCTGACGCTGGCCGGCAAGACCGGTACCAGTAACGATTCGCGGGACAGCTGGTTCGCCGGTTTCAGTCAGGACTTGCTGGCTGTGGTCTGGCTGGGTCGCGACGATAACGGCAAGACGCCGTTCACCGGTGCCACCGGTGCGTTGCAGGTCTGGACCAGTTTCATGCGCAAGGCCGACCCGCTGCCGCTGGACATGCCGCAACCGGACAACATCGTTCAGGCATGGGTGGATTCGCGCACCGGACAAGGCTCCGATGCCAACTGCCCGGGCGCGGTGCAGATGCCGTATATTCGCGGCAGCGAACCACCACCCGGCGCCGCGTGCGCAAGCGAAACGCCTGCTTCCGGCGAGTCGGTGATGGATTGGGTCAAGGGCTGGATGAATTAAGCAAAGAGGGTTTCAAGTGAACAAGTGGTTGATTCCAGCGGTGACCGCCGTGGCTTTGCTCAGCGGCTGCTCTACCGTACAGCGTGGTTCGATTCCGGTGGTTGATTCCGGGACTGCGGTGTCCAACAGCGAACGTATTTCGGCCAATGGCGGTTTCCGTCAAACCACGGTGAAGCGTCCTGCGCAGGGCCAGACTCAGGCCATTCCGCAGGGTGATACCGGCGTGGTGGTGATGGTGCCGGGTGGCGGCGCTGCCGTGTCGACGCCGATCAGCTCTTCGCCAATCGTGCCGGGCCCGGCGTCCGGCGGTATCACGGCGGGGCCTTACAACCCTGCGCCAGTCGAGTCGGCGCCGGTCAATACCGGCACCTACAACATGCCGTCGACGCCGAGCGGGATTCCTTCGGCCAGCAGCGGCGGCGGTTTGTCGGCTGACGAGCAACTGGATGGTCCGGTGCTCGCCTTGCTGACCACTGCGCAACAGCAACAGGCCGGTGGCGACCTCAACGGTGCGTCTTCCAGCCTCGAGCGTGCGCAACGTGTCGCGCCGCGTGAGCCGCAAGTGCTTTATCGCCTCGCGCAGGTACGCATGGCTCAAGGCGATGCACCGCAAGCCGAGCAGTTCGCCCGTCGCGCGTTGACCATGGCCAACGGTCGTCCGGATCTGCAGGCGAGCCTGTGGGAATTGATCGCGCAGTCCCGTGAGAAACAAGGCGATTCCGCCGGCGCCGCTCAGGCCCGTCAGAAGGCCAAGGTTTCGCTGTGATGGATGCACGGTTCCCGAAAATCGCCGATCAGCTGTTGCTGATCGAGCGCGAACTGCGCACACAGGGCTGGTGGGATGAGGTGCAGCCGTCGGCAGAAGCCTTGAGCAGTGTCGAACCGTTTTCGGTCGATACGCTGGACTTCGAACAATGGCTGCAATGGATCTTCCTGCCGCGCATGAAAATGATCCTCGAGCAGGATCTGCCACTGCCGAATGCCTCGGGCATTCAGGAAATGGCCGAGATGGTCTTCGCCCAGCGCAACCTGGGTGGCAAGGATCGTCAGTTGCAGGTGCTGCTCAAAGAGTTTGACCTGCTGATCACCGCCTCACGTTAACCCCCGATCCTTTTCGGGGCGGACACGTTTCCCGGCAACCCCGATCCTGTCGGCGTGTACACCGGAAACTGTAGGAGCTGCCGAAGGCTGCGATCTTTTGATCCTGTTTTAAAAACAACATCAAAAGATCGCAGCCTTCGGCAGCTCCTACACATATCTATTCACAATTCTGTGCAATCTGCTTCTGCGCCTCAGCGATGCGTTCCTGACGCTGCGCATCATCCAGCCGTCGCATCTGTCCCTCCACTTCCTCCCTCAAACGCGGATTGTTCTGCAACTGCGCAAGGTTCGTCCGTGCCTGCTGACAAAACTGCTTGAGCTGCGCCTGCTGATCCGCGACCTGTTTCTTCACCTGGTCATCAATCGCCTTCTGATCGCCGAGCACGCCGCTGCCCGGCATTGGCGCCGGTTTGGGCGGGGGCGAGGAGGGCGTCTGTAGCGTGGTGGATGGCTGGCCCGCTGGCGGCTGCGCATCGAAATGCGTGACACCTTGGGCGTCGACCCATTTGTAGATCTGAGCGGCCATGCACCAGGGGCTGAGGCCGATCAGCAGGGTGAGGAGGAGCGTTCGCATGCTGATTCCTTGGCAAAATTGCGCAATTGACGCTAACAGAGTAGCGGTTTTCAGGTTTTTTCTTGCGTTCTCATGTGCTTACCCACAATTAGTGACATAGACAGCTTGACTTGGAGAGGGCGAAACAGAAGAATCCAAAGTCCGCTGTAGAGGGACTGCCAGAAGCAGACCCACTCGGTAGATCATGAGGCGCACATCCGCGCCGACCTGTTACACCCGCAACGCGTTACCTCGCGCTGGGTGGGAAAGGCCCGCAACACTGGGACGATCCCAATACTTGCTCAGTCAGTGCTGACGTAGTCGGCGACCACCGTCGCTCATGCTCTGCCGAGAAGTAAACCTATTAAGACCCGCCCCTTTTTTGTGGACGGTATTCTGGCGTTTTAGAGGTGAACAACGTGGAGCTTTTATCTGGCGGTGAGATGCTCGTCCGCTTTTTGCGTGACGAAGGCGTCAAATATATCTACGGGTACCCGGGTGGTGCTCTCCTGCATGTTTACGATGCCCTGTTCAAAGAACCGGAAGTGAATCACATCCTGGTTCGTCACGAACAAGCGGCAACCCATATGGCTGACGGCTACGCCCGTGCCACCGGTAAAGCCGGCGTGGTATTGGTGACTTCCGGTCCAGGCGCCACAAACGCCATCACCGGTATCGCCACGGCCTATATGGACTCGATTCCAATGGTGATCATTTCCGGTCAGGTGCCAAGCACCATGGTCGGCACCGACGCGTTCCAGGAAACCGACATGATCGGTATCTCCCGGCCGATCGTGAAGCACAGCTTCATGATCAAGCACGCTTCGGAAATCCCGGAAGTCATGAAGAAGGCCTTTTACCTGGCGCAATCCGGTCGTCCGGGCCCGGTCGTGGTCGATATCCCGAAAGACATGACCAACCCGGCCGAGAAATTCGAATACATCTTCCCCAAGAAAGCCAAGCTGCGTTCCTACAGCCCGGCCGTTCGCGGTCACTCCGGACAAATCCGCAAGGCAGCCGAAATGCTCCTCGCGGCCAAGCGCCCAGTGCTTTATTCCGGTGGCGGCGTGATCCTCGGCAACGGTTCCGCACCGCTGACCGAACTGGCGAAAATGCTCAACCTGCCAGTGACCAACACACTGATGGGCCTGGGCGGTTTCCCGGGGACTGATCGGCAGTTCATCGGCATGCTCGGCATGCACGGCAGCTACACCGCCAACCTGGCGATGCACCATGCTGACGTGATCCTCGCGGTCGGCGCGCGTTTCGACGATCGCGTGATCAACGGCCCGGCGAAGTTCTGCCCGAACGCCAAGATCATCCATATCGACATCGACCCGGCTTCGATTTCCAAGACCATCAAGGCCGACGTGCCTATTGTTGGTCCGGTTGAGAGCGTCCTGACCGAAATGGTCGCGATCCTCAAGGAAATCGGCGAGACCCCGAACAAGGAGTCCGTGGCCAGTTGGTGGAAGCAGGTTGATGAATGGCGCGGTGATCGCGGCCTGTTCCCTTATGAAAAGGGCGACGGCAGCCTGATCAAGCCACAAACTGTGATCGAAACCCTCTGCGAAGTGACCAAGGGCGATGCCTTTATCACTTCCGACGTGGGCCAGCACCAGATGTTCGCGGCGCAGTACTACACGTTCAACAAGCCGAATCGCTGGATCAACTCCGGTGGTCTGGGCACCATGGGCTTCGGTTTCCCGGCGGCCATGGGCATCAAGTTGAGCTTCCCGGATGACGACGTTGCCTGCGTGACCGGCGAAGGCAGCATCCAGATGAACATCCAGGAACTGTCGACCTGCCTGCAATACGGCTTGCCAGTGAAAATCGTCATCCTGAACAACGGTGTTCTGGGAATGGTTCGTCAGTGGCAGGACATGAGCTACGGCAGCCGTCACTCGCACTCCTACATGGAATCGCTGCCTGACTTCGTCAAGCTGGCTGAAGCCTACGGCCACGTCGGCGTACGCATCACCGAATCGAAAGATTTGAAGTCGAAGATGGCAGAAGCGTTCGCCATGAAGGATCGCCTGGTGATCATCGATGTTTCGGTCGACACCAGCGAGCACGTCTATCCGATGCAGATCAAAGACGGCTCCATGCGCGATATGTGGCTGAGCAAGACGGAGCGTACTTAATCATGCGGCACATTATTTCCTTGCTTCTGGAAAACGAACCCGGCGCTTTGTCTCGCGTAGTCGGCCTGTTCTCGCAGCGCAACTACAACATCGAAAGCCTGACCGTGGCCCCGACCGAAGACCCGACCCTGTCGCGTCTGACGCTGACCACCGTTGGCCACGATGAAGTCATCGAGCAGATCACCAAAAACCTGAACAAGCTGATCGAAGTGGTCAAGCTGGTGGACCTGTCGGAAAGTGCTCACATCGAGCGCGAACTGATGCTGGTCAAGGTCAAGGCCACTGGCGCCCAGCGCGCCGAGATCAAACGCACCACCGATATTTACCGTGGACAGATCGTCGACGTCAGCGCCAGCGTGTATACCGTTCAACTGACCGGTACCAGCGACAAGCTCGACAGCTTCATTCAGTCCATCGGCACCGCATCGATTCTGGAAACCGTCCGTAGCGGCGTGACCGGCATTGCCCGCGGCGACAAAGTACTCAGCATCTAAACCAAATTAGCGAATGGCCTGAACGGCCTGGATATATAGGGGAATTTCATGAAAGTTTATTACGAAAAAGACTGCGACCTGTCGATCATCCAGGGCAAGAAAGTTGCCATCATCGGTTACGGTTCCCAGGGCCACGCTCAGGCGTGCAACCTGAAAGATTCCGGCGTTGACGTTACTGTTGGTCTGCGTAAAGGTTCGGCCACTGTTGCCAAAGCTGAAGCTCACGGCCTGAAAGTGACCGACGTTGCTTCCGCTGTTGCGGCTGCCGACCTGGTCATGATCCTGACCCCGGACGAGTTCCAGTCGTCGCTGTACAAGAATGAAATCGAGCCGAACATCAAGAAAGGCGCCACCCTGGCCTTCTCCCACGGCTTCGCGATTCACTACAACCAGGTTGTTCCGCGTGCCGACCTCGACGTGATCATGATCGCGCCGAAAGCGCCAGGTCACACCGTACGTTCCGAGTTCGTGAAAGGCGGCGGTATTCCGGACCTGATCGCGATCTACCAGGACGCCTCGGGCAACGCCAAAAACGTTGCACTGTCCTACGCTGCTGGCGTTGGTGGCGGTCGTACCGGCATCATCGAAACCACCTTCAAGGACGAGACCGAAACCGACCTGTTCGGCGAACAAGCCGTACTGTGTGGCGGTACCGTTGAGCTGGTTAAAGCCGGTTTCGAAACCCTGGTTGAAGCTGGCTACGCGCCGGAAATGGCCTACTTCGAATGCCTGCACGAACTGAAGCTGATCGTTGACCTCATGTACGAAGGCGGCATCGCCAACATGAACTACTCGATCTCCAACAACGCCGAATACGGCGAGTACGTGACTGGCCCGGAAGTGATCAACGCCGAGTCCCGTCAGGCCATGCGCAACGCCCTGAAACGTATTCAGGACGGCGAATACGCCAAAATGTTCATCAGCGAAGGCGCAACCGGCTACCCTTCGATGACCGCCAAGCGTCGTAACAACGCCGCTCACGGTATCGAAATCATCGGCGAGCAACTGCGCTCCATGATGCCGTGGATCGGTGCCAACAAGATCGTCGACAAAGCCAAAAACTAAGTCGTCCTTCTTGTACGGAAAACGCGGCCTCGGCCGCGTTTTTTCGTTTGAGCCGGTGGTTCTGGTATAAAGCTGCAGCGTTTGTGGCCGAACTGTCGTCCTCAAGCACCTGTCGAAATTTCTCCAAACCGTTGCAAGGTAATGTCCATGAGCGAACGTCCCGAAGAGCCGAACAAGGCTTCTGACGCCGAAAGCCTGCTGCCCATCGATGAACATATCGAAGAAGGGCACGACGCAGAAGGTCGTAAAGTCCGGCATCGTGGTATCTATCTGCTGCCGAATCTATTCACCACTGCGAACCTGTTCGCAGGGTTTTACTCCATCATCAACTCGATGAGCGCGCAGGCGGCATTGAGTGCTGGGGATTCCGTCAATGCGAGCAAGTATTTCGCCTTTGCCGCAATTGCGATTTTCGTCGCCATGGTGCTCGACGGCCTCGACGGTCGTGTGGCGCGCATGACCAATACGCAAAGTGCCTTCGGCGCCGAGTACGACTCGCTGTCGGACATGGTCGCGTTCGGTGTCGCACCGGCGCTGCTGGCGTTCGGTTGGGCGTTGGGTGATATGGGCAAGGTCGGCTGGATGGTCGCCTTCATCTATGTCGCGGGCGCGGCATTGCGTCTGGCGCGCTTCAACACCCAGGTCGGCACGGCAGACAAGCGCTATTTCATCGGTCTGGCCAGTCCGGCAGCGGCGGGTGTGGTGGCGGGTATCGTCTGGGCGTTCAGCGATTACGGCATTCAGGGTTCGAAGATGTCGTTCCTCGTTGCGCTGATGGTTGCGGCGGCCGGCATGCTGATGGTCAGCAACATCAAGTACAACAGCTTTAAAGAGCTGGACTTGAAAGGGCGCGTGCCATTCGTGGCGATTCTTGCCGTGGTGCTGGTGTTTGCCGTTGTGTTCAGCGATCCGCCGCGCATTCTGCTGTTGGTGTTCCTCGCCTATGCAGCATCCGGCCCGGTGCAATACTTGTTGCACCTTCGTCGGCACAAAAAAGCCGAGTGATGTAATTTCACGCATACTCCGCAGTCTATGGGTGCATCTGTCCTCCAAAGCTGCGGAGTTGTCATGCTGATCAAAATCCCCAAAGCGTCTGACTGCAACGAGTCGGATGTCACGCCTGAATCCATTTATCTCTCGCGCCGCCAATTGCTCGGTGCCACTGCTGCCGGTATCGCCGTCAGTAGCCTGCCGCGTTGGGCCAATGCCGAGGATGCCGCTCGGTACGCCGATGTCGAACCCGGTAAAGCGCCTGCCTGGTTTAACGAGAAGCTGTCCTCTACTAAATGGGGAGCAGTCAACGTCAAGGATGAGGCGATCACGCCTTTTAAAGACGCCACTCACTACAACAACTTCTACGAGTTCGGCACCGACAAGGGGGATCCGGCGGCAAATGCCGGCTCGCTGAAAACCGAACCGTGGAGTGTGGTGATAGACGGGGAGGTGGGTAAGCCGGGGCGATATGCGCTGGAAGACTTCATGAAACCGTATCAACTGGAAGAGCGAATCTATCGCCTACGCTGTGTAGAGGCGTGGTCGATGGTGATTCCGTGGATCGGTTTTCCAATCTCGGCGTTGCTCAAGCAAGTCGAGCCAAACGCTAATGCCAAGTACATCCGCTTTGAAACTCTGCAGGATCCCAAAACCATGCCGGGGCAGCGCTCCGGTTTTGCCTTGATCGACTGGCCGTATGTAGAAGGCTTGCGTCTGGATGAGGCGATGAATCCGTTGGCGATTCTGGCGGTGGGCATGTATGGCCGCGAGTTACCAAATCAGAACGGCGCGCCCCTGCGTTTGGTGGTGCCGTGGAAGTATGGCTTCAAGAGCGTCAAATCCATCGTGCGTATCAGTCTGGTCAGCGAGCAACCGAAAACCACTTGGCAAAGCATTGCGGCGGATGAGTACGGTTTTTATGCGAATGTGAATCCAACGGTTGATCACCCACGCTGGACGCAGGCGCGCGAGCGACGTTTGCCGAACAGTCTGTTCAAACCGAACGTGCGCGATACGCAGATGTTCAACGGCTACTCGGATGAAGTCGCTTCCTTATATACAGGACTCGACCTGCGGAAGAACTACTGATGCGCTTTCCGTTCTGGCGTATAGGCGTTTTCATTGCGGCAGCGATCTGGCCGATGCTCTGGTTGTATCAAGCGCTTGAGGATTTGCTCGGCCCTGATCCCGGCAAAGTGTTGGTCGATCGGCTGGGGTTGGGAACCTTGGTGTTGTTGCTGATTACCCTGAGCATGACGCCGATGCAGAAACTCACCGGTTGGGCGGGGTGGATTGCGGTTCGCCGGCAGTTGGGGCTTTGGTGTTTCGCCTATGTGGTGTTGCACCTGTGCAGTTATATGGCGTTTATCCTGGGGTTTGATTGGTCGCAGCTGGCGGTCGAGTTGCGCAAGCGGCCTTACATAATAGTAGGGGCGTTGAGTTTTCTAGGATTGTTGGCGTTGGCGGTGACGTCCAATCGCTACAGTCAGCGGCGTTTGGGCTCGCGCTGGAAGAAGCTGCATCGCCTGGCGTACGTAATTCTGGGTTTGGGTTTACTGCATATGCTGTGGATCGTGCGCGCTGATCTTGAGGAATGGGCGATCTATGCCTTTATAGGTGCAGTGCTTCTGATACTGCGTATTCCGCCCGTGACGCGGCGTATCCCGCGTTTGCTGGCCAGAAAGCCGGTTTTGCAAGAAAAGCGAAATTAACGGTTGACGGCAAATCCCAGACGTCTATAATTCGCCCCACTTCCGGCGCAGTCGAAACGGAAAACTCCTTGAAATTCAATGAGTTGCGCAGTTTTCGACAGCAAGTGCTTCAGTTCATCGAAGCCAAAAGGAAGTTGAAAAAGAGGTGTTGACAGCAGCGTGTAACGCTGTAGAATTCGCCTCCCGCTGACGAGAGATCTGAAGCGCAAGTGGTTGAAGTTGTTGAAGAATTCTTCGAAAACTTCTGAAAATAATCACTTGACAGCAAATGAGGCTGCTGTAGAATGCGCGCCTCGGTTGAGACGAAAGATCTTAACCAGCCGCTCTTTAACAACTGAATCAAGCAATTCGTGTGGGTGCTTGTGGAGTCAGACTGGTAGTCAACAAGATTATCAGCATCACAAGTTACTCCGCGAGAAATCAAAGATGTAACCAACGATTGCTGAGCCAAGTTTAGGGTTTCTTAAAAACCCAAAGATGTTTGAACTGAAGAGTTTGATCATGGCTCAGATTGAACGCTGGCGGCAGGCCTAACACATGCAA